>NZ_JBFEFH010000015.1:0-162362 GCF_040717455.1 Tautonia sp. JC769
GGCGTCGAGGCCACCTCGCAGTCGAACGTCCTCGGCTTCGGCCGGAACATGGACGACCCGAGCAACTACGAGGAGATGAAGGAGCGGCTGAAGGTCGCCATCGAGAAGTACTTCCGCCCGGAGTTCCTCAACCGCCTGGACGACATCATCGTCTTCCACAACCTGACGCGGGAGGACCTGAAGCACATCATCGACATCGAGCTGACGAAGGTCCGCCAGCGCCTGGCCGACCGGGGGTTGCAGCTCATCCTCACCGAGGAGTCGAAGGATTACATCATCGACAAGGGCTTCAACCCCGATTACGGTGCCCGGCCGCTCCGCCGGGCGATCGAGAACATGATCGAGGACCCGATGTCCGAGTCGATCCTCCGGGGCGAGTTCAAGGGCAAGGACACCCTGACCGTCACCGTCGGCGACACCGAGGACGGCCCGAAGCTCGTCTTCGAGGCCACGACCAAGGGGGAGGAAGCGCTGGCCGGTGCCGGCTCGGCCTCCTCGGGTGAGGGGCAGCCGAGCGGCGAAGAAGGCGGCTCGGACTGACACCCCTGCCCGGCCCGCAACACCGTTGCGGCGTGACAGGCCAATACCAAAAAGCGGGGTGGAGCATGACTCCACCCCGCTTTTTGTAGTGTTGCCGGCCGAGGGACGCTGCATCGCCTGGGTTATTGCCCGCCGGGCCAGATGCGATCGGCCGCGATCCGGACGTTGCGGGAGTAGCGGACGCTGGGGGTCGGGGACCAGGGGGACGTGATCGGCGACGCGCCGTAGAATTTCACATAGTTCTCCACGACGTTGTGATTCGGGTGGCGAGTCCGGGGGACGGTCTGTTCGAGGGCGAGTTTGCCATCGATCCAGATCTTGATGGTGGTCGGCCCGGTGGTCCACTTGTAGTACATCTCGACGTCGAACCAACGGCCGACGGGAAGGGGGATGGTCGACCAGGCGCTGCCCGGGTTGCCGGTCATCCCGTAATTCCAATCCAGTCGAACGCGCATCGAGCCGTCCTGGGCCAGGAACAGGCCGGGCGACGTGTGCCAGCGGTTCGAGCCGTTCGGGCCGACCGAATGCCAATCGAGGAGGCTGATCCAGGGCCCCGACCGCCCTCCGGCGCGGAGGACCTCGGGGAAGTACCACTCCTGGGCGAGGTAGACCCCTTCTTCGCTCTTTGCCTGCTTGGCGAAGGCCGGGTTGGAGAAGCTGTAGAGACCTGCCTGCGACCGGCCGACCTTCGGCCCGAAGACGGCGAAGTGCCGCATGGCGAAGCCGGGGCCGCCGGCGGGGTCGGGGACCTTGGACAGGTTCGCGCCGTTGGCGTCGCTCGGGGCGACGGTCTTCCCGTTGTACTGGGTGGAGTACCCGCTGAACCCCCAGGGCCGCTGCTGCCCCTCCTGGATGTTGTCGGCCCAGAGGATGGGCGTCGGCGCGGCGGTCTCACGCACGGGCAGGAACTGGCGGGACCCCCAATGGGTCGGCCACCACATGACCACATTCTTCGGCGGGGCGATGAAATTCACCCAGGCCCGCTGATTCGTGCTCGATTGATCGCTGGCCCAGGAGCCGAAGTAGCCGTAGCGGGCGACCGGCATGGGGTAGGGATTGCCTTCCAGCCTGGCGACCTCGACGAGGGCATCGTACAGGCCATGCTCTCGGGCGGTCTGGAGCTCCGCGACGGTCGGGAGCCGCCAGTTCGAATGGCCTGCGGCGTACTTGGTCGCCTCGAAATCGCGGAGACCAGAGGTCGCCACCCAGGGGTATTTCCCCTGGAGCAGGATCTGACCGTACGGCGGCGGCAGCAGCGCCTCGCCGGCGGGCCAGGCCAGGCCGGTGTCGGTGTCGATCACGGCGTACTGCTCGGGGTGGTAGGTGAACCAGGGCCCGACCGGGATCGCGTCCTGGGATCGGGCCTCACTCGCGATGCAGACCAAGCAGAGCGCCGTCGCGAGGCATTGCTGCAAGCGTGTCAACGTGATTTCTCCTTTGTGCGTCAGGTCATCTGCGAACGGTCGGGGGACGGTGGCTCGACGTCGACGTCGGCGGCATTCCGGGCCGTCCGGGCAACGAAACTAACGATCGCCGTATCCCTCTGTCGAGAGGCCAAACCGGCAAATCTTGGCAAATTTCCACGACGATGCATCAACGATTTTTTTGATGCGCGGATGGCCAGATCCGTGCCATCATTCGCCCTTTCATGGCGGAAATCCCAAGGAAATACCGCTCCATCAACGCGCAATGGCGTTTGATTCGGACGATCAGACCGCGGCGCGAACTCGTCACCGTCGACGAAATGAAACAGCCTTTTATAGCTTGTCTTGCCGACTCCTCGGCAGACAGATCCGGCTCGCTCCGTGCCCGCTCTCCGGCGGGAGTGTGCTCGATCAGACCGGATCACCCGATCGACTGATCCAACCATAGAGCGCGATAAGCGCGATGGTGAATTCGGGCGACGGAGAATGTTCGCGGGCCTCTCGCGGGCCGCCCGGCGGTCGACCCATCACGATTGGCCGATCGGACCGAGGAGGGCGTGGGGGCGATCGGCGTGGCGTCGGGCGACGGCGAGGATCGAGACGAGTCGAGGGGAGGGGGAGAAATCGGGCTGGGGATCGGGCGGGATTCCGGCGAGGGCCGGCGCCGTCGGCCGGCCGGGACGACCGAGGGGGATCGAGCCCTTCCCGAGCGTCGCGCGCTCGGGCCCTCGGGAAGGGCCTTGCCATCGCACCGGGGAGGGCGGGGTTGACGCACGATCGGGTGCGATGCCGGGGCCGAGGGGCCAGCCCCGACGGCGCGTCGATCAGTCGCCGGCCGCGCTCGTGAACGTATCGGCGGGGGTCTCGTCGCGGTCCCGGAGGCGGAGGAGCACGACGGAGCGGCCCTTGAGGTCGTAGGCGTGGCCCCGCTCGAAGGTCTCGCAGACGGGGTCGGCGTCGGCGGTGTCGAGGAGGACCTCCCAGATCCGTTCCGGCTGGTGCTCGGGGAGGACGAAGGGCACCGGCTCCCAGTGGGCGTTGAACAGGGCGAGGACCGTCTCGCTGACGATCGGCTCGCCGCGCTCATCGACCTCGCCGATGGCGTCGCCGGCGAGCCTCATGCCGATGCACCGGACGAAGCCGGCGTCCCAGGCCTCGTCTCCCATCTCCTGGCCCGAGGGGTCGAGCCATGAGAGATCCTTGACGTCCTCGCCCCGGATCGCCCGCCCTTTGAAGAAGTTCCGGCGCTGGAAGACGGGGAAGGCCCGCCAGATCCGGCTGACCTTGCGCACGAATTCGAGGAACTCGCGGCGGTCGTCGTCGAGGTCCCAGTCGAGCCAGCTGATCTCGCTGTCCTGGCAGTAGGTGTTGTTGTTGCCGCCCTGGGTGTGCATGATCTCGTCGCCGGCGAGCATCATGGGGACGCCCTGCGAGAAGAAGAGGGTGGCGATGAAGTTGCGCATTTGCTGGGCGCGCAGGGCCTTGATCGCGGGGTCGTCGGTCTCCCCCTCGACGCCGCAGTTCCAGGAGCGGTTGTCGTCGGAGCCGTCGCGGTTGCCCTCGTGGTTGGCCTCGTTGTGCTTCTCGTTGTAGGAGACGAGGTCGCGGAGTGAGAAGCCGTCGTGGCAGGTGATGAAGTTGACGCTGGCGTAGGGCTTGCGGCCGTCGTTCTGGTACAGGTCGCTGGAGCCGGAGAGGCGGGTGGCCAGCTCGTTGGCGGTGCATTCCTGGCCGCGCCAGAAGTCTCGGATCTCGTCGCGGTAGATGCCGTTCCACTCGGCCCAGCCGGGGGGGAAGTTGCCGACCATGTAGCCGCCCGGCCCGACGTCCCAGGGCTCGGCGATGAGCTTGACCTGCGAGAGGACCGGGTCCTGGTGGATGATGTCGAAGAAGGATCCGAGGCGGTTGACCTCGTAGAGCTCCCGGGCGAGGGTGCTGGCCAGGTCGAACCGGAAGCCGTCGACGTGCATCTCGGTGACCCAGTAGCGCAGGCTGTCCATGATCATCTGCAGGACGCGCGGGTGCGACATGTTGGGGACGTTGCCGCAGCCGGTGAAGTCCATGTAGTAGCGCGGGTCCTCGGGGGAGAGCATGTAGTAGGCGGCGTTGTCGACGCCTCGCCAGGAGAGGGTCGGGCCGTTCTGGTTCCCCTCGGCCGTGTGGTTGTAGACGACGTCGAGGATGACCTCGATGCCGGCCGAGTGCAGGCCGCGGACCATGCTCTTGAACTGCTGGACGGCGTCGAGGACCGGATGCTCCTCGGCGTAGCTGATGTGGGGGGCGAAGAAGGAGAGGGTGTTGTAGCCCCAGTAGTTGACCAGCCCTTTTTCCTCGAGGTAGCGGTCGTCGGCGTGGTGGTGGACGGGCAGCAGTTCGATGGCGGTGACGCCCAGCTCGTTCAGGTGGCGGAGGATCGGCTCGCTGGCGACGCCGAGGTAGGTGCCGCGCATGTGCTCGGGGACGTCGGGGTGACGCATGGTCAGCCCCTTGACGTGCGACTCGTAGAAGAGGGTCTTGTGCCAGGGGGTCTTCGGGGGGCGGTCGTCTCCCCAGGTGAAGGAGGGGTCGATTACCTGGGCGAGCGGGGCGAACGGGGCGCTGTCGCGCTCGTCGAAGTCGAGGTCCGAGCCGCCGATCGGGTAGCCGAACAGGGAGTCGTCCCACCTGAGTCGGCGGCCGATGAGCTTGGCGTAGGGGTCGAGCACCAGCTTGTTCGGGTTGAAGCGGTGCCCGTGGGCCGGGTCGTATGGCCCGTGGACCCGGTAGCCGTAGAGCTGGCCGGGCATCAGGTCGGGCAGGTAGGCATGCCAGACGAGGTCGGTGCATTCGGTCAGGGGGATTCGCTGCGATTCGCGCTCGGCATCGACCGAGTCGAACAAACAGAGTTCGACCCTGGTCGCGTTTTCGGAGAACAGGGCGAAGTTGACTCCGGTGCCGTCCCAGGTGGCGCCCAGGGGGTAGGGTTGTCCCGGCCAGACTCTCATCGGTGGATTCCAAAGATCGGTGATGGGGAAGAACCGGGGCCCGATCGTCGGCAGACGCTTCGGGGCGCTCGCGAACACGGCGATCGAGTGTACTCGCCCGCGACGTCGGCAGGCAGGGGGTTCAGTTCACGGCGCCGGGGAGGGAGGAGTGTCGCGACTCGAGGATTGGGCCACCGGGACAGCGCAGTTGCAAATCATGCGCCGAGGGCCCGGGACGCCGGGCCGACTCGGGCAATCAACGGCGGGGGGTGTGCCGCGAGGCGATGCCGTAATCGACGCGGAGCACCGACGGGGCTCCGCCGGCCGGGGCGGGTTCCTCTCGGGAAGGCAGCGATCGGCCCCGGCCGCCTGACGAGAACCGGGCCCGGATCCGTTCCAGGAGGATGATGAAGGCCGGGACGAGGATCGGCCGGACGATGAAGGTGTCGAGCAGGACGCCGACGGCCAGGGCGAAGCCCAGCTCCCGGAGGGCGAGCAGCTTGCCGGTGAGCATCGAGCCGAACGTCCCGGCCATGATCAGGCCGCAGGAGCTGATGATGCCGCCCGTGGCGGCGACGGCGCGGCGGGTGCCGTCGATCGGGCCGTGCCCGTCTTCCTCCTCCAGGACGCGAGACATGAGGAAGATGTTGTAGTCCTCGCCGACGGCCACCAGGATGACGAACAGGAAGAAGCTGACCTTCCAGTCGAGCCCCTGCCAGGGTTCGGGGCCCTCGTGCAACGCCTGGAAGACGAGGTCGGTCAGGCCGAGGGTGGCGAGGTAGCCGAGGACGACCGTGGCGATCAGGTAGAGGCAGATGCCGGGGCGGCGGAGGAGGAGGACGAGGATCGCATACACGCCGAGCGTGACCAGGACGTACATCCGCTTCTGGTCGTTGCCGATGGACGATCGCAGGTCGTAGAGCATGGGGGTGGAGCCGGCATAGCCGACCTCGGCCCCGGCGAGCGGCCCGGCCTCGGCGGCGGTCAGGGCGTTGACCTCGCGCTGGATGGCGTTGAGGGCGTCCATCCCGTCCTCGGAGAAGGGGTCGATGGCCAGGAGGATGTCGATGCGGGAGATGGAGCCGAGGTCGGACGGATCGGCGGGGCGGGTGCTGACGTAGACCGGCTCGGCGGCCTGATAGCCGCGCTCGATCAGGGCGTTGCGGGCCTGCTCGATCGGCCGGCGGAGGAAGCCGGGCAGGGCCTGTTCCTCGGACGAGAGCCGGATGGTCTCTTCGAGCGGCTCGCCGAGGGGCCGGGAGAGGGATCGGATGCGGGCGACCTCGGGCAGGGCTTCGAGGCGTTCGGAGAGGTCGGCGAGGACCTGCCGGCCCTCGTCGTCGCGGAAGTCGAGGCCGGGGGCGTGGACGAGCAGGGTGGTGGGGCCGAGCTCGCCGATCGGGAAGTAGTCTCGGATCAGGCGGGCGCCGATCTTGCTCGGGGCCGAGTTGGGCAGGTCGGAGAGCTGCCCGTAATTGGAGGTGACCCTGGTGCCGTAGACGGCCAGCGGGGCGAGCGACAGCAGGCTGACGGCGAGGATGATCCCCGGGCGATGGGCGACGAGGTTGGCGACCCGCCCCCAGGGGCCCTTCAGGGCGGCGGCGGCCTGGTCGGGCACTCCGTCGCGGAGGTGGTGGGCCTCGGCCGCGGCCTCGACCTCGGCCCGGACGACGGGGGGGGGGCCGAAGGGCCAGTCGATCGTCCGGCCGAACCACTTGAGCAGGACCGGCGCCAGGGTCAGGGCCGCGAGCAGGGCGACGGCGAGGCTCAGGGCGATGGCCGGCCCGCTGTACTGGATCTTGGCGAAGCTGGAGAACCAGAGCATGCCCAGGCCGACGATCACCGTGCCGGCGCTGGCGACCAGGGCGGCGCCGACCTGCCGGATGGCGATGCCGAGGGCCTCGGGGATGGTGTGGCCGTGGGCGCGTTCCTCGCGGTATCGGGCGATCAGGAAGAGGCAGTAATCGGTCCCGGCCCCGAACAGGACGACGATGACGAAGACCTTCGTGACGTTGATGACCTGGAAGTCGAGGCCGGGGACCCAGCGGAGCGTCGGCAAGCCTTTGAGCGAGATGAAGACCGACAGGGCGATCGTGAGCAGCGGGATCAGGGCCAGCAGGGGCGACCGATAGACGGCCAGCAGGATAGCGATGACCAGGGCGATGGTGGCGTAGGTCGTCGTGTCGATGCTGGCGTTCGACGACTCGTTCATGTCGTGGCCGACGACGGCCGATCCGGTCAGGGCGAGCCGGAGGCCCGAGGGGACGGCGCCGGCGAGGTCGTCGATCACTCCCTCGATGGCGTTGACCGTGAGCCTGGCCTGCTTGCTGGCGTAGGTTGCCTCGATCCCGACCAGGGTGAGCGCGGCCTGACCGCCCCCCTCGACCCCATTGCCGCCGATGAGGATCGAATCCATGTAGCGGTCGCGGTAGTCGGTCACGGTGGCGATGTCGAACTCGGGGCCGATGAGCCCCTTGAGCCGATCGGCCAGGGTGCCGATGAACGCCAGGTCGTCGGCGGTCAGCGGCCCTTCGGCCCGCTCGACGGCCACGACGGCGGTGGACTCGGTCGCCTCGGGGAAGCCGCGTTCGAGCAGGGTCTGCCCCTCGACGCTGAGCGAACCGGCCGGAAAGAACCGGACGTCGTCGTCGAGGCTCACCTCGTCCCAGGACGGGGCGTAGCGGTTGAGCGCGAACGCCAGGGCGATCCAGGCCAGCACGAGAAGGAGGCCCCGGCGGATCACCAGTCGTGCGATCAGGTCGAAGATCATGGACGGATTCCAGGCGCTGGCCGACCTCGGGATCGCGTCCCTCGCGATCCGGGGAGATGCTCAGAGTCTCGCTCGGGCGTTGGCCTGCGTAAGTCGTTGGCAGACACGATAGTCGAATTCGTTCGAGCTGTCAAAACCGCTCGGAACTTCCCCATCTTGCATCACTCACCGAGGTTGTCACCGAACGGGATTGCAGGCGGCCGTTGATCGTTCCCGAGTTGAGATCGGCAGGATGGTGGTTTCGAGTCCAACGTTGAATGGGGAAAGGACGCTCCGGCGGGCGGCTCGACACCGGCACCGGGGGGCATTACGATGGTCGGCGGGGATGACAGGTGTTCATCGTCTCGATCCCTTTTTTTTTTCGCGAACGGGAGGGAGTCCCGATGTCGACCCGCCTCGGCTCGAAGGCCGCCGCGTCGCAGGTCGAGTATCCCGACAGCGACGGTAAGCGGATGGCGGAGAACACGCTCCAGTTCCAGTGGATCGTCACGATCAAGGAAGGACTCGATGCGCTCTTCCGCGATCGGGCCGATGTCTTCGTGGCCGGCGACCTGCTCTGGTACCCGATCGAGGGGGACAATAAGACTCGGACCGCGCCGGATGCCCTGGTGGCCTTCGGTCGGCCGAAGGGTTACCGGGGGTCGTACAGGCAGTGGGACGAAGGGGGGATCGCCCCTCAGGTGGTCTTCGAGGTGCTCTCCCCTGGGAATCGGGCCGGAGAAATGCGCCGCAAGCTCCAGTTCTACGAGCGGTTCGGCGTCGAGGAATATTATGTCTACGACCCCGACCGCAACACCTTTGCCGCCTACCGACGCGAGGGGGAGAGGCTCGTGCCGATCCCCGATCCCGCCGGCATGGTCAGCCCGAGGCTGGGCGTCCGCTTCGAGCTGACCGACGACGCCTTCGCCCTGATCGGACCCGATGGCCGGCGCTTCTTGACCTACCTGGAACTGGCCGAGCAGCGCGACGCACTGGCCCGGGGCGAGGAGCAGCAGCGGCTCCGGGCGGATCGGCTGGCGGAGAAGCTCAGGGCGTTGGGGATCGACCCGGACGCGTTGGATTGATCGGCACACGGCGCGATCGGATGGATCGCCCGTCAACGCGGCGCCGGCTGGTTGACGAGGCAGCGGAGCGGCTGGCCGAGGAGGAGCCGGCGGACCTCCTCGGCCGACTTGCGGCGCATCTCGATGAACCCCTCGACGCTGTAGAAGGCGACGTGCTGGGTCAGGAGCACGCGGGGGTGGCGGCGGAGGCGGTCGTCGTCGAGCGGTTCGCGTTCGACCACGTCGAGCCCGGCGCCGGCGAGGTGCTCGGAGTCGAGCGCCGCGAGCAGGGCCTCCTGGTCGACGATCGGCCCGCGGGCGGTATTGATCAGGACCCCGTGTTCGGGCATCAGGGCGAGCCGCTTGGCATTGACCAGGTGGTGCGACGAGGCGTCGAGGTAGCAGTGGACGCTGACGAACTGGCTCTGCTCGAACAGCTCCTCGATCGACTCGGTGCGGCGGACGCCCAGGGCCTTCTCGAAGCCGGGGGAGACGTGCGGGTCGTAGAAGACCACGTCGAGCCCGAACGCCTTCGCCCGGATCGCCGTGGCGGTGCCGATCCGCCCGCAGCCGACCAGGCCGATCGTCCGGCCGCGGAGACGGGGGACGCCGTAGACGATCGGCACCTCCCAGTCGCCCTCGACGATCGAGTTGTGGCACGGCACGAGGCGACGGACGACGGCCAGGAGCATCATGATGGCGTGATCGGCGACTTCCTCGGCGCCGTAGTCGGGCACGTTGCAGACGGGGATGCCCCGCCGCCCGGCCGCCTCGATGTCGATGTTGTTGTAGCCGACGCCGGCGCGGACGATCCCCCGGCAGCGGTCGAGGCGGTTGATGGTGGCCTCGGTGAGCATCGGGACGTCGTGGTAGACGATCAGGGCATCGGCGGTCGGCAGGCGGTCGAACAGCTCGGCTTCCTCGTGGGCGCAGGCCAGTTCGACCTGGGCGAGCTCGTCGAGGATGGGGAGTTCCACCTCGGATTCGGTGAGGAAATCGGTCACGAGGACCCGGAAACGGTCGGCCATGGGAGGGACTCGGCACGCATTGGGGAGGGGGGAGGGAACGGGCAACAGGCTCGCTCAGGCCCGTCGGGAGACGCCGAAGGGCTGGGCACCGAACCAGGATCGAACCCGGCGAGGCTCGGCGAGGATGAACCTGACACGCGGATCGAGGTCGGAGTCGGGGTCGGCGTAGCGATCGAACTCGCCCTGGGGCCCGGCCCGGGGGCCGGGATCGAGGTGGATCTGGGGGGGAAGCCCCCGGAGCAGCTTGCTCAGGAACCCCGAGGGGGGCACGACGGTCGCCGACCGGACCTGATCGCGGGGGAGCGACCACGGCTCGGCATCCCAGGCGGAGGGGAAGAACCAGACCCGGCGATCGGTCAGGGCGAGCGTCCCCGGCAAGGACTTCGGGCGGGCGAGCAGGCGGGCCGGGACCTCGTCGAGCACCCGCTCGGTGGGGCCGAGGTGGAACCCGAAGCCCTGGTAGGCGTCGTCCTCGCGATCGTTCCGCGGGGTCAGCCATCGGCGCATGGGGAGATCGAGGAGCATTTTGACCAGGACATCGACCACGACGGTCAGCAGCGCGGCCAGCACGAAGGCCATGAAGACCGTCCTCGGCGTGTAGCCGAGGAGCCAGGCCAGGCGGAGCCCCGCCGGGAACCCCCGGGCCTGGCGGTGGATCGCCATCCACAAGGCCAGTTCCCCGGTCAGGGCCAGGATGGCGAAGCTCCACCAGAGAAACGGGCCGGTGGCCAGGCGGATCCGCCCACCAGTCTGTTCGCGAGCCCAGTCGATCACCCTTGCGCCTCGCTCCTCGTTGCCGATTGCTTGAGCACTGCAAGACATCCCCTTCGAGCATAGATCGGTTATCCACGATCGCATCGCCCGGATCAACCCGCCGTGCCGGATCTCAAACGGGTTGGAGCGGTCCTGTGGCGTCGGCACCACTTGCCCCGCGCCTTGGAGTTTGCAAGGCATTAGAATCGGGCGATTCCAAAAAATTGCGTCCGATGACCTCCACCCGTTTGAGCGTATCCGAGGCCCGCTGCGATCATGCCACGTATCAAGGACCGCCTGGCGCAAGGGAAGACCGTCCGATTGTTCGGCGTCGGTCAGTTGTTCCACCCGAAGCTCGTGGAGATCATCGGCGAGCACGGCGGCTACGACGGCCTCTGGCTCGACCAGGAGCACTCGGGCCTGAGCCTCCGGGAGATCGAGACGGCCGTCGTCGCCGCCCGGGGCTATGGCCTCGATCACTTCGTGAGGATGCCGGCGACCGATTACGCCTCGATCATGCGGCCGCTGGAGATCGGCGCCGGCGGGGTGATGGTCAGCATGGTCCGATCGCCCGAGGAGGCCGAGCGGGCCGTGCGCTGGGCCAAGTTCTGGCCGAGGGGCGAACGCGGCATGAACGGCGGCAACCGCGACGGCCGATTCGGCCTCACGCCCCTGGCCGAGTACGTCGAGAAGGCCAACGCCGACACATTTGTCGGCATCCAGATCGAGACGGCCGGCGCGATCGAGTCGATCGCCGAGATCGCCGCCGTGCCCGACGTGGATCTTTTGTTCGTCGGCCCGGCCGACATCAGCCAGGTGCTCGGCGTCCCCGGCCAGTTCGAACACCCGAAGTGCCTCGAGACGATCGAGCGCATTGCCGACGCCTGCCGAGCCGCCGGAAAGCCCTGGGGCGTCGTCCCCCGGGGTCCCGAGTACGCCGATCGGATGGCGAAGCTCGGCTGCAAAATGTTCGTGTTTGGTTTCGACGTGCATGCCCTGCACGAGGGGGTCCGGACGATGAAGCGTCGCTACGAAGCGTTCTTCCAGGAGGATTGAGAACGCACCGGTCCGAGAAAAAAACCTGGAAGAATCCCGGGATGAAACCATCCGACTGTTGTCAAAGGGATAGTGACGACACGTCGGACCTCGGGATGCTCGGCATATGGACCCGCACCAGATCGGCAGGCTGATCGACCGGCACGCCGATGCGTTGGTCCTGTTCGCCAGGCAGTGGTGCGACGCCCCGGAGGATGTCGTACAGGAGGCGTTCGTGGCCCTGGCTGGCCAGCGCCCGACGCCGGAGAACCCGGCGGCGTGGCTCTTCCGGGCCGTCCGCAACGGGGCGATCAACGCGGCGAAGGCCGCCCGACGCCGCCGCCGGCACGAGTCGAACGCCGCCGCCAGGTCGCCCGACTGGTTCGAGGCATCCCCGCCAGACGCCGGGACGATCGACCCCGAGGCGGCCGAGGTCGCCTTGCGCGCCTTGCCGATCGAGCAGCGCGAGGCGATCGTCGCGCACCTGTGGGGCGGCCTGACCTTCGAGCAAATCGGGGCGATGAGCGGCCGATCGTCGAGTGCCGCGCATCGCCTGTACCAATCCGGATTGAAGACCCTGAGACAACGCCTGGGGGTGCCATGTCCGACCCGAAGCCGGACCTCCCGCCCGAGGGGGGATTGAACGCGATTGAGGCCGCGCTCGGGTCGCTCGCCCCCACCCGGGGCACGATCGACCGCGACCGCCTGATGTTCCTGGCCGGGCGGGCCTCGGTGCGGAGATCCGCGGCCGAGCGGTTCGCCTGGCCGTCGATCGCGGCGGCCTTCGCCGTGGTGGCGCTGGGCGAGGCGGCGATCCTCGTGCATCGCCCGGAGGCCGGGCCGCGGATGGTCGAGCGGGTTGTTGTGGCGGAATCACCACCCGACCAGGAACCCCCGACCCCACGCGAGCCGATTCCGGAGCCGCCCGCCGAGGTGGTGATCCTGCACCGATCGAGCCGGAAGGAATCGGCCGCGTTCGATCGGCCCTTGCCAGGCCCGTCGGACACCTCGCCCGCGGCCGTGCGGATGCGGGTGCTTCGGCTCGGCATCGAGGGCCTGCCGGAGCCCCCTCCCCTGCCCGTCGCCATGCATGCCGGGGGGGAATCGACCACGCCGACCGCCCGGGCGTCCCGGGCCGAACTGAACCGCCTTCTTCAGTGGGGACAACCGTCATGAATCGTTGGATTCTCGCGTTTTTTGCCGGAGTGATGTCCCTGCCTTCGCCCGGGACTGCCCTCGGCCAGTCGGACGAGGACGGGCCGACCGTCCTGACCCTCCGCCCGGCCGGCGAGCCGAGCCCGGCCTTGAAATACACCCTCCTCCCCAAACGCCGCGACCTCGTCCCGGGCAACGCGGCGGTGTTCTACCATCGTGCTCTGTTGATGCTCCAGCAACAGCGGAACGCCGAGCGGTACGAGGCCCGACGCATGGGAAAGGAGCAGTCCGAGATTGCGGAAATCGGGCTCTCCGATTGGATCAACGGCCCGATCGACGCGATCCCCCGACAAGAGGCCCAGGCACTGCTTGATCGCTATGCGTCCATTTTGCGGGAGGTGGAACTCGGCGTCCTTCGTCGTGATTGCGATTGGGGCTTCGACAACCGGCCGGAGACGATCGAGCTGCTCTTGCCCGAGGTGCAGGAGTCGCGGTCGCTGGCTCGGTTGGTTTCACTCCGGGCCCGGATGGCGATCCTGGAGGGGAATACCGAGGACGCGGTTCACTGGCTGCGGACCGGCTACGCGATGGCCCGCCACGTGAGCGAGGGCTCGTCGCTCGTCCAGGCGTTCGTCGGGATCGTGATCGCTGGAGTCATGTCAAACGACCTCACGGAACTGATCCAGGCCAAAGGGACGCCGTCCTTGTACTGGGCACTCGCGAACCTGCCAGGGCCGATGATCGAGCTGGACGAGGCGATTGAAGGGGAGCGATCGCTCGTCGAACGGATGTTCCCCGACTTGCTCGAACTGGACGGCCCGGCCTGGAGCGCCGAGCGGGGGAGGATCTTCCTCGACAGCCTGGCCGAGCAGCTCCAGGGATGGACGGGTTCCGCCCCCTCCGACCAGGGATCGATGGCCCTGTTCCTGACCGGCCTGATTGCACGGAATTACCCCGAGGCGAAGCGGGAACTTGTCGAATCGGGCCGAGATGAGGCGGAGGTCGAGGCGATGCCGGCAATCCAGGTCGTCGGCATCCTCGCCTGGCGCGATTACGTCGCCCTGAGCGATGACGTGTACAAGTGGGTGAGTCTGCCCGCCAGGGAAGCCAATCGGAGGATCGACGCGACGTATTCCTACCGGACGATCGAGGAGAAGCTTGCCAGGCCGGGCCTCTCGCTGTTCTTGCTCGTCTCGCCCGCCTTGAATTCCGTCCTCATGGCCCAGACGCAGGTCGATCGGCGACTGGCCGCGCTGCGGTGCGTCGAGGCGATCCGGTTGTACGCCGAGGCACACGACGGCCGATTCCCGCCGAGCCTGGAGGCGATCGAGGAGGTCCCCACGCCGCTCGACCCGGCCACGGGAGAACCGTTCGGTTACGAGGTCGAGGGGGATGAGGGGGATGAGGCGGCTCTGACGGCCCCGCCGATCCCCGGCGGGCCGGATATCCCCGCCTATCGGATCAACTACCGCTTGCGAATGGCGGATTGAACGCCGGTGCGTGAAGTCCGAGAGACGGACCGTACGGTTTGCGACGGGCATTGGTGCGTCTTCGAAGACTCGACAGCACCCTACGACAGCTTCCACTCAAAAATCGTGGGATCACATCCCTCGATCTCGCCAACACGCCGGGTACCCCGGGTTCCGCGCCAGCGGATTCCGGGCACAGGGTCGGCTGGCCCATGGTGTTCCGCCCGGGGTCCGCTGACGCGGAACCCGGGGCACCCGGAGCCGACCCATCGGGACGGGAAGCGGTGCGACGAATCAGCAGGTTAACGGGTTGAAATTCCATCATTTCCTTACTCGGAGCGATCGAACATGAGTGTTCTTTCCACAATCACGATCCTCGCCGCGACGATGATCCCGCCCCCGGAGGACCCGAGGGCGGAGGCGATCGCCCCGTTCGTGCGGGCGGAGGTGTTCGCGGTCTTACACGTGGATCTGGCTCGGCTCGACCTGGACGACCTGGCCGATCGGGTGCTGTCGGGGGTGCTGGAACCGGGGGAGATCGACGAGGCCAAGGCGGGGGTCGTGGCCTGGGTCGAGGCGCTCCGGGGGGCCGGGGCGGAGGCCTTGTATGTGCTTGTTGACCCGGCGGACCTGCCCGGGTTGCCGGTGGTCGTCGTGCCGCTGGCCGAGGGGAGCGACGGCGAGGCGATCGGCCGGATTCTCTGCGGAGACGCCGAGGGGGAGCCTCCTGTTGCGTGGCCGACCTGCGCGATCATCCGGGGGGCCGTCTTCGCGGGGTCGGATGCGGCCCTGGAGCGGATTCGAGCTGCCGGGGCGACGCCGCGGCCGGAGCTGGACGAGGCGTTCGCCGCCTCGGGGGACGGGCCGGCACGGCTGCTGATCATCCCGAGCGCGAACCAGCGGAGGGTGATCGAGGAGCTGATGCCGAGGCTTCCCGAATCGTTCGGCGGCCTGGAGACCGCCCCGATCACCCGGGGGATGCGGTGGGCCGTTCTAGGGCTGGAGTCCGAGCCAGGCGTTCGACTGCGGGGGATCATCCAGTCGAGCGATGCGAGGGCGGCCGGGGACCTTGCTTCCGAATTCAGAGAGGCGATGAGTCGGCTTGGCGAAGGGCTCGGGGACGACCAGTCGATGAGTGCATTTGTGAGCAACCTTGAGCGAATCGAGATTGAGGGCGATGGGGACCGGCTGGTGCTCGCCGCTGATCTGGAGCAGGCCGGGGAGTTGGTCGGGGCTCCCGTGCGGAAGGCCCGCGCCGAGGCGAAGCGATCGCGGAGCATGAACACCATGAAGACCTTCGGCCTGGCGATGCACAACTACGCTTTCAATCAGAAATCGACCTTCCCGCCCGCGTATACGGTTGACGAGGACGGGAAACCGCTCTTGAGCTGGCGTGTTCATATTCTGCCGCACATCGAGCAGAAATCGCTTTATGACCAATTCCACCTCGATGAGCCGTGGGACAGCCCGCACAACGCGGCCCTGATCGGACGGATGCCGGAACTTTACCGGGGTCCAGGTGTCTTGGAGGAAGGGATGACCAACTATCTCGTCCCCCGGGGACGCGACACCATCTTCCCGGGAGCGGAGGGCGTGGCGCTCAAGGAAATTCTCGACGGGACCTCGAACACGATCATGGTCGTCGAGGCGAACCCGGCGCACGCGGTCGTCTGGACGATGCCGAATGACTGGGAAGTGGACGAGGAAGCCGATCCTGCAGCGCTGCTCGGGAATCACCCCGGGGGGTTCGTCGCGGGATTCGCCGATGGAGCAGCCAGGTTCTTCCGCGAGACGATCGACCCCAAGGTGCTCAAGGCCCTGACGACGATCTCGGGCGGCGAGGTGATCAGCGTGGATGATTTCTGATCGGGGGATGCCACGGGGCGCAATCGAACCGGGCGGGCCAGCCATCGCAGAGTTGCGAGGTCGATCCGCCCGGTGATTCGTTCGTCAGGGAGGTCGCCGTCGTGTTCAGAAGGCCCTGGAGTCAGTACCGAGGTAGGAGGAGTCGTTGCCGTAGCGTTCGAGGGTGCTGAGGACGCCGTCGTTGACGCGGCGGAAGAGCTGGTCGCGATACTCGGGGCGGACCTCGCGGAAGATCCAGTCGCGGGCCTCGTCGGAGAGGCCGCGGGAGCCCATCGATTCGGCGACGGCGCCGAGGGCTTCGAGGCGGTCGAGTTCGGTCGGATAGAAGACGACGCAGCGGCGGGCGTCGGGGAAGCGGCCGGCGGCGATCAGGCTCTCGACCAGGACATTGTTGAGGGTCGAGCGGAGGTCGGCGATCGGGAGCGAGGCGACGGTGCGGGCGGCCTCGGCGTAGTCGGTGGTCGCCTGGTCGGCCGATCCGCGGCGGACCTCGGCCTCGGCGACGGTGAGCAGGGCCTGGAAGCGGATCTCCAGCTCGGGGACCGATCGGGCGATCCGCCGGGCCAGGGGGAATTGATTCGAATTGGCGGCGGCGGAGGTGACGGCCGACAGGGTCACGTCGCGCCAGACGGGGGCGTCGATGGTCTGGGCGTAAGCCGCAGCCCGCTCGATGTAGTCGGTCGAGATGCGGCGGAGGTCGGCGAGGACCTCGGGCTGATCGGCCAGGCGGCCGGGGTTCCGGAACGCGACGACGCCGATCGCCTGGCCGCCGAGGGCCTGCTGCTCGGCGGCGAAGTACATCGTCTGGGGCCGATAGCCGATGGAGACGATCCGGGCCGCCAGTTCATTGGCCCGAGAGAAGGCGTCGAGCCCTCGTCGCAGCGCGTCGATCCGCTGCTCGGGAGAGAGCTCCTGCTCCAGCGAGAGGATGCCTGGGACCCCGGAGACGGCGGCGTTGATCGATTCCTGGGCGAGCTCGACGAAGGCCTTGCTGGTCGAGATCAGCCGCAGGTCGCGCCGGACCGGGTCGGCCATCTGCTCGATGGACTCGGTCGCCCGATCGAGGGCCGTCCGGGCGGTCTCCAGCTCTCGGGTGACGATCTTGTAGCGGGCCGCCTGGACGAGCGCGAGTGAGCGCTCGGTCGGGTCGTTGATCAGGAGGATGTTCTCGATCAACTCGGCGTCGATCTGCTCGACCTCCTCGCGCGAGAGCTCGGTCCCGGGCACCCCGGATCCGGCGCCGAAATCGGGACGCATGATCCCGCCGGGCGGGCGTCCGACGTCCTGCTGGGCCAGGCGCGATTCGTCCGGCGGCTCCGGGGCGACGATCGAGGCGGGCACGTCGGCCGGCGTCGGGAACTCCTCGGCGAGCGCCGGGAGGCCGAAGGAAGCCCCGAGCAGGACGCCGACGCCAAGGGCTGTCGTCCGTCGCAAGTCGCTGCGCTGTCTGGACATGGTGCCTCACCTTTTCCGGTACTCGGCCGGACTGCGTTGCCCCTCTCGGGCGCAGAGACGACTCCCCGACGCGGGCGATCCGGCGCCCGCTCGACCGTCGTCGTAAGGTTTGCTCGCGATCGGTGGCGGGTCAAATCGAGGGGGGAGTCAGTGGGTCTGGTCCCCCGGGATCGACCGATCTGCCGGGGGTTGCCGAATCTGACGGACGATTGGTGCGGCCGGTCGGTTGCCCGATCGGCGGTCGGCTCAGGCCTCGTCGGGCCGGGCGAAGAGGCGGCGAGGGTTGTCGAGCAGGACCAGGCGGGCCAGCTCGAGCGCCCGGTCCTCGGACCAGCCGCGCCCTCGGATGCAATCCTCGGCGAGGTACTCGGCCAGCAACCGGCGATACATGTTGAATTTCGGCAGGATGAATTCGAGCTTGTAGGCGTCGGAGTAGTAGCCGACCTGCTTGGTCTTGGGGACGGCCTGGAGCCGGGCCTTGAGGTCGGCGGCGATGAAGGCCGGGACGTTCGAGTACCACCAGTGGCCGTTGGGCACGACGTTCGGCAGGATCCAGGAGAAGGCGACCAGCTCGGCCCCGGCATCGGGAGAGAGGGTCGAGACGGGGAAGGTGACCTCGGGGAAGTGGTTGAACAGCTCGGCGTAGTCGTGCAGGCTGACGCGGCGGTCGAACAGGTCGCGGCCGCCGGAGACGCCGGCGGGGTAGACATTGCGGATCGGGCCGATCATCAGGTCGAACGGCAGCTTCCACTCGGCGCAGAGTTCGGCGAGGGTCCAGAAGACGAGGGATCGGATCTCCTCGTGCTCGTCGGGCCGCAGGTCCATGTGCTTCAAGGCCCGTCGGACGGAGTTCTGCGAGGCGATAGTCGTGGCCTTCCTGGGGATGAAATCCGGGGGCAGGCTGATGGCGCAGGCCCGTGCGCCGTGCTCGACGAAGTATTCGAAGAGCGAGGCGATCGCCATGCGGAGCGATTTCACGTCCTCGACATCCACGTTGGTCGAGGCCATGAGCCGTTGCAGGGTCCTCGGCTCGTGGAGCTTCAAGACGAGGTCGTCGGTGCGGAGGCAAGGGACGTAGGTCGAGGTGTCCCAGCCTTCGAGCGGGTCGTCGAAGTCGTTGGTCAGGAAGACGGCCTCGAGCTGGGATGTTTGCCAGACGGAGCGGTCCCAGGCCTCGCCGTCCTGGGAGTGGTCGGCGCGGCGGTAGAGGTCGTCGATGGTGTCGGCGTCGATCCGGTCGCCTTCGAAGCCGTGGAAGGTCCGGGCGATTTCGAGGAGCCAGGAATACTGGACCGTGTTGTCGATCCGGTGGAGGTTCCGGGAGAGGTTGCGGGCGCGGGTGAAGGGGTCGAGGCCGGGATCGACCTCGGAGGCGGGCATCCCGGCCGAGTGGGCCAGTTCGGTATAGTAGTGGTAGCCGAGGACTTCATCGAGGTTCCGCGCCGCCGGGCTGTGGGCGTCGATGTGCGAGTGCGGGTCGTAGATCGGCCAGGACGCGATCTGCTCGAACAGGGCCCGGGCCTGGGGATCGTGGGGCAGCGTGGTGCTCATCGCGGGGACCTCGGTCGTCTCGACTCGGAACGGAACGGATCAGACACTGGTGTCTCATTGAGATTGATCCGCCCAGCTTACGGAATCGCCCTGGGACGGCAACGGGGCGGTCAGGCGATCGGCGAAAGGGAGGGCATTGATGGCATCCGCGACGAGGCAGAAGGCGAGGGACGCGCGCATCGACCTGCTCGACGTCTCCTGGTCCGGGTTCAAGCGGATGCTCAAGGTGCGCGGCGAGCGGCGATCGCCCCGGATCTGGTACCTCGACGGGAGATTGACGCTGGTGTCACCCTCAATGCCTCATGAGCGATCGGCGCGGCGGCTTGGGATCTTTGTCATGGAGGTTTCGACGGGGCTGGAGATGCCCTGTACTCCGATCGGGGCCACCACGCTCTCCCGAGACGACCTGAACGTCGCGGTCGAGGGGGACGAGAACTTCTACCTCGCCCACGCGGAGCAAATGGTCGGCAAGACGGGACTCGACCTCAACGTCGACCCGCCGCCAGACCTGGCGATCGAAGTGGTCGTGACCCACGGCGCGAAACGAGCCATGGAAATTTACCGACGGCTCGGGGTGCCCGAGGTCTGGGTCTGCTCTCGATCGCGGTTGCGATTTTTCCGGCTTGGTGAGGACCGGGCTTACACCGAAACGCCCCTGAGCGTGGCCTTCCCGTTTCTTTCCTCCGCGGAGGTCTTCTCCTGGATCAATCAGCCCCATTCGGTCATCGAGTCTCATTGGGTCCTCCGGCTGAGGGCGTGGGTCCGCGACGAGTTGGCGCCTCGGGTTCGGGGCGAGGAGCGGCGAGACGGTGAGTGAGCACGGCGGACGGAGGCCCTTGAACGTCGTCGTGACCGGCGGCGGGACGATCGCGCCGATCGACGACGTCAGGCATATCGCCAACGCCTCGACCGGCCGGTTCTCGGCGAGCATCGCCGAAGCCTGGCTGGACCGGGGGGCATCGGTCTGGCACGTCCACGCGCCGACGGCGGAACTGCCGATCCGACGCCATCTGAACGCGATCGATTTAAGCCGCCCGGCCGAGGAGTTGCGGCTTCATCTGGAGACCCTTGCCGATCGCTGGCAGGGGCACCGGGATCGGCTGCATCTGGTCCCGATCACCCGGGGGACCGTGGCCGATTACGCGATGACGCTGGAGCAAGTGCTCCGGGCCGAGCCGATCGACGTGGTGATGCTGGCCATGGCCGCCTCGGACTACGAGCCGATTGCCGCGGCGGGCAAGATCCGATCGGACGCCGAGGTGCTCGACATTCACTGCCGAAGAACGCCGAAGGTGATTCAAATGGTGCGGGACTGGGCCCCCCGGGCCTATCTGGTGGGCTTCAAGCTGCTCTCGGGATCGGGGGAGGCGGAGCTGATCGAGGATGCACAGGCCGCTTGCCGAATCAACCGAACCGACCTGACGGTGGCGAATGATCTACGCCCTTATCGGGCCGGGCGGCATACAATAGCGTTGGTACGCCCGGATGCCCCGGTCGAAACATTGGGGCCGAACGACGGCGACCTGGCCCGGTTGCTCGTCGATCGCGTGGCCGATTGGGCCGCGGTTCGGCGCGAGCGATGATCGCCGGTCTGGAACGGAAACGGCGACGCATCCACGGCCGATTGGCTCGTTTCGTGGCCGTGGCACGAGGTGTGCCGTCTTGCGGACGATGATCGAATTCCCCGGTTCGCCCGAGGCGATCGAGCGGCCGGGGCATCCTTCTGTTGATCGGCCGGAGGTCCAGGGGATCGCCCTTGCCTCCCGAGCCCTACCTTGCCGAGGTCCCGATGGCAGCGACCGCCGAGACACCGAACGAACACCCCCTCCCGCCCCATGCCGTCCGGCTCGAAGATCAGGGGTTCACCGGGCTGGGAGAGGCGTTCTGGAACCTCCCGCAAGCGGTCCTGGTCGAGCATGCACTCGGCCGGGGAGAGGGCCAGTTGGCGGACTCCGGCGCCGCGGTCTTCCGGACCGGGACCTACACGGGTCGATCGCCGCAAGACAAGTTCATCGTCCGGGAACCGGGCTCCGAGGGGGAAATTGCCTGGGGATCGGTCAATCGGCCGGTCGAGTCGGAAGTGTTCGATCGCCTGCTCGGGCGGGTCCAGGAACACTTGCAAGGCCGCCCGGTCTATGTGACCGACACCTTTGCGGGGGCCGACCCGGAGCATCGCCTGGCGGTTCGAGTTGTCTGCGAGCGGGCCTATCACGCCCTCTTCGCGCATCAGTTGTTCCTGAAGCCGTCGGCCGAGGAACTCGGAGCGTTTCGGCCCGAGTTCACCATCCTCGCCGTCCCCGACTTCAAGGCCGACCCCGGGCGCGACGGGACGCGGAGCGAGGTGTTCATCCTGGTGAACTTCGCCCGGCGGATGGTCCTGATCGGCGGCACGCTCTACGCCGGAGAGATCAAGAAGTCGGTCTTCTCGATCCTCAATTACCTCCTGCCGAGACGGGGCGTGATGTCGATGCACTGCTCGGCGAACGTCGGCGACGCGGGGGACGTGGCCGTCTTCTTCGGCCTCTCGGGGACGGGCAAGACGACCCTCTCGGCCGATCGCCGCCGCCACCTGATCGGCGACGACGAGCACGGCTGGTCCGACTCGGGCGTGTTCAACATCGAGGGGGGCTGCTACGCCAAGTGCATCCGACTCGACCGGACCAACGAGCCGGAAATCTACGGCGCGATCCGATTCGGCACGGTCCTGGAAAACGTGGTGCTCGACCCCGAGACCCGGGGCTGCCAGTTCGACGACGCCAGCCTGACCGAGAACACCCGGGCGGCCTACCCGATCGAGTACATCCCGAACTACGTGCCGAGCGGACGGGCCGGCCATCCGAAACACATCGTCTTCCTGACCTGCGACGCCTTCGGGGTGCTGCCGCCGCTCTCAAGGCTCTCGCCGGAACAGGCGATGTACCACTTCCTGTCCGGCTACACGGCCAAGGTCGCGGGGACCGAACGCGGCCTCGGCGCGGAGCCGTCGGCGACCTTCAGCGCCTGTTTCGGCGAGCCGTTCATGGTCTTGCCGCCGCAGCGCTACGCGGAACTGCTCGGGCAGAAGATGCGGCAGCACGGCACCCAGGCGTGGCTGCTCAACACCGGATGGACCGGGGGCGGATTCGGCGAAGGCCGGCGGATTCCGCTGCCGTATACCCGGGCGATGGTCGATGCCGTGCTCTCGGGACGGCTCGACGAGGTCCCGCTGAAGACCGATCCGATCTTCGGCCTCCGCCATCCGCTCTCGTGCCTCGGGGTCCCCGAGACGATCCTCGAGCCCCGATCGGCCTGGGCCGACCCGATCCTGTATGTCGAGGCGGCCCGGCGGCTCGCCGGGCGATTCCGGAAGAACTTCGAGCGATTCGGGGGGATTTCGCCCGTCATCGCCGAGGCCGGGCCCTTGATCTCGGGGTAATCATGCCCCGGGGAAGGGGGCGAGGCCCGC
This sequence comes from Tautonia sp. JC769, assembly GCF_040717455.1. NCBI lineage: Bacteria > Pseudomonadati > Planctomycetota > Planctomycetia > Isosphaerales > Isosphaeraceae > Tautonia > Tautonia sp. JC769. The sequence continues at coordinate 22,498 of NZ_JBFEFH010000015.1, forward strand.
CTTTCCCCGTGTGGCGCCCACGGAGGTCCGTTGGTCGGTCAGACCGACCCGGGTGTCGGGATCAAGGCGACGGTCGATCCGAACGAGACGGCCAGGCGTTGCCCCCTCGGTTCGAAGCAGACGGAGCTGAGCTGCACGTTCGCCATCGCCGCCTCTCCCAGCAACGAGCCGGTGGCAAGGTCCCAGACGCGCACCTGGCCGTCGTTGTGCCCGGTCGCCAGTGTTCGACCGTCAGGGGCGATCGCCAGGCTTCGCGACGTGCCTCCAGGCATCGTGATGTCGAGTTTCGACGCCCAGTTTGCCAGGGCATCCCAGGTCCGCAGGCGACCTTCGAGGCCGACGCTGACGAGCGTCCCGCCGTCTGGCGTGAAGGCGAGGGCGAGGAGGATGGAGCCGTAGCCGTGCCCATTCCACCGGGCGAGCTCGGCCCCGGTCGAGGCGTCAAGCACGGCGATCTCTCCGTGCCGGAAGCCGAGGACCACGCGAGAGCCATCGGGCGAGAGGGTGCATCGCGTAATGCCGGCCTGCTCGGCGTACTCCCACTCGACCTGGCCCTCGGCCAGCGACCAGCAGCGGCAGACGTCGTGCTGATCGACCGAGATGAGCCGCTGGCCGTCGGCCGAGACGGCCAGGCTCAGGCTGCGGTCGGTGCCGGGCAGGGTTTGACGCAGGTCGAGCGTCTCCTGGTCGCGGACCTCGATCGCCCCCGACTCTCGGGCGATGATCAGCGATCGGCCGCCGGGGTCGAGCGCCATGGTCGCGCAGCGGCCGAGGCCGACGGAGGGCCCCTGGTAGAGTTCGCCTTCCTGGTCGAGCTGCAACACCGTCGGCCCGAGTGCCTTGTGATCGGAGTAGATTCGATCGCCGGAGGAGTCGAACAGGACCGACGAAACCAGGCCGTCCTCGGGCAGCGTGATCTGCGATCGTGGCGCCTCGGGTTGTTTCAGGACGGGCACCGCCACGGCGGCCAGCAGGGCAAGCAGCACCGCGAGGCTCGGGCAGACGCCGATCCCCCTCGCCCAGGACCGGGATCGGGAGCGGGATCGGGAGGCGTCCATGGAGTTGCTCATCCGGGACTCCTTCGACCGACGACGTGCATGCAATGCCATGACGAAACACCTCATTCGTTCGGACGGCGATCGACGGCCCGACGTCCCGAAACACGACGGAATCCCGGGCCGAGTCCGCCCCCAGTACCGACCTTCATCCTTCGAGTCGGTCACCGATGGCCGAGACCAAACGTCTCTGGCCGGGTCAGATCGGCTCCGTCCCACCAACTGATTCGCCGGATAGCCGAAATCATTCGGGGACTTCTTCCAAGTCATTCGAGAAAATTTCGGGGGTCTCCGCAATCGCCTTGCGATCTCCCGAAGGAATCGAAGTCGGGGCGATCGGGCCGACACTGGCTCCGGAGCGGTGGGGGGCGTAGGCTCGAAGGGGCAACCCGGAACGAGAAGCAAGTCGGGCCTCGGCCTGATGATGTGTCGGAGGAGAGCCCCCATGCGGTGGATTCGGTTGGCGACCTGGATGATTGCGGGGATCGGCGTCGGGATTCTCGCTCGGGATTCCCTGGCCGCTCCCATCGGGCCGGATGAGGCCCGGCCGAACGTGCTGTTCCTGGCGATCGACGACCTGAATGACTGGACCGGCTTCCTCGGCGGCCATCCCCAGGCGAGCACGCCGAATCTGGACCGCCTGGCGAGTCGGGGGGTGATCTTCGAGCGAGCCTACTGCGCGGCCCCGGCGTGCAACCCGTCTCGGGCGGCGTTGTTGACCGGGATCCGGCCGTCGACGAGCGGGGTGTATCTCAATCCGCAACCCTGGCGGGCGGCGATGCCCGACGCCGTGACCTTGCCGCAGCACTTCATGGCCGCCGGCTACGAGGTGCTGGGCGGCGGCAAGATCTTCCACGGCCCGTTCAATGACCCGGCGTCCTGGCACGAGTACTTCGAGCGGCCAGGCGACCCGAAGCCGGAAGAAACCCCCGTCAACGGCATTGCTCGGACCGCCCATTTCGATTGGGGGCCGGTGGAGGTACCGGATGGGGCGATGGGGGATCATCGGGTGGTGGACTGGGCCATCGAGCAGCTTGGGGAAGACCGGGAAGGCCCGCTGTTCCTGGCCGTCGGACTGTATCGGCCCCACCTGCCCTGGTATGTCCCGAAATCGTACTTCGATGCCTTCCCGATCGAGAGTATTCAGCGGCCGGAGGTCCCGGACGACGACCTGGACGACCTCCCGGCGGCCGGGATCGCCATGGCGAGGCCGGGGGGAGATCACCGCAAGGTGCTCGAGCACGACCAGTGGGACCGGGCGATTCAGGGGTATCTGGCCAGCATCGCCTTCGCCGACCACCAGGTCGGGCGATTGCTCGATGCGCTGGACCGGAGCGCGATGGCCGAGAACTCGATCATCGTGACCTGGGGCGATCACGGGTGGCATCTCGGCGAGAAGCAGCACTGGCGGAAGTTTGCGCTCTGGGAGGAGGCGACGCGGGTCCCGTTCCTCATCGCGGCGCCGGGGGTCAGCACGCCGGGGGTCGGTTGCTCGCGGACCGTCTCGTTGCTGGATGTGTATCCGACCCTGATCGACCTGTGCGGGTTGCCCGGACGCCCGGGTCTGGAAGGCCGGAACCTGGACCCCCTGCTCCGCGATCCCTCGCGATCCTGGGATCACCCGGCCCTCACCACCCACGGCCGGGGCAATCACGCCGTGCGATCGGAACGCTGGCGGTACATCCGCTATGCCGATGGTTCGGAAGAACTGTACGACCACGACGCCGACCCGATGGAGTGGCACAATCTGGCCGACGCTCCCGAGTTCCGCGCGACCAAGGCGGAGCTTGCCGCGTCGCTGCCGGCGCGAGAGGCCCCCGATGCCCCCGCCGCCCCGGAGGAGTAAAGCGATCGATTGAGTCATCCCGGGACTCGACGCGCGATCCCCCAACCTCGGACAGTGTTTGAGGGATCGCAACGTCGAGAGGGCCGATCATTCCGAGTCGGTCTCGGTGTCCGTCAGCAGATAGATGGCGAACGAGGCGAGCCAGTGCTCGCCGACGTAGTCGCCGCTGGCGACGTGGTCGAGGGCGGCCCGGGCGTGCTGGTCGGCCGAAGCGAGGAGGACGGCTCGGGCGGGGTCGTCCTCGGCCAGCGCCCCGGCGATGCTCCGCATGCACCAGGCCCGGCTCAGATTCAGGCCGTCGAGGTGGACGAGCTGCGGGTCGGAGCGGTCGGTCACCTCGGCCGGCTGGAGCAAGGATGCCGGTTCCCCCTGAGCCACCCCGGGCAGGAAGCGGGCGAGCCAAGGCCGGAACTCCTCGGTGGGGAGCACGCGGCGCATGAGGTCGGCTTCCATCAAGGTGGGGGAGAAGAAGTCGGCCCCGCTCGGCTCCCAACGGGCCGGGGCATCGGCATCGGATTCGAAGTAGGCCCGCGCCCGCTCCTCGACCAGGGCTCGAAGCCGGTCGTCGCCGAGGGCCGTAGCGTAGTCGTGGGCGAAGGCCAGGCCGAAGGCGGTGTTGGGATGGACCCCGGTCCGGATCGGGTAGGTCTGTTTCGGGAAGTAGTCCAGATACCGGCGGACGATGACGGCTTCGAGGGGCCGGAGGTTCTCCCGCCAGGCCGAGGCATCGGGGTCGTCCCAGGCGTCGAGTTCCTGGACCAATTTGAGCAGCCAGGCCCAGCCGTAGGGCCGCTCGAACGACCGGCGGTCGGGGTGGTCGAAGTAGTCGGCCTCGAGCTGAAGGTGCTCGGCGGTCAGATGATTGCCGAGCGTTTCGCGGATCGAGGCGGCCTCGGGGAGATCCGGGAAGAGGCGGAGCAATCGGACGAGCATCCAGTGGCCATGCACGGACGAGTGCCAATCGTACGCCCCGTAGAAGGCGGGGTGGAGCCCACGGGGGGAGTCGAGGTCGTCCGGCCCGCTGAGCACGTGCTCGGGCTTGTTCGGATACTCGCGGGCGATCGCCTCCAGCGCGATCCGGGCGAAGGCCGAGGCCCGGTCGCGGTCGAGGGCCCGGGCCGGCTCGTCGGGGTAACCGGTCTGAGGCATGGCGACTCCCAGGAGGCAGGCGAGGAAACCGAGACATCGAGGCCGGGGCATGGGGCATCCTCGGGATTCGGGATGAGACGCGATGGGGACGCGTGTTCGGTCGATCCGGCCGGCGGGACGGACGTCATCAAGGATACCATCCGGGCGACCTCGACCGAACGGGCAACGACCCCTTGCGTGCAAGCGTCAAGACGCACGCGATCCCCCTCCCCGGAGCTTGCGGTTGGCCGCTTGTCGCCGCATGCTGGTGGGAGGGAGCCGCGGTCCCGTGCTCCGAGCATCCCGGCCCATCCTGAATCCGAATGCGAGTGTCCGCCATGCACCTTGCCAGCGTTGCGACCCTGATCGGCCTCGGTGTCCTCCTGGTGTCGGCGGGTCCGGCGCGGGCGGACGACGAAACACGCTACCTGATCATCCACGCCGACGACGCGGGGATGTGCCACTCGGTGAATCGGGCGACGATCGACGCGATGGAGCGAGGGATCGTCTCGTCGTGCAGCATCATGATCCCCTGCCCGTGGGTGAAGGAGTTCGCCGAGTACGCGAAGGCCAATCCGGAGAAGGATTACGGCGTCCACCTGACCCTCAACTCCGAATGGGTCCACTACCGCTGGGGGCCGGTCGCCGGCCGAGACCGCGTGCCGAGCCTCGTGGATGACGACGGCTACCTGCACCGCAGCGTCGAGGCCGTGGCCCGGCTCGCCGTCGCCGAGGAGGTGAAGATCGAGCTGACGGCGCAGATCGAGCGGGCGAAGGAGCTGGGCATCCCCATCTCCCATCTCGATACGCACATGGGGGCCCTCGTGAGCCGGCCCGACCTGATCGAGGTGTACGTCTCGATGGGATTGAAGTACGACCTGCCGATCCTCTTCGTCCGAGAGCTGGAAGGGCCGGTCGTCGAAGCCTATCCGTCGCTCCGGGAGCGAGGGAAGCAATGGCTGGCGGCGCTCGACGCCAAGCAATTGCCCGTCCTCGATGGCCTGGCCCAGTTCTACGGCGGAGACTCGCACGAGGAACGGGTCGGGAACTACATCGAGACGTTGCGGACCCTGCCGCCGGGCGTCTCGCAGCTCATCATCCATTGCGGGTACAACGACGACGAGCTTCGCGCGGTGACGACCAGCGCCGAACGCCGAGACGGTGATCGGCGGGTCTTCACCGACCCGGAGACGATTGCCGAGATCGAGCGGCTCGGGATCCGGGTCATCACCTGGCGAGAGTTCCGGGCGATGACCGAAGCCTCGGGCCGCTGACTGGCCCGGCGAGGGGACCGGGTCACGGCCGGGCCTGATTTGTGTCGGCTTGCATGGCCTGCAGCAGGAGCGCCGAGAGCGATGAGGCGGCCGATTCGAGGCGCTCCGCCGCCTCGGCGCGGGCTCCGGGATCGGGGGCCGGCTGGGCGAGCATGACCACGTACACGACCGGCCCGAGTCCGGGGGCCTCCCACCACCCCGACTTCACCCGGGTAATGGGGTCGGAGTTGAGGCTCCCGCCCTTCAGGACGTGGCGGCCTTGCAGCCCGAAGGCCGATTCCCGGGTGACGATCGCCTCTCGGATCGCGGCCAGAAGCGCGGCATCGACGCCGGGGAGGGTGCCGGAGGCGAGGCGGCCCAGGACCGCGGCGAGCGAAGCGGCCGAGGCTTCGTTGTCCCCGGTCACGTCGCGCGGGGCGAGCATGTAGCGTCTCGAGACGATGCCCGCGAATGCCGGATCGATCGCATGAATCGCGGCGGTCAGGGCCTCCGGGCCGCCGAGGAGTGCCGTCGCGGCGCTGGCCGCGGCGTTGTACACATGGTTCGGGGCGTCGATCGCGCCCATCATCACCCCGCCGAGGGTCCGGACGGAGGCCCGCTGGAGGCTGGCTCGGATCTCGGTGCGCTGATCGGCAGAATAGGGGGCCATGGCGGGGTGATCGTCGCGGAAGATCTCGTCGAGGCCGGGAGGGGTGGCATCGAGATCCTCGGCGAACCTCATGAAGAGGGCGACCAGATAGGCCGTCTTGATGGCACTGGCCGAGGGCCGGGCGGCGTCCGGCTCCATCGCAAACCAGGGCGATCCCTGGGCAGGCCCCACCCAGACGCCGACCGCAAGGCCGTCTCCGAGGGGTTGCAGCAAGGCGTTCACGCGCTCATCGAGCGTGGCGACGTTGGAGTCCGGGGCGGGGGCCTCGACGTCCTCCGCCCGGGTCGTCGCGACCAGGAAGACCCCGAGGAGTGCCAGGGTTGCTCGCAACGTCGCCTGAGAGGATGCAAACCGATGAAGTGACATCAGGACCTCGGGAAGGAACACCGGGGACATTCGGGAGATCGATCGAAGGCGATCAAACAGGCGCGATCACGCCTCATCACGCCTCCGGAGCCGCCTCCCCTTCGAACAGGCGGCGCAGCTCTTCGGGGACTCGACGGGGGCGAAGGCGATGCGCATCGAGCGCGACCCAGACCGTGCGCACGCGGGCCAGAACCCGTTCATCGGCAGGCCGGGTAATCTCGACGAAACGCTCGAAGGTGGCGCCGTCGGCCGCGCCGACCCAGGTCAGGGCGAGGAGCCGATCGCCGGGGAGGGCCGGCCGAAGATAATCGATCTCGTGGCGGCGAACGACCCAGAGCAGCGATTCGCGATATTCGGGGGTGGCCACGGCCGACCAGTGGGCGACAGCGGCGTCCTGGGCGTAACGCAGGTAGACGACGTTATTCACATGCCCCATCCGGTCGATGTCGCGTGATTCCACCTGGATGGGATGTTCGAACCGGGTGCGATCCGCCACGTCAACATCCTCCCCGGTCCGGACATCGGGCAAGCGCTGGCCAGAGCCCGCCGCAGATTCCCATGCGTCTTCAGTGAACTTCGAGCCTGTTGACGGCGTCGTGGAGTGGCCATCGTGCTCGGGACGCGAGGGGTGACTCATCCCCCGCGACGGATGATTGTCACGATCGCGGGCCGTGGGGTCAAAGGGTGGGTTGATCGGCCGATCCGAACCGCGTGAGGCTCCCCTGGGGCATGATCGCCGCCGAAACTCGAGGGATGATTGCAGGCGATCCCGGGAAAGGCCCGATGGTCGGGCCGTTCTTCGGGGGATGGGATGACCAGGACATGCCGGCAATCTTCGCCGAGAATTGACCGCTGCGCCGGCCGATCTCGCTTGGAGAGTTCGGGCGGCGAGCGTAGACTAGAAGTCCTCGAGGGAGAACGACGGCTCATGCCGTCCCCTGGATCGCGTGAAATGGCCGGGCACCCTCGGGCGAACCTTGCGGCTCTTGCCTTGCAAGGCGCGATTCCAAGGCCCGGCCAGGTTCGACCCCGATTGGCCAATGGCGTCCGATCGTCCGCCGCGGGATCTCGATTGGCTCCCCCCGCGGCAAGCGGCATTGAGTGGCACTCAGTCGCCCGGTCGGTCCCCCGGATGGTCAGGTTCTGGCGGCTCCCGACCGGATCGCGTCGGGACATGCTGCCAGGCAAGCCTGCCATTCACCCTGACCGGGGCAATTCGAGCTCATCGATGCTTTTTTTGCCTCGATCCGGCTCGACGCAAACTGTGAGGTCGGACCTCGCTCCCGGAGCCGAGTTTTTTGACGGAGAGTCGGTGAGACGATGACGACTGGAACTCCGTTCCCGGAACTGTCGGCCGAAGACGCGGCCGAGCTGATCCCTCACGACGCCATGCTCGCCGTCTCCGGCTTCACGCCGGCCGGCTCCCCCAAGGCCGTGCCGAGAGCACTGGCCCGGCGGGCCCGGACGTTGCACGAGTCGGGCCAGCCGTTCCGGGTCCGCCTGCTCAGCGGAGCCTCGACCGGCGAGGCCTGCGACGATCAGTTGGGCCTGGCCGAGGCCGTGAGCTGGCGAGCCCCCTATCTCACCTCGGCCCCGTTGCGGAAGCTGGCCAACTCGGGGAAGCTCGACTTCGTCGACATGCACCTGTCGCATGTCTCGCAGGTCGTGCTGGAAGGGTTCCTCGGGCCGATCGACGTGGCCGTGGTCGAGGCGACCGAGGTCACCCCCGACGGCAAGGTCTACCTGACGACCGGCATCGGCAACGCCCCGACCTTCCTGCAGTATGCCGACCAGGTCATCATCGAGCTGAATGCGCGGCACTCGCCGAGGCTCCGGGAGATGACCGACATCTTCATGCTCCCGCCTCCCCCCAACCGCCGCCCGATCCCGATCCACGACCCCCTCGACAAGATCGGCACCCCGCACGCGCTGGTCGACCCGAAGAAGGTGATCGGGATCGTCCGCAACGACGAGCCGGACGGCGGCCGGGGGTTCGCCCCTCCCGACGAAACCAGCCGTCGGATCGCGGGGCATGTCGCGCAGTTCCTGCTCGACGAGATGGCCGTCGGCCGCATCCCGAGCGGATTCCTGCCCTTGCAGAGCGGCGTCGGCAACGTCTGCAACGCCGTGCTCGCCGGCCTGGCGGAAAGCTCCGACTTCCCCAAGTTCAAGGTCTTCACCGAGGTCCTCCAGGACGCGATGCTCGACCTGATCGCCGCCGGCGGCGTCCTGGGCGCGAGTACCTGCTCCTTGACGCTCTCCGACGACAAGCTGGGCTGGTTGTACGACCACTTCGACGAGTTCGCCGATCGGATCGTCCTGCGACCGCAAGAAATCTCGAACAATCCCGGCGTCGCCCGGCGTCTCGGGGTCATCGCCACCAACACGGCGATCGAGGTCGACATCTACGGGCACGCCAACTCGACCCACTTCTTCGGCACCCAGGTGATGAACGGCCTGGGGGGCAGCGGAGACTTCGAGCGGAACGCCTTCCTCTCGATCTTCATGTGCCCGTCGGTCGCCAAGGGGGGGAAGATCTCGACGATCGTCCCCATGTGCTCGCACGTCGATCACAGCGAGCACTCGGTGCAGATCATCGTCACCGAGCAAGGCCTGGCCGACCTGCGAGGGCTGGCCCCGGTGGCGCGGGCCAGGCGGATCATCGACCACTGCGCCCACCCGGCCTTCCGCGACTATCTGCACCACTACCTCGAATCGAGCCCGCAGGGGCACATCCGCCACGACCTGCGGCGCTGTTTCGAGCTGCATTCGAACTTCCTCGAACACGGCGCCATGCTTCCCGACCTCGACCTCTCCCAGTTCGGGCCTCGCTAACCCCGCGACACAGGGCCGCCCTCGGCCCGGAAGGAGAGAACGCCCATGATCGAGAAAGACCTGAACATCACCGTCGATTTCCCCCCAAGCTCGTACGAGCAATGGCGGAAGAACGCCGAGGCCGAACTCAAAGGCGCGCCATTCGAGAAGAAACTCGTCGGCCGGACCTTCGAGGGGATCGACATCCAGCCCCTCTACACGCCCGACCACTGGCCCTCGGCCGGCGACCCGTCCGGGTTCCCCGGTTTCGCCCCCCTAACCCGGGGCGACCGCGTGCTCGGCAACGCCGTCTCCGGCTGGGACATCCGCCAAGAACACCTGCATCCCGACCCGGTCGAGGCGAACCGGGCGATTCTCGACGACCTCGAACACGGCGTCAGCTCGATCCAGTTGCGGATGGACGCCGCCGCCTGTGCGGGGCTCGACGCCGACGACCGCGCCGCCATCAGCCTCGCGGGGCACGATGGGGTGATGGCCTACTCGCTCGGTGATCTTGACCGCGTGCTCGAAGCCGTCCGGCTCGACATCGCTCCCGTCTCGATCGACTGCGGCGGGGCCTTCCTGCCGGCCGCGGCCCTGCTGGCCGCCCAGCTCCAGCGGCGGGCGGTCGACCCGGGCTCGGTCCGATGCGCCTTCAATGCCGACCCGATCGGCGCCTTGATGCGCGAAGGCCGACTCGGTGTCCCGCTCGACACCGCGCTCGCCGATCTGGCCGACCTGGCCGTCTGGACTGCGTCGAAGTACCCGAACGCCACGGCGGTCGAGGTCGGGACCGGCCCGTACCACCATGCCGGGGCTTCGAGCACCCAGGACCTCGCCTTTGCCGTGGCGACGGGGCTCGAATACCTCCGGGCGATGACCGCGAGCGGGCTCGACGTGAACACGGCCGCCCGGCAGATTGCCTTCGGAGTGAGCCTCGGCACGCAGTTCTTCCGGGCGATCGCCAAGCTCCGGGCGCTCCGGACGATGTGGGCCCGCGTCGTCGCCGAGTGCGGGGGCGATCCCGACACCGGCCGAACGATGCAGCTCCGCGCCCGGACCAGCCGACGCGTGCTCACCACCGTCGATCCCTGGGTCAATCTCCTGCGGAACACGGTCTGCTGCTTCGCGGGGGCCGTGGGCGGGGCCGACGTAATCGGCACGGCGCCCATGGACGCCGCCATCGGCCTGAGCGATCACTTCACCCGGCACCTGGCCCGCAACACGCAGATCATCTTGCAGGAAGAAGCGCACCTGAACCGCGTGATCGACCCGGCTGGGGGATCCTGGTTCCTGGAGACCTTGACCGATCAACTGGCCGAATCCGCCTGGGGCATCCTCCAGCAGGTGGAAGGACGCGGCGGGATGATCGCCGCCTGCCTCGACGGCTGGGTCGCCGAGCAGATCGCGGCCGTCGGGACCGCCAGGGAGAAGGACATCGCCACCCGCAAGCTCGTCGTCACCGGCGTGACCGAGCACCCGGATGTGCGTGAGGAGCGGCTCGTCCGCACCCGCCCCGACTACGCCCGGCTCCGCGCCGAGGCGTCGACGCGGCTCGTCGCGTGGCGTCGGGATCATGACTGCGCCGAGGCGCTGAAGTCCGTCGCCGAGATCGCCCGCGACCCGGATCGTGCCCCCGGATCGCTGACCGAGGCCGCCGTGCAAGCGGCCCTCGACGGGGCGACGCTCGGGCAGATCCACGCGACCCTGGTCGAGGGATCAACCGCGGGCAAACCGGCCCAGGTCACTCCCCTGGCCGTCCATCCGTATGCGGCCGCCTTCGAGGAACTCCGGGCCGCTGCCGACCAGCACGCCGAGCAGACCGGCCGGCGTCCCCGCGTCTTCCTGGCCAACCTGGGCACACCGGCCGAGTTCATCGCCCGGTCGACGTATGCCGTCAACTTCTTCCAGGCCGGCGGCTTCGAGGACGTCAACAACGACGGCTTCGCCGATCCCCAGGCCGCCGCCGAAGCCTTCTCGCAAAGTGGTGCGAAGATCGCCGCCATCTGCTCGACCGACGCGAAATACGACACGCTGGCCGAGCCGCTGGCCGCGGCCCTGAAGGCCGCCGGCGCCCGGACCGTGGTGCTGGCCGGCAATCCGGGCGCGGGCGAGGCCCGCTATCGAGCGGCCGGAGTCGATCGATTCATCTTCATCCGATGCGATGTCCTGGGGACGCTCCGGGATCTGCTGCGCGAGGAGGGGGCCCTGCAATGAGCACGATCCCGAACTTCAAGGACATTGCCTGGACGCGTGGTTCGTCCCCCTCGATCGATCGAACGCGGTGGCAAGCCGCCGCCGAGGCCGAGGCGGGGCGGCCGATCGACACCCTCGCCCGTCCCACGCCCGAGGGGATTCCCGTCCGTCCGCTCTACTCGTCGAGCGATCTGGAAGGGCTGGACCATCTGCAGACGATGCCCGGCCTGCCGCCCTTCGTCCGGGGGCCGTACACGACGATGTACGTCGTCCGCCCGTGGACCGTCCGCCAGTATGCCGGGTTCTCGACGGCCGAGGAGTCGAATGCCTTCTACCGCCGCAACCTCGCCGCGGGACAGAAGGGGCTTTCGGTGGCCTTCGACCTGCCGACCCACCGCGGCTACGACTCGGACAACCCCCGGGTCGCTGCGGACGTGGGCATGGCCGGGGTGGCCGTCGACAGCATCCTCGACATGAAGATCCTGTTCGACGGCATCCCGCTGGGCGACATCAGCGTCTCGATGACCATGAATGGCGCCGTCCTCCCGGTGATGGCGCTCTACATCGTCGCCGCCGAGGAACAGGGGGTCCCGCAGGAGAAGCTCGCGGGGACGATCCAGAACGACATCCTCAAGGAGTTCATGGTCCGCAACACGTACATCTATCCCCCCGAGCCGAGCATGCGGCTCATCTCCGACATCTTCCGCTACACCTCGGCCCACATGCCGAAGTTCAACAGCATCAGCATCAGCGGATACCACATGCAGGAGGCCGGGGCGACGGCCGACCTGGAGCTCGGCTACACGATGGCCGACGGCCTGGAATATCTCCGCTCGGGCATCCGTGCGGGCCTGAGCATCGACGAGTTCGCGCCTCGCCTCTCGTTCTTCTGGGCGATCGGCAAGGACATCTTCATGGAGATCGCCAAGCTCCGCGCGGCTCGCCTCATCTGGGCGAAAATCGTCAAGGGGTTCGACCCGAAGAACCCCAAGAGCATGTCGCTGCGGACCCACAGCCAGACGAGCGGCTGGAGCCTGACGGCACAGGACGTGTACAACAACGTCATCCGGACGTGCATCGAGGCGATGGGCGCCACCCAGGGGCATACCCAGAGCCTGCACACCAACTCGCTTGATGAAGCACTTGCGCTCCCGACCGACTTCTCCGCCCGGATCGCCCGCAACACCCAGCTCTTCCTCCAGGAAGAAACCGACACCGACATGGTCGTCGACCCCTGGGGGGGAAGTTACTTCATCGAGCGGCTGACGCACGAACTGGCCCACCGAGCCTGGTCGCACCTGTACGAGGTGGAACAACTGGGCGGCATGGCCAGGGCGCTCGAAGCTGGCATTCCCAAGATGCGGATCGAGGAGGCCGCGGCCCGGACCCAGGCCGATATTGATTCAGGCGTACAAACCATTGTGGGCGTGAACAAGTACATTCTTGAACGGGAAGACCCGATCAAGGTGCTCAAGGTCGATAACCACGCCGTCCGAGAGGCCCAGGTCCGCCGCCTAGCCGAGCTCCGGGCCAACCGCGACCAATCGGCCGTCGATTCGGCCCTCAATGCCTTGACCGAGGCCGCCCGCTCCGGCTCGGGCAACATGCTCGAACTGGCCATCGCCGCGGCCCGAGCACGAGCGACGGGAGGCGAGATCAGCCTCGCCCTCGAAAAGGTCTACGGCCGTCACAAGGCCGAGCTGCACGAGATCAGCGGCATCTATGCCCGCCAGTTCGGCGAGCGCAAGGGTGCGGTCGCTCGCGTCCAGCAGCGGGTGGAGCAGTTCCTCGACCACGAAGGCCGGCGCCCCCGCATCCTCATCGCGAAGCTCGGCCAGGACGGGCACGACCGGGGCCAGCAGGTCGTGGCCACCGCCTTCGCCGACTTCGGCTTCGACGTCGACGTCGGCTCGTTGTTCCAGACGCCCGAGGAGGCGGCCCGCGTGGCCGTGGACAACGACGTCCACCTCGTCGGCGTCAGTTCCCTCGCCGCGGGACACCTGACGCTGGTCCCGGCCATTCGCAAGGCGCTCGACGACCTCGGCCGCGACGACATCCTCGTGGTCGTCGGCGGTGTGATTCCCCCTCAGGATTACGAAGAGCTGTACCGCTCCGGGGCGGTCGCCGTGTTCGGCCCCGGGACCGTGATCACCGACGCCGCGCTCAAGCTGCTGGACCTGCTCGATCCCCAGGACCACGAGGAACCCGCCGGCGCCGCCTGATGCGTCCGGACAACCGACGATCCCTGGCCGACCTGAGCCCGCCATGACGCCCCCTCCCGAGCCTCCGATCCCTCCCGCACGACGACGGCTCTCCGCAGAGCAGTACGTCGAAGGGGTCCTGGCGCGATCGCGAGGCGTGCTCAGTCGGTTCATCACACTGATCGAGTCGCGACGGGCCGACGACCGTGATCTGGCCCGGCGCGTGCTCAACGAGTTGTTGCCGCACACCGGCCAATCGATCCGACTGGGGATCACGGGAGTCCCCGGCGCGGGCAAGAGCACCCTGATCGAGGCATTGGGACTGAACCTGATCCATGCCGGCCATCGCGTCGCCGTGCTGACGATCGACCCCTCCAGCCGGGTCACCGGGGGCAGCATCCTCGGCGACAAGACCCGCATGGAACGCCTGAGCCTGGAGCCGAACGCCTACATCCGCCCCTCTCCCAGCGGGGCGACGCTCGGCGGGGTGGCCCGGAGCACCCGGGAAACGATGCTGGCCTGCGAGGCCGCCGGCTTCGATGTCGTGCTGGTCGAGACCGTCGGCGTCGGCCAGTCCGAGACGACCGTGGCCGACATGGTCGATACGTTCCTTGCCGTCCTGATCGCCGGGGCCGGGGACGAGTTGCAGGGGATCAAGCGTGGGTTGATCGAGATGATCGACCTGCTTGCCGTGAACAAGGCCGACGGCAGCAACCGGCCGCACGTCCTCCGGGCCGTCAACCAGTATCGGAACGCCCTCCGCGTCATGCACCCGCCCGAGAGCCCCTGGCAGCCCCCGGTCCTGGCCTGCAGCGCCCTGGAGAATGCCGGGCTCGACGCGATCTGGAATGCGGTGCTCGACCATCGCCGGACACTCGAACGAGCCGGAGCGTTCCAGCAACGACGGCAGGGCCAGGCCATTCGCTGGATGTGGGATCTGGTGAACGACCATTTGCAGCGTATCCTGAGGGAAGCCCCCGGCCTCGCGACGTTGGCGACGGACCTCGAATCCGGGGTCCGCAAGGGCGAACTGACCGCCTCGGCCGCGGCCGACCGGTTGATCGATGCCCTTGGCCTCCCGGGTGCTCCCCCCCCGCCGCCTTCGGATCGAGGTTGAGCCTGGCACGACTCCTTCAACCTCTCCCCTCTCCCGGTTGATCGAACCTCCTTCTCCCCGATTGGAGCCCCGAACGATGCCACGAACGGTCGAAGTCACGGAGCTCGCCCTCCGAGACGGTCACCAGAGCCTCCTGGCCACCCGCATGGCCCTGGAGGACATGACACCCATTTGCGAGGACATCGACCAGGCCGGCTTCTGGAGCGTCGAGTGCTGGGGAGGGGCCACCTACGACTCCTGCATCCGCTTCCTCAACGAAGACCCCTGGGAACGCCTGCGGACCTTCCGCAAATTGATGCCCAACAGCCGCTTGCAGATGCTCCTCCGCGGGCAAAACCTGCTCGGCTACCGTCACTACGAAGACACCGTCGTCGATCGCTTCGTCGACAAGTCGGCCGAGAACGGGATGGACGTCTTCCGCGTCTTCGATGCGCTGAACGACATCCGGAACCTCCGCCGCGCGCTCGAAGCCGTCCGGCGCACCGGCAAGCACGCCGAGGGGACGATCTGCTACACCACGTCTCCCCTGCACACGGTCGACAAGTTCATCGACATGGCCAGGGAGTTGCAGGATCTCGGCTGCAACTCCATCTGCATCAAGGACATGGCCGCGCTCTTGCGCCCGCAACCGGCCTACGAGATCGTCCGGGGGATCAAGGAAGCCTGCGGGAAGGACACGCTGGTCCATGTCCACGTCCACGCCACCACGGGCGTGACGCTCGTGAGCCTGATGAAGGCGATCGAGGCCGGCGCCGACATCGTGGACACTTGCATCTCCTCGCTGAGCCTCGGCCCCGGCCACAACCCGACCGAAGCCCTCGTCGAGATGCTCCAGGGGACCGACTACACCACCCGGCTCGACAAGGACCGCCTGCTGAAGATCAAGGACCACTTCGCCAGGATTCGCCCCCGCTATGCCGAGTTCGAGTCGAAGTTCGTCGGCGTCGAGACCGAGATTTTCGACAGTCAGATCCCCGGCGGTATGATTTCGAACATGGAAAGCCAGCTCAAGCAGCAAGGGGCCGGCGACCGGGTGAAGGACGTTCTCACCGAGGTGCCCAACGTCCGCAAGGCCGCCGGATACCCGCCCCTGGTGACGCCGTCGAGTCAAATCGTCGGCACTCAGGCCGTCTTCAACGTGTTGATGGGCCCTTACAAGGTGCTCACCGGGGAGTTCGCCGACCTGATGCTCGGCTACTACGGCGAGACGATCGGCGATCGCGACCCCGAGGTCATCGCCCTGGCCGCCGCCCACGCCAAGAAGGAGCCGATCACCACCCGGCCGGCCGACCTGCTCAAGCCCGAGTGGGAGGAACTGCGCGATAAGGCCCTGGCGCTCGAAGGCTGCGACGGCTCGGATGAGGACGTCTTGACCTACGCCATGTTCCCGCAGGTCGCCCCCAAGTTCTTCGCCCATCGCGGCGAAGGGCCGAAGAACCTCGGCAAGGACCCGGTCACGGCCGCTGCCGCGGCGGCCGCCGCCAGCCCGGCGGCCAAGGCCATCGACGCCAAAGGTCCCGTCACCAGCCCCATCACCTATCAGGTCCGCATCGGCAACACGAGCCACGCGGTGACCGTCGAGCCCTCGTGATCCGAGAAAGGACAGTCAGCGATGAGCGGCACTCCGAAGAAAACGATGGATGACCTGGTCGCCGACCTCCGGGCCCGCAAGGAACACCTCCGCCAGGGGGGCGGACCCGATCGCCTGGCCAAGCAGAAGGAGCAAGGGAAGCTGACCGCCCGGGAACGCGTCAGCACCCTGCTCGACCCCGACAGCTTCGAGGAGTTCGGCCTCTTCGCCCAGCATCGCCAGGTCCACTTCGGCATGGCGGGCAAGGAGGTCCCGGCCGATGGCGTCGTCACCGGGGCCGGCTCGATCGACGGACGGCTCGTCCACCTGGCCAGCCAGGATTTCACCGTCCTGGGGGGCTCGGCCGGCGAGACGCACTCGAACAAGGTCGCCGACGTGATGGAGCAGGCGCTGCACACCGGCAGCCCCTTCATCTTCATCAACGACTCCGGCGGCGCCCGGGTGCAGGAGGGGATCGACTCCCTCTCCGGTTACGGCCGTGTCTTTTACACGAATGTCCAACTGTCGGGGGCGGTCCCCCAGATCTCCTTGATCTGCGGGCCTTGTGCGGGGGGTGCGGCCTACTCCCCGGCCTTGACCGACTTCATCATCCAGACGCGCCAATCACAGATGTTCATCACCGGGCCTCAGGTGATCAAGCAGGTGACCGGCGAGCAGATCACCTCCGAGGCCCTCGGCGGCCCCGACGCCCACATGAGCCTCTCCGGCGTCACGCACTTCATCGCCGAGAATGACGAGGACGCCCTCTACCTCTGCCGACGCCTCCTCAGCTTCCTGCCCGCGAACAACCTGGAGGATCCGCCCCGACTCCCCTCGGTGAACAATGTCGACCCGAACCCCGAGCTGAGCCGGATCGTCCCGGTCGAGTCGAAGCAAGGCTACGACATCCGCCAGGTCATCTGCGGGATCGTCGATGAGGGGGATTTCCTGGAAGTCCAGGAAGGATACGCGAGAAACATCGTGGTCGGCTTCGCCCGCATCCTGGGCCGATCGGTCGGCGTCATCGCCAATCAACCGTCGGTCCTCTCGGGCGTCCTGGATGTGAACGCATCGACGAAGGCGAGCCGTTTCATCCGGTTCTGCAACGCGTTCAATATCCCGCTGGTCACCTTCGTGGATGTCCCCGGCTTCCTGCCGGGGGTCAAGCAGGAGCACGACGGCATCATCCGCCACGGGGCGAAGATGCTCTTCGCGTACTCGGCGGCCACGGTGCCGAAGATCCAGGTGATCCTGCGCAAGTCTTACGGCGGTGCCCACCTGGCCATGTGCTCGAAGGACCTCGGGGCCGACCGCGTCTTCGCCTGGCCGACGGCCGAGGTCGCGGTCATGGGGGCCGAGGGGGCCGTCGAGATCGTCTTCCGCAAGGAGATGCAGGAGGCCCAGGACAAGGCCGCCTGCCGCGCCGAGTTGATCGAACAATACCGATCGACCTTTTCGAGCCCGTACGTTTCCGCCGGCCGCGGCCTGGTCGATGACATCATCGAACCGGCCGACACCCGCCGGCATCTCGCCCAGGCGTTGGAGTACCTCCATGCCAAGCGAGAGGTCCGCCCCCCGAAGAAGCACGGCCTCATCCCGCTCTGACCCGAACGGAGGACCACGCTCATGAACCCCGAGCCGAACGACCTGTCCAGGCTCGTCGAGGCGGTTGAAGCCCTCCGTCGCGAGGTCGC
The DNA here is from genome assembly GCF_040717455.1 of Tautonia sp. JC769. Taxonomy (NCBI): domain Bacteria; kingdom Pseudomonadati; phylum Planctomycetota; class Planctomycetia; order Isosphaerales; family Isosphaeraceae; genus Tautonia; species Tautonia sp. JC769. The sequence goes on from NZ_JBFEFH010000015.1 coordinate 40,408, forward strand.
GCAACTCTCCGATCGTGTCTCGGCCATCGAGGCCGAAGGGGCCGCCGCCGCAACGCCCCCGCCGATTTCCGAGGAACTTGTCTTTGTGATTTCCGCCGCGGTCGCGGCCTATCTCGGCAAACGAGCCCACGTGCGACAGATCCGGCTGCTCGGCTCAGACGCCTGGGCCCGCCAGGGGCGCGTCACCGTCCAGGCCTCGCACACCCTGGCGATCCAGCATGGGAGGAGCGAGCGTTGAAACTCAAGATCACCGTCGACGGCAACGTGTACGAGGTCGAGGTCGAGGTGGCCGAACCGGAGACGCCCCGGCATAGCTATGTGCCCCCCCTGGGACACGCCCGGGTCTCGGCGGCGCCGACCGTTACCGCCCCATCAACGGCACCCGCGGGCCAGCAGGCCCCGGTCGCCGACGAGAGCAAGGTCTGCCGCAGCCCGCTCGCCGGCGTCGTCTCCAGGGTTGCCGTCAAACCCGGCCAGGCCATCCAGGTCAACGACATCCTCATCGTGCTCGAAGCGATGAAGATGGAGACCGTCATCACCGCCCCCGTCGCCGGCACCATCGCCAAAATCAATGCCAGCGAAGGCGATGGCGTGTCGCAAGGCCAGGTCCTCATCGAGTTCGAATAACCCCGGTCCCGGCCAACTCCCCGAACAGGAAACCCCGCCATGGTCCCTGTCAAGTCGCTCAATCACCTCGGGATCGCCGTGAAATCCATCGACGATCACCGACCCTATTATGAAGAGACCCTCGGCGCGGAATTCGAGGGCATCGAGGAGGTCGCCGACCAGAAGGTCCGCGTCGGCTTCTTCCGGATTGGCGACGTCCGCTTCGAGCTGCTCGAGCCGACCGACCCGACCAGCACCATCGCCTCGTTCCTGGAGAAGCGAGGCGAGGGGATGCACCACGTCGCCTTCACGGTCGATCGGATCGAGGACCGGATCGCCGAGTGGAAGGCCGCCGGGCTCCGCATGATCGACGAGACCCCCCGCGCGGGGGCCCATCACATGCGGATCGCCTTCGCCCACCCCAAGAGCACCCACGGGGTGCTGACCGAACTCTGCGAGCCGCCGAGCACCCCTTGACCCCCGACCGATCGGCCCTCCTCTCCCCGAGCAGGTAGGTCAATGGACCTCGACTTCCGACGCGACCCGAGCCTCCTGAGCACCATCGTCGATGAGATGGCCGACGGCGTCTTCACCGTCGACGCCTCGGGTCGCATCGTGGCCTGGAGCCGGGGGGCCGAACGGATCACCGGGTATCCCAGCGACGAGGTGGTTGGCCGGTCGAACCGCCTCTTCGAAGGGGCCCATTGCAAGGGGTTCGCCGCCCTGACCGAATTACTGAAGGGCTCGTGCGACTCGACGACCGGCACCTGCCACCAGGAATGCAAGCTCCTGGCCAGGGACGGACGAGAGGTTTCTATTCACGGCAGCGTGCGTTTGATTCATGATGAGAACGGCCTGGTCGCCGGGGCCGTCTGCAACTTCTCGGACCTCACTCCGTTTCTTCAAGCCAACGAGCGGATCGCGTTGCTGGAAGAGCAAACCCGCAACCGCGACGCATTCGGCAAGCTCGTCGGATCCAGCGCCCCGATGCAAGAGGTCTTCCGCCGCATCCGACTGGCCGCCCACAGCGACGTGACCGTCTTCGTTTCGGGAGAGTCCGGCACAGGGAAGGAACTGGCCGCCGGCGCCATCCACTCGCTGAGCAACCGCAAGGACCGCCCCTTCCTGGCGATCAATTGCTCGGCGATCCCTGAAACCCTGCTCGAATCGGAACTCTTCGGGCACGTCAAAGGGGCGTTCACCGGCGCGGACCGCGACAAAACCGGGATGTTCCAGGCCGCCGATGGCGGGACCCTGTTCCTCGATGAGATCGGCGACGTCTCCCCCCTGCTCCAGCTCAAGCTCCTCCGGGTGTTGCAGGAACGGGAAGTCCGCCGTATCGGAGCCGACGCCCCATCGCACGTGAACGTTCGCCTGATCACGGCGACCAACAAGAATCTGAGAGAGCTGGTCGCCTCGGGAGCGTTTCGCGAGGACTTTTACTACCGGATCCACGTGTTCGAGATCGGATTACCTCCGCTCCGCGAACGCCGCGAGGATCTGCCACTTCTGATCCGGCACTTCATCGACCAACTTGCGCAAGAGTACGATCGCCCGGTCCGAGGGATCGCCAGAGACGCCCTCCAGGCCTTGATGAATTACTCCTGGCCGGGGAACGTTCGAGAGCTTCGAAACGCTCTTGAACATGCGTTTGTGACTGTCGAGGGTGACACCATTACGCTGCTCGATCTGCCGATCGAGGTCCGTACACAACAACGCATCGTAGAACCAGCAGGCGATCCCATCTCCCCCTCCCTCAGCCCTGCGGATCAGGCCGAACGAGGCCGCATCCTCGACGCCTTGCACCAAACCGGCGGGAATCGCACCGAGGCCGCTCGGCTCCTCGGCACGAGCCGGGTCACCCTCTGGAAGAAGATCCGCAAATTCGCGATCGATGCGGGTTCCACCTCGGGTTAGCGCGCAAACTTAACGCCTTAACACGCAGCCGGTTAACAGCACGGAAGAACGACCCCTCGACCGACGAGCCGCGCGAAGTCCCGATTTTTTATCGCCTTCTCCGCGAAGGAGTTAGCACGTCGCTCAGGCGGCGATTCGCGTCTTGGCACGCAGCTTGATTCAGTCGATGGTCGTCGTCTGAAATCGCGAATCACAACGCCCGGAAAAATCAGGGCGCCGTCCCCCGGGGAGGCGTCGATGGGGAGGGTCCGGCCATGAAAATCGAGCAATATTACCTGGGCTGTCTGGCTCATGCCTCGTACATGATCGTGGACGAGCGTACGGGAATCGCCGCGGTGGTCGACCCCCAGCGCGACATCGACCAGTACGTGCGCGACGCCGAAACGAACGGGTGGACCATCCGCTATGTGTTCCTGACCCACTTCCACGCCGACTTCCTCGCCGGGCACATCGAACTTCGGAACCGGACCGGTGCCCACATCTATCTCGGTGCTCGAGCCGAGGCCGAGTACGAATTCACACCCGTGAAGAATGGCGACGTGGTCGAATTTGGCGATGTTCGGCTCGAAATCCTGGAGACCCCCGGGCACACCCCCGAAGGGATCTCGATCCTCGTCTACGACCTCAGCACGAGCGACACGCAACCGCACGCGGTCCTGACCGGCGACACGCTGTTCATCGGCGACGTGGGCCGCCCCGACCTGCTCGCCTCCATCGGCGTGACCGCCGACGAGCTGGCCGAGATGCTCTACGACTCGATTACGAATAAACTCGTCAAGCTGCCCAACGAGACCCTCATCTACCCGGCCCATGGCGCGGGCTCGCTCTGCGGCAAGCAACTGAGCACCGAGCGCGTCTCGACCATCGGCGAGCAGAAGAAATACAACTATGCCTTGCAACCGATGAGCAAGGAGCAGTTCATCAAGCTCGTCGAGGTCGATCAGCCCGACGCCCCCGACTACTTCGTCCACGACGCGATCCTGAACCGCAAGGAGCGTTCGAGCCTGGAAGACACGATGAAGCAGGCCCTCCAGCCGCTCGACCTCGACGCAGTCCTCCGCCTCCGGGACGAGGGGGCCCAGGTGCTCGACGTCCGAGACGCGGCCGACTTCGAAGGGGCACACCTCGCGGGTGCCATCAACGTCGGCCTGAAGGGGCAGTACGCGACCTGGAGCGGCACGGTGCTGAGCCATGATCGGCCGATCGTGGTCATCGCCGAGACGGGGGACGAGGAGGAGGCCATCATGCGGCTCGGCCGGATCGGCTTCGACAACGCCGCCGGCTACCTCAAGGGAGGCATGGGGGCACTCGACGGCCGGGACGACCTGATCCGGTCGACCCCCCGCATCACCGCCCCGGCCCTGGCCGAACGACTCGCCGACCCCGCCGCCCCGATCGTGCTCGACGTCCGGGCGGAGAAGGAACGCGACGCCGGTCGGATCGAAAGATCGATGCACATCCCCCTCGGCCACCTGGTCGATCGGATCGACGAGGTCCCGGACGATCGCGACGTCGTGGTCCACTGCCAGGGGGGCTATCGCTCGTCGATCGCCGCCAGCCTGCTCCGCAAGCATGGTCGCGATCGGGTCACCGACCTGGTGGGCGGCTACAAGGCATGGGCCGCCTCGAACGCCCCGACCGAGCCGGTCGGGGGCTGAGCACGGCTGGGCATGGTGGCAACACCCCTCCTCGACCCCTCACACGCACGAACCCGAATCATGAACACGAATGAACCGCCCGTGGGACGAGGGCTTCGCGAGTCGAACTGCCAGCCCGGCGTCGATGTGCTGGCCCGCCTCCTGGAGCGGGTCGAGCACATCGATCGGGTCGTCTCCCGCCTGGAGCGGCTCGCCGACGAGGCTCCCCCGCTCGTGGCCACCGCGGTCGATGCCCTCGACGAGTCTTGCCGGACGCTCGCCGCGACGGGTGCCGGGCCGGACGAGCGGCTCGGCCGCCTCCTCCGGTTCGCCGGACGGCTGACCGACGACGACACCTTCCGGGCGATCGACCGCCTGCTCGATCGGGCCGGTCAGCTCGACGGGGTCATGAGCACGGTCGATCGATTTCCCGGCCTGCTCGCGGTGGTCGTCGACACCCTGGATGAGTACGCCGCGACGCTCGCGAAACAGGGAATCGATGTCGAGACCAGCCTTCGCCAGGGGTTGCATGCCTTGCTCTGGCTCGGGAACCGGGTGAGCGAGGCCGAGCTGGAACGGCTTGGCATCCTGCTCCGCTCCGATGTCCTCGAACCCCATGCGTTGGCGGTCGTCGGCAAGACCGGGCGTGCGCTCGCCACCTGCCATGAGAACACATGCTCGACCAGGACCCCGGACCAGATCGGGCCAGTCGGCCTGATCCGAGCACTTGGCGATCCCGACGTGCGGCGGTCGTTGAGCTTCCTGGTCCAGGTCGCACGATGCTTCGGCCAAAATCTCGCCACCCCCTCCGACGACTGACCCAACCCTGCCCTACCTGCCCTTCCCTGCAAACAGTATCCATGACGGGAGATCGGATCGTGGAACGACATCATCGGATCCTGATCGTCGGCGGCGGGACAGCAGGCATCACCGTCGCTGCTCGGCTGCGTCAGCAGGACCCCGCGCCGGACGTGGCGATCGTCGAGCCTTCGGCGAAGCATTACTACCAACCCCTCTGGACCCTGGTCGGCGGTGGCATCTACAAGCCCGAAGACTCGGAACGGGAGGAAGCCGACCTCATCCCGGCGGGGGCGACCTGGATCAGGGATGCCGTCTCGACATTCGACCCCGGCCGCAATCGGGTCACCACGACGAATGGCGACGTCATCACGTACGATTGGCTGGTTGTCGCCGCCGGGATCCAGATCGACTGGGACAAGGTGAAGGGGCTTCGCGACGCCGTCGGCCATCACGGCGTGTGCAGCAACTACGACATCAAGACCGTGCCGAGCACCTGGCGAAGCATCCAGGCATTCCGGGGCGGGACCGCCATCTTCACGCAACCCTCCGGCCCGGTGAAGTGCGGAGGAGGCCCCCAGAAGATCATGTATCTGGCGGAGGAGGCCTTCGAACGCGCCGGGGTCCGCAAGCAGTCTCGGCTGATCTTCGCCACCGCCACCCCTCGCATTTTCGCGGTCGAGCCCTACGCCACCTCGCTGGAGAAGGTCGTCGCCCGCAAGGGCATCGAACCCTTGTTCAAGCACAACCTGATCGAGATCCGGGCCGACCGGAACGAAGCGGTCTTCCAGAAGCTCGATTCGGGAGACGAGGTCGTCTTGCACTATGAGATGATCCACGTGACCCCGCCGATGGGCCCCCCCGACTTCATCGCCCGGAGCCCCCTGGCCGATGCCGAAGGCTGGGTTGACGTCGACAAATTCACACTCCGACATCTTCGCCATCCCAATGTCTTCGGGATCGGAGACGCCTCGAGTCTGCCCACGTCCAAGACGGGGGCCGCCATCCGGAAGCAGGCACCCGTGCTCGTCGCCAACCTGATGGCCTGCATGAACGACCAGGTGCCGACGGCTTCATACGATGGCTATACGTCATGCCCCGTGGTTACGGGATATAACAGCTTGATCATGGCCGAGTTCGACTACGACAAGAAGCCCGCCGAGACGTTCCCGTTCGACCAGTCGCAAGAGCGATTCAGCATGTTCCTGCTCAAGAAGGCAGGACTCCCTTCGCTCTACTGGCACGGGATGCTCAAGGGTCGGGTCTGATCGTCGACGAGGGACAGGGTGGGTCCAGGGGTGCCCCGATCAGGCCGACCGGGGCCTGCCCCGTCGTGGCGGTCGTCACTTGTGTTCGCGAGGAGAGCCTTCCGTGATCGTCGTGCGCTCGATCGTCGCGGCCGCGGCCCTGGCCACCGCTTCAACCGGGATGGTCCCCGACGTCGGCGACCCCGGCCAGATCGTCCTGAGCCTGGTCTTCGGGACGGTCGTCGGCTTTTCCCTGGGCTTGACGGGAGGCGGAGGTTCGATCTTCGCCGTCCCCCTCCTGGTCTACGGCCTGGGAATCGGCCCGAATGAGGCGGTCGGGATTTCGCTCGCGGCGGTGGGAGCGACTGCCCTGTTCGGCTTCTTCCAACGGCTCCGCTCGGGTGAGGTCGAAATCCACACCGGCCTGATCTTCGCGGTCGCGGGAATGGCGGGGGCGCCGATCGGCTCCTGGATCAACGGGCAACTGCCGGGCCCGCTCTTGCTGCTCCTGTTTTCGGGGTTGATGGTCCTGGTGGCGACTCGCATGTGGATCAAGGCGAGTTCCAGGCCCGCCGATTCGCGTGCGGTCCGAGCCCCCATCGAACCGATCCCGAGCGACGAACCTGGCCCGACCTGCCGCCGTGACCCTTCGGGGCGGTTGACGATGAGCACGCCTTGCGCCTTGCTTCTCGCCGCGGTCGGCCTGGCCACGGGGGTCCTGTCCGGCCTCTTCGGGGTCGGCGGCGGGTTCGTCATCGTCCCGGCGTTGGTGCTGTTCAGCGGCATGGGTGTCCACCGCGCCGTGGCCACCTCACTCCTGGTCATCGCCCTGATCGGGGCCTCGGGCGTCGTCTCGCTGCTGATGGCGGATCGCCCGTTACCCCTGGGCATCACCGCTCAATTCATCGCGGGAGGGCTGATTGGGATGGTACTCGGCACCCGCCTGGGCCGACTGCTCTCCGGCCCCCGCCTTCAGAAGGTCTTCGCCGGCGCCATCCTCGCGGTCGCAGCGTACATCGTCCTGCAAAGCATAATCTAATTCCGATAAAACCATTCATTAACAAAACGATCAAAGTAGTGGAGACGATGGGGGTCGAACCCACAACCTCCTGCGTGCAAGGCAGTTACGCACCAGTGGCCACCCGGCCACTATCAAACGTAACTCCCAAGGGGAGATTGCCTTATGCCAGGCACTCTTCGGTCGCATCCTGTCGATTCGCGGGGAAAACCGCACCTTAACGAGGCCGAGGCGGTTACGCAAGTGGTTACACCCGGGGCAGTGATTGCGGTCCCCTACCCCTCATGGGTTGGCCCCCAGGACCGCATCCAGAGATCGAAATAGCCGCGGTATAAAGTCAATCCCACCAGGCCCACTGCTTTCCCCATCCGCGACGGACCCAGCGGGCCAGCAATTCCGCCCGGCTGACGACCCCGAAGTGCCGGTAGATCGCCTTGGTATACTGGTTGACCGTGTAGACGCTCATCCCCAGCCGTTTGGCAACCTGCTTGTCGCCGTCGCCTTCCAGCAGGCAGGCGAGCACCTGGCGGATCCTGGGGGCGAGGTCCATGGGCGACGGGTCGGCGAAGCGGGCCAGCGGGCCGCCGACCAGGGGCGACAAGGCGGAGACCACCTCGCTCACGAAGGCCCGATCCCGGCCTCCGAAGTCCCGCTGGCCCTCGGCCCGGCAGAGGATCAGGCCCACGTTCTCGTCCGGCGCGGGGCACGGGATGGCATGGAAGCACCACAGGACGTGGTCGACGCCGTAGGCCTTGTGGATGAGTTGGTATTCCAGCGAGCGATACCAGGGGCGATCTTCCATGAGGTCGGTCCGTGAGAATGTCGCCGCCGGCTCGACCGCCAGGAGGCCGAACCCCTTGAGCATCGTCGGGGAGTAGCCCGGGTCGTGCCGGAACGCCTCGACATGGACCTCGAAGACCTGTCGGCCGACGAAGCCGGTCTGCCATCCCCAGGTCACCACGCCCAGGTCCCTGAGATGGGGGGACCGACAGCCGGCCATCTCGCCGGTCATCCCGAGGTCGGAGCCGGTCAGCCGGGCGACCTGGGCCATCAGGTGCTCTCGCCAGGCCGATCGATCATCTCCCAACTCGCGGCATTCCCCGACCAATTGCAGGATCGCACGCCAATCCTGCGACCTGAGCTGGGCCGATCTCGCCATCGCATGAACTCCGTGGGCATAGGCCGGGACGGGGGACTCCCTACTTCTAGGGATTTCCATCCCCGCAGCTGGTCGGGATCATCGAGTCGGATTTCGTCGTCAAAGGCCCGGACACGGGCAACGACGGGGCTGTCGACGTTCCAAATTCCATTTACATTGGAATAGAACACATGCCGAAAATTTTTTCTGATGCTTGTAGATCGAGGAGACGGATGGACTTCGCCCGCCCGCGGGTCGAATCGCTCGAGGGGCGTGAATTGCTGGCGAGCATCGAATTCTCGCCCGGCTTCAGTCTAAAAGCCTCCGTGTTCAATTACGAGAGGGGTGAGGCGGAAGTCAAATACCTCGACCTGGCCAACAGCGGCACCCATTCCGTCACGGCGTCCGCCGATGCCGTTTCGAAGGAAATCACTTACACGAACAGGGGTTCGTTGGTCGAGATCGGGATGACCTCCACCATTAGCGGCACCATTTATGCCACTCACCTCGGCGCTGTCGGACATCAACATTTCGACGGTGGGGACCCCTGGCTTAGTACGAGGCCGGCCATCTTCACGATCGTGGCGGACGATTCCGACCGGGAAGGGGACCCGGTCACGGTGACGATCGAAGGGCTCCACTATCGTACGAACCCACTCCTCTCCAATACGAGCCAAAGCGTCGGGCTCTACGACGGTGATGGAGCCGTACTGTACTTGGGCGGCAACACGCTTCCGGGAGAGGTTTTCACTTATTCGGTCGGCGCCCACGTCGGCGACCAGTTGCAGATTAGATTGTATAGTAGCATAAGTGTTCCCAGCTCTTCTTTTTTTTCGCTCACGGGATCCAACTCATTCGACGTACGATTATCGCTCTCGACCGGGGCGGATCTCCAGCCGACCTCGCTGGCCTGGAACACCGCCGAGGGGGGCGTCGACTACTCCTACGCGATCTCGAGCGTGCTCCCCGAGGACACCACTGCCACGTTCTACTGGTCCACGGACCAGTCGTTCGACCGCGGCCAGGATACACCGATCGTCAGCACCCCGCTCAAGAAGGGCCAGTCGGGGAACACCTCGTCCCGCCTTCCAGCCTCCTCGATCACGGTCGCCCCGCCTCCGGGGACGAATTACCTGCTGCTGGTCACCGACCCGGACGATCGGTTCAAGGGGGAGGCCAGCGAGGAGAACAACGTCGTGTCCGTGGCCTACGAGCCGACGATCGAGTTCGTCGGCGCGAAGTACGACGGCGACAAATCCCCCGAAATCATCGGGCGGTTCTTCGCCAATCCGACGACCGGCCCCCCCCCGATCACCGACCAGACGCTGACGCTCCGGCTCTCCGACTCACTCGCGGCGCTCCTGCCGACCTTGACGGTCGGTGGTCATTCGACCGAGCGTAAACCGGATGGACGGACCTACGAAACCGAGGGCTTCGACCCCGGCGAGCTCGCCGATATGTCGTTCCTCGTCTCGAGGGCGGTCATGGACGAGCAGGTGCTCGCCGAGGAGGATAGCCCCAGGTTCCGGGTCCTCCCCTTGCCGGACTGGTTCCCGGCCCTGGCCGGGGAGACCATCGAGTTCAATTCGGGCGCAGGCGGGGGATACACGCTGGAGGGCCACATCGCCCGGCTGGGCTCCCCGACCTTGTTCGTCGTGCCGGGTGACGTGCCGATCATCGGGGGGCGTCCGCTCGGCGCGACCATCGGTTACGGGGTCAGCGTGGCAACACCGCTGGACGAGCAGGTGCCGGCCACCGCCGGCGCCTTCGCAGGCATGTCGTTGAACCTCCTCGATTTGGCCAGCGCCGAATACAATCTCTCGACCTCCGCCGAGGTGGTCGAGGGGCTTTCGATCGAGCTGACGCTCCAATCGATCCTCGACCCCAGTACGCTGGAGATGCGCGATGGATTCGGCGTGACGATCCTCGTCTCGGCGAGTGAGAATCTCGGAGAGAAGACCTTCTACGAGAACGTCGGTGTCGTCGGTATCTTCCTCGTCGACTATGGGATCAAGGGGGCAATCGACCTGAAGTTGAACGCCCAGGTGCAGGTCACCCTGGTCGACGACGCGTTGCGGGTCGTAGGCAACGGTGGCACCTACATCGATTTCGGTCCGACGGGGTCGCTGACCGGCTTCGCCGACATTGGTTGGTTCATCCCACCGAAATTCACCGACCCGCTCGTCACTGTCCTTCGCAGGCGGCTCCCCGGCTACTTCCCCGCGTCGGGCAACCTACTGCCGGCACTTCGGCTGAAGAACGAACTGACCGGGAGCCTCGACATCCGAGGCCGCGTCGACTACTCCGGGGCGGCTGAAGGCCCTGACGCCACGTTCGACACGTCGCTCGAAAGCTCGATCAATGTCCAGGTGAAGCAGACGCTCGAGTTCCTGATCGGAAACGTGAACCTCCTCGGGATTCTACCGCCGTTCACAGTCCAGCTCTTCCCGAAGACGCTTCCCTATAAGTTCAAGATGTTTAGTTAGCAAGTCTCTTCTGCCCATACTCGGCCCTCGGATTATCAACCCCGACAGGCCACCCTAAGCCCCATCCCACTCCGCCGCGGCCGAGGATGCCTCGGGCGACTCCGAGATCATCATCCGCATCGCGATCGGAGTGGAGGACCACCGGAGCGTTCCGGAGGTAGGAGGGAGGGGACGGGTTGAGCTCGGAACACCGAACGGGGCTGTCCGATTCGGGCATCGCGAGTCGAATGACCGGCCCGCGATGCGATTCGACACTCATCATCATAGGACTCCGCCGAGCCGGAGACACAAGTCTCATGATCACCTTACGATTTTTCTTTCGGGCCGTTGCTTGTTGGGCCGCCTGTGTGGCCCTCGGCCCCTCGATGACCCGCGCCGAATTCCTGACCTCACTGTCGGTCGAGACGACTCCGTGGGGAGGCGACCGGACGCTTTACACCTACACGCTCGAAAATTCGAATGCGAGCACTCTTAACGCGGTCCAGTTCGCCCTCGAAGTCTCGCCCACAGCTGACCTCGACCACCTCTCGGGTCCGGTCGGGTGGCTGATCACATACGAGCCCGGCGACGAGACGATTGACTTCCTCTCGCTCGCCGAGGAAACCGACCTTCAACCCGGCTCGACGGCACGGTTTTCCTTCTCCAGCCCCCTCGGCCCGTCGTTATCCGACTATCTAATCGTAGGACTGGATCTGCCGAGTGTCTCGGTCGAGATCAACCAAGGGCAAGTAGCAGGGCCCGGTGCCACAGCGATTCCCGAGCCCTCGACGCTGACGCTTCTGGGATCCGGCGTCCTCAGTTTGCTGGGCTACTCCTGTTGCCGCACCAAGAAATCACCAAAACAATAAATAATGTTAGAATAAATAAATTTTTATATTTCATTATTTCAGCAGTCTCCAGAGGACAAGACCCATTCGGCAGGCTTCGTTGCCGATTGATCACGCCCCAAGGGGACTTGAATCAGCGCAAAAAAGAGCCCCGGGGGGAACCACACCCCCGGGGCGACCCTTTTCAGGAGACCGCGTCAGCGATGCCGACGTGTCAATGGAATGATAGGCGACGATCGGTGCCGGGTCAACGCGGCTTGGTCCAGTCGCTGCCGGACCATCGGCATAACCCGGCCTGTTTCAGGGCGGTGTACGTCCGGGCGGCCTTGGTGTGCGAGACGCCGAGCCCCTCGGCCAGCTCGGGGATCGGGACGACCCCGCGGGCGCCGGCGAGCTGCACGGCGAGCGTCACGGCCCGGGACTCGAGGTCGGTCAGGGTCCCGTCCCTCATCCGGGCGACCCGGCGCGACCAGTCGGTCTGCCCGGGTGGGTGGCGGCGAGGACGGCCGGCCCGGGGCGAGGGGCCGGGGTATCGGCCCTCGCCCTGGAGCTTCTTCCGCAAGGCCTGGGCGGCGGTCGCGGAGATGCCCAGCTCCTTGCCGAGCAGGTGGTCGTTGAGCTGCCCGGCCTGGTGCAGGCGTCGGGCGGCGGCCTCGGCCAGCTTCAGCTTGTGGGTCTCCAGGGCAACCTTCAATCGCATCGGTCTGTCCTTCTCGTCTCGTCATACCATCTCGAAGAGGAGCGGCCCGAGGGGGGCTCGGGCCGTCTGCCTCGTCGGCGCGGGCGGGGGTAGGTCTTCCGGGAGCGGGCTCGCGATCCCGAGCCGTTCCCGGAGTCGCTCGATCGCCAGCGGGGCCATCGTGGCGTATCCGGATCCGGAACAGGCCGGGCATCCGGAGCCCCCGCAAGCGTCGTGAATCCGGTGGGCTCGCCCGTGACTGGGCAAGGGCAACGACCCGACGGCCATCACCCATCCAGGTCCAGGTCCCGGATCTGGCCCATCAGCCGGCGGATGACCAGGTAATCGTCGGTCGGGTCGATCGTGAGGCTGACCCGGTTCGTGACCCGGACCGTCACCCGGCAGTGATACTCCCGGGCCATCGTCCAGGCGGCCTTCGCGTTCTGGCCGAGGTTCCACGACTCCCGGTACTCGAACCGGAGGTGCTTGACCCGGAGCATCTTCAGGTTCGGGTCGCTCGGGTAAGGCATCGGTCTCGGTCCCTCGGGCCTTGGCGTCGAAGGCGGTCGCGACCTCGGAGCCGAACCGCTCGGCCACGTCGGCGAGGATCGCGTGATAGAGGCCCCGGAGCCGGTCGGCGTCGGCCCGGAGCTGCTCGGGGCCCGCCCGGACCACCATCGACGGCCCCAGGTGGGCCAGCGAGTCGGCGATCCGGTCGTTGATCGTGGCCATCCGGGCATAGCGCTCGGCCAGTCCGAGCCGGTGGCGCAGCTCGGCGGCGATGATCGCGGGGTCCGCGTCCGGGAAGTCGAGCGCAGGGGGGACCGTCGCGGCGAAGTCCCAGGGGCCTCTCGGCACGATCCGGGCGGCGGGCCTGGGGGCGTGGATCGGGTCGAGCTTCCGCGCATAGACGACGCTCTTCTCCCGATGCGAGGGCCGCCCGTAGTGTTTCGCCTCGTGGATGCGCTTCATGATCCCCATCGGCGTCACCCCGGAGTCAGGGGGATCGGGGCCAGCTCGCCCCCGACCCAACGCTCGATGTCGTACCGGTGAGCGAGGAAGTAGCTCCCGAGCGTCGGCCTGCCCCCCGGCCCCTCGCCGTCGCATTCGGTGACCGCGAAGCGGTCGTCGCCGAGCGCCTCGACCAGGCGGGTCGCGTCCAGGTCGAGCCCGGTCGATCGGTGGACGTCCCAGGCGAGCTTGGCCACCAGATCCTTCCGGTCGCTCAGACGATGCCCCCGAGCCCGGAGGGCCGGGCACCAGAAGAGCAGGACGCGGGGCCGGTCCTGCCCGACGTAGCAGATCCGGACCGTGACCGTCGCCCGTTGCCGGGCCTCGGCATCGAGCGTCACCACCCGGTCTTCCTGGACATAGCTGGGCACGGGTCACCTCCTTGGTGGTTCGAGCTGCTCCGGTGCTTCGGCCTCCCGGGACCGCTTCGCCTGGTCCTTGAGCTGGCGGATCTCCTGGCGATCGACGTCGACTTCGACCGGCGCGGTGATCCCGAGCCTGACCTTGCCGTCGCGGATGTCGACGACGGTGATCACAATGTCGTCTCCGATCAGGATGGACTCATCGAGTCGTCTTGAGAGGACAAGCATCAGCGGGGAACCTCCCTGTCGGGTGCGGGTGAATCGTCGAGGAAACATCCGAGCACGGACGGGTCGTCGGTGGCCGGGCCGAAGCGGTTGTCGAGCCGATGGGCCCGACGCGGGAGCGCCTTCATCGCCTCGGCGACCGAGCCGACGCGGGCGACCTCGACGGGATCGCCGAAGGTGCGGTTGGACAGGACCGCGTGGCGACGGATGACGATCTCGTCGCCGTCGCGGGCCAGGGTGTAGAGCTGGACCAGGGGGCGCGCCGTCTTCATGCGAGGGACTCCGCGACCGAGGGGAACTCCCGGACCTGCAAATCCTCGGGCCATTCCGACCAGTCGCCGCCGTGCGAGTCGGTGATCCGGCGGCTCATGGGATTCCCGAGCGGCGAATAGGGCTTGCTCCCCAGTTGCTTGAGGAAGAACGGCACCCCGTCCGCTCGGCACTGGTCCCGGATCGATCGCGCCCAGCTCACATCAAACGGCCGGGCCGTCGCCCCGGACTCCCCGCCGACGATCACCCAGTCGATGCCCGGGAGGGTACGCGGGACGATGTCATAGCCGCTCGCCTGGCAGGTGCCGCACACGGCATAACCCTGCCTCGGGTTGAAGCCCCACCCCGATCGCGGGGGGGCCGAATACTTGCAGCGGTCGCATTGCCACCGTTCGGCCAGTCGGCCGCCGAGGCCGACCGGCTCGACAAGGGGCTCGACGGAGAGGAACCGGCGGGCGGCGGGAACCTGGTTCAGGGCGTCGATTCGGGGCAGGGACGCCTTGCCCGTGATCGAGGTCCCCGCCCAGAGGTTCGGCGGTAGGGGGGAATCGAGCCACTCGGCGAACTCGGCGAATCGGCTCGGACGCTTGGTGAGGATCAGCCAGACGTGTCGGCGTCCCTTGGGGGAGTCGATCGCGGCGAGCAGCTCGTCGCGGAGGTAGTGGAAGTGGACGACGCTGCTGAAGACGTCCCCCATGTCACCGACGAAGATCAGGCGGGGCAGGCTCGGGTCGATCCACGGCTTGTCCGGGCGGGGCTTGCCGCGCAGGTCCGGCCAGGCCGCGGCGTCGGCCATCCGGCCCGGGGCCAGCCGCACCTCGGAGAAGTCCGGGGCGTACAGCGCCGGGAGCGACCTGGCCAGCCGTCCCTCATGCACGGGGCCTGCGTAGCACGACCGCCGGGGCTCGGGATTGCGCACCGTCTGACGCTGCCACAACTCGCACCCGTCGCACCCGGTCGTCGGGTTGACGGTCGAGTCACACCACTGGATGGCGGTCTTCTGGCTCATGCCCGGACTCCATTCGGGTTCGGGAGCAGGGCGACCAGGTCCGGGTCGTCAACCAGGATCGCGGCCTCGTTCCACTTGATCAGCCGCCTGGGCATCCGGAGGAAGCGATAGCGGCGTCGGGTCGCGGCGAGCGCGCGGCCGGAGCGGTCGAAGAAGATCCGCGTGAAGCCGTTCAGGGACGGCGGCTCGTCGTCCCCCTCCCGTCGCTCCATCCGAGAGCCGGGCCATAACCACCGCGACCCCCGGTTCCGCGCGTCCGCCTCCCAGTCGTCCGGCCGGAGTTCGACCAGCCGACGCTCGAAGGCGTCGAGCGACCGGATCCGCGTCCAGGAGCATCGACTCAGGGCGTCCATCGGTCCGGCCTCCGGGGGTCAAAAATCCCGGCTTATCCTACGGGTATTCGGCGGACAATTCAACCAGCAAATGAACCAGAATCGGGTTTGGGCGATCCGCGCATGAAAAAACCCCGGCATGGGGCCGGGGCGTGACGTGAGGTCCGGCGTGATCGCGTTCGGTTATCGGGCGGGGTGGCCGGAGGCGTGGTCGATCGCCTTCCAGACGACGTCTCGCGTGGTGCAGTCAAGCCCGACGGCCAGGCGGTCGATCAGGTCGTCCTCGTGCGGACTCCAGGAGATCGTCGTCAGGGTCAGCTCGGGGCCGTCGGCGCGGTGGCCCCGGCCGGGACCGGGGCGGGCCTCGCGCTCGACCGGGCCGGGCACGCGACCCAGGGCGTCGATCGCCTCGGGGGCCTCGGCCGCGAACCGTCGCAGGGCGTCCCGGATCGCGGCGCGGCGGGTACACTCCCCCTTCTCGGCGAGCTGCTCGATGCGCATCTGCCGGAGCGGGTCGACCTGGAGCGTGGTGGGGCGGCGGTTCGTCGGCATGGGTCGGGTCTCCTGGGCCGGTTCGGCGCACGAAAAAACCCCGGCACCCGGGGGCGGGTGGCCGGGGTGGCATGGCGAGTCGGGTTGCCGGAGGGTGCGCGCCTGCGAAAAGAGTATAGGTTTTGCGGGTTGCAAATACCAGGAGGACGGCCGGATTGTCGGGACGTCAGTTGCACTGGCCGAAGCGGCCGGACCAGTGCCGGACCCATTCCCGGGTCCGGGGGCTCGGGGCCGTCGGGCGACTTCGGCGCGGGCCGGGGTCGGCCGTCGCCACGCCGCCGGTCATGACGTCGTCCAGGCTCGGGAGGGACCGGCCGTCGTACGGGTCGAAGTCCTCGCCGTCGGGGTCGTCGTCGGACTCGTCCCGGTACTCGGGGTCCGGGCGCCGGGCGTCGTGGGGGTCGTCGTCGGACTCGTCGTCGTCGGCCAGGCAGTCGTCGCAGAGGATCGGGCCGTCGGGGCTGACGTTGTCGGTGATCGCGGCGCAGGCATCGCAGCGGACCGGCAGGAGTTCGTCGTCGTCGTCGTCGTCGGCCGCCTCGGCCGCTTCGAGCATGGCCCGATGGTCGGCCAGCACCTGGGCCGGGGGGCTGTCGAAGACCCCGGCCGGGTCGGAGGCCATGCGGTCGATGACGGGCATCATGGCCTCGATCAGGGCGACGATCGTCGGGGTCGGGGCGAGCACCAGCTCGATCTTGCCCGAGCCGTGGTCGCTGATCTCGACCTTCAGGGTGCCCCGAGCCCGGTCATCCGGGCCGACGATGTAGCGGTACAGGTTCCAGCGGTCCGAGGATTGCCGATGGTCGTTGATCTCGGCGCCCATCAGGCGGGCCAGGTGTTCGGCCTGGGCCCGAGCCTCGGCGCGCTCGGCCGACTTCTCCCGGTGCTTGTCGAGCCCGGCCTGATAGGCGACCAGGTAGGGCGTCAGGAAGCGTCGGGCGATGTCGTTGGCCTGGGCCTTCGGGGTCCGCCTCGGGCTGACCCGGATCGACTTGGGCCGCTCGGACCGGCAGGGGAACTCGGACCAGCAACCGACGTTGAGCAGGCCCGTCCGGCGGTCGCCGGGGTAGAGGCCATGGATGTCGACCTTGCGGTCCCTGTTGAAGTAGGTCCCCCGGTAGTAATAGGCGGCCAGGGTGGCGCCGGGGGGGAGATCCGCGCGGCGGAAGTAGACGTCGCGGCGACAGTGTTCCTCGTCCGGGTCGATCTCGACGGTCCAGGACTCGCCGTCGGGGCCTCCGGGCAGGAGCGGGGCGATCGTCTTCGCCCAGGCGAGCAGGTCGAAGGGGTCGTCGTGGGGGTCTGGCATGGTTCGGTCTCCCGTGGTTCAAGGGAAGCCGCCCCGGGCGGTCCGGGGCGGCGGGGGAAGGGATCAGCGGTCGATCACATGGAACAGCGATTCGGTGACCCAGAAGGTCCACTGAGTCGGCCCGGCGATCCGGTAGCGTGTCGGCTCCCAGGCGGTGCCGGGTTGGATCGCGGTGATCTCGGTCTCGAAGCCGTCCTTGGCCATGCGGACCCGGTCCCCGACCTGGGGGTCGCCGAACTGGCCGGCGTCGGTCACGAGCATTGCGGTGGTGCCGTCGCGGTCGCACCAGGGGCCGGAGTCGAACCCGGAGGGGCTCCCGTACCAGCCGGAGCCGCGGGACTCATAGATGCACTCGGATCGGTGGGGGGTGCCGTCGGTCGTCGTGACCAGGAACCCCTTCCATCCGGGCGGGACGCACCGGATCGGCATGAGGTTCTCGATGGCCTCGGGGGCTTCGGGCGGTTGAAGCGTCAAGCACATCGGTCGGTCTCCTGTCTGCGTGGTTCGTCGGGTCGTCTCCCGGTCAGGCCAGGATCGTGTCGATCCGGGCGACCGCGGCGTCGATGGCGCCGATCGGCTCGGCGGCGTTGTAGCCGATCTCGGCGAAGGCGCGGCGCGCCGACTCCTCCGGGACCGGGTCCCTGGGGCGTCGGGCGGCGGCCTCGTTGGCCTCGCTGGCGGCGTTGACCAGCGATTCGAGCGTCAGCAGGGCGGCCCGGATCGCGGCGATCTGGTCGCGGAGCGTGCCGAGCTGGGCCTGGCGCTGGACGCGGTTGCGCTCCATCGTCTTGAGGTCCGGCATGATTGGTCTCCTGTTCTTGCGGGGTTCCCGTTTCGGCCCTCCGTGGGCCATCATCGGCGGGGCGGATCGGCCCCGGACGGGACCGGCCCGAGAGGGAAGGCTCTCGGGCTCGGCGGTCACTGAGCCGGTCAGCGGTCCCGGTTCAGGGGCATGACGACCGAGGTCGTCTTGCGGTAGGGCGCGTCGTCGGGCCGCGACTCGATCACGAAGGGGCTCTTGCGGTCGATGTAGCGGCAGGTCACCTGGTCGGCGTCCGCCGACGCCCGGTTGGCCTTGAGGGCGTCGAGCAGGTAGTTCGCGTCGAGGTACAGGTCGGCCGCCTCGCACGAGTTCGAGTGCGCCGCGACGTGGCCGCGGTAGCGGAAGGCCCCCTTCTTCGTCTCGCTGTCGACGGCGAGCATCATCGACGCCTCGGCGGCGAGCAGGTGGACGCCCCGGTTCTCACGGGTCGCGAGCCTGGCGGCCCGGGCGACGATCGCCTCGGTCGCCTTCAGGTCGACGCGGAACTCGCCGTTCCATCCGCTCGGCCGGACGGCCCGGTAATTCGGGAACCGCCCGTGGACGTGCTTGGCCCGGAAGACGACCGGGCCGCATCGGTAGGCGGTCGTGCCGTCGTCGACGCGCTCGATGGAGAGCCGGTCGTCGGCGAGCGGGCCCTTGCGTCCCTTGCGGACCGCGGCGGCGATCAGCTTGGCGTGACTCGCGAGCAGGGTGATCTGGTAGCTCGGGACGGCCTTGACGGTCTCCGGCTCCTGCCAGGCCAGCCGGGCGAAGGTGTCGGCCAGGTCGGCGTCGATCGTCTCGACCAGCATCCGGCGGCCGTCGGTGCCGACCAGGTTGATCGAACGGTCGTTCGTCTCGACCGGCTCGATCAGGATCCCGGCCAGCGCGTAGCGGGTCGAGTCGGGGTCGGTGCAGGCGGCGCAGTTGGTCGCCGCGGCGGCGAAGTCGGCGGTCGAGACGGCGGCCAGGTCGCGGCGGGAGTCGGCCAGCGGCGCGGGCATCCGGTCCCAACAGGGGTGGTCGGTCGGGTCGAGCAGGTCGATCCCGTATTCGTCCTGATCGGCGACCAGGATCAACTGGTTGGTCGTCGGGTCGACGTACAGCTCGACGTTCCGACTGTCCTTGGCCTTCGGCAACGAGGCCTTCAGCTCGGCGGCGTCGACGGCCACGACGCCGGGGGCGGTCAGCCAGTAGGACTTCGCCGCGATCGCGTGGTCCAGTTCCAGCTCCAGGTTCGAGGCCTGGACGCGGGCGCCGTCGCGGTCGAAGCGCAGGATGGCGGCGCCGAGGATCGGCTTGGCCTTCTTCATCCGGCCATTGAGCGCGGCCACCTTGGCGGCCAGGGTCACGGCGTCGGTCAGGTCTTGGGTGTCGAGGATCACTCGCATCGGTTCGGTCTCCGGTGGTTCGGGTCGGGAGGAAGTGGGGTCGGGTCAGGGGTCGATCAGCGGGAGGCCGCTCAGGGTCCGGGCCGCGAAGCCCAGGGTCAGGGCCACGGCGAGGAAGCCGAGCAGGCCGACGCCCAGCGATTCGAGCCAGGCGGTCAGGGCCAGGCAGATGATCACGGTCACGACGACGGTGATCGCGTTGAGGAACACCCGGCGGGTCATCGGTCGGTCTCCGGCGGTTCGGTTCGGTTCGGGTCGGGAGGCGAGGCGGGATCGAAGGGGGCCCCGGGCGAGCACGGGGCCCCCGACTCGTCAGCTCATGGCCAGGGCCAGGTCGAGCGCCTTGTTCTTGAGCGTCCGGCCGGGGCCGAACATGCTGCTCTCGAACTGGGTGGCCGATCGGCGGTTGCGGGCCCGGTGGGGCCGGTCGTGGTCGAGGTGCTCGGCGACGGCGTTGTAGGCCGCCCAGGCGGTGCCCCGGACGCCCGGCATGGCCAGGCCGACTCCGACGTCGAACAGCTCCCGGAGCCGGTCGCGGTGGGCCTGCACTTCGGCGGCCTTCTCGGCGGCGGCTTCCGTGTCGGCCTGCTTCGGGCCGGGGTAGAGGCGCTCGAAGTAGGTCGTGATCTTGAGCTCGGTCCAGTCCTTGGCGGCCAGCTCGCGGGCCTTGGCGCCGAATTCGGCGAAGTGGTCCCGGGCCAGGCCGAGCATCGAGCGGGCCTCGGCCAGCTTCGATTCCATGTCGCCGGTGTGGTTGAAGGTCCAGCCCGACTTCCGGCGAGAGTCGGCGGCGCTCAGGGCCATCGAGAGGGTGTTCCAGCACACGACGCGGGTCGGGGTGAACAGCGTCCGGATCCCCATCTTGCCGTCGTGGCCGCCGGTCATGAGCAGGTACTGGTCGACGACGTCATCCCCGACGACCTTGATCTGCTCGGGGAGCTTGGCGAGCATCCAGACGACCCGGCCCCCCTTGAGGCAACCGGCCGTGTGGTAGCGCAGCTCTCCCCCGTCGACCAGGCGATCGAGGAAGCCGTACATCTCCCGGTTCTGCACCGGCTGGTAGCGGTCGGACACCATGCCGAGCAGGCCGGAGGTGTCCGATCGGATCATGGCGTATTGCCTGGCGACGAGCCGGAGCGTGCCGTCGGGCATGGCGTACTGGAGCGGCGTCTTGACCGCGTCCCAGTCCTGGCCGGCGGCCACGCTGGCGTCGGCCCAGGTCAGGGCGTCTTCGACCGGTTCGCCGAGCGTGTGCCACGGGGCGCCGTCCTTGCGGACGTAGAACATGGCGGCCCGGCCGGTCCTGGAGTTGGTGGCGAGTTCGTGTGCCATCGGTGTCGGTCTCCTGTGGTTCGGGGAGGGAAAGCGCATCGGCCGAGCGGTCAGCGGCCGCTCGGCGTCATCGGGAAGTTCAGGGTCCGCTCGGCGGCCTTCGCCTCGTTGAAGGAGGCATGCCAGGCCACGGCTCGGCCGAGCTGACGGTCGAACACCTGGTAGCCGTCGCTCGGGTTGTCCGGGCACCCGGCGAGCCGGGCCTCGTAGCGCGGCCCCCGGTGCTCGCCCGCCTCGATCGCCTCGACCCGGAGCACGACCAGGTCGCCGATGCGGTCGGTGATGTCGTCCAGGTCGTAGGCGTCGATCTCGGAGACGCCCAGCTCGGCGGCGGCGTCCCGGGCCACCAGCTCGTAGTCGCAGTCGTAGGAGCCGATCCCGTCCAGGATGGCGACGGCCTTGGAGGCGATCAGCTTGCGGGTCAGGGCGGTCAGGTTCGTGGTCTTCATCGGTCTCGGGTCTCCTGGCGAAGCGTGGTTCGAAGGGTCAATCCGAATCGGGTCGGGCCGGGCGAGGCCCGGGGCGGTCAGCCCCGGGCGTGCCAGCGGCCCCCGGCGTAGCAGTAGCGGGTCGGCTTCTTCGTGGCGGCGACCTTCCGGTCGATCCGGGTCGCGGCCAGCCGGGTCAGCCCGAAGATCGGGGCGACCAGGGCGATCACGCCGATCCCGACGACGCCGTACACCTTCAGGGCGACGGCCATCAGGACGAACGCGATCAGGCAGTTCAGGACGCTCTTGGCGATCTGGCGGAGCGGGTTGAAGTCTCGCATCGGTCTCGGTCTCCGGTTCTCGGTGGTCCAGGGCTCGGCAGCTCTCATTGCTGCCCACTAATATAGTATACGTTTTCTAACCAGGTTTATCCACGAAAATCCCAACGAAATGAGCGAATACTTCGGAAATTTTAACCCAAAAAAGGTTGACCCCCGAGTGATCATCGGCGGAAGATAGGAGGGCGACGGGAGGGAGGGATGCCGTGAAGCACAACCGGGGGCGGGGCAACGCCGATGAGCGTCACGAGGCGAGTCAAGCGGATCCGGCGGCGGGTCGATCGGGTTGAAGAGCGGCTGGACCGCGTCGAGTGGGCCCGGGATGCGTGGGCGACCGGGGCGTTCCTCGCCTCGGCCTGCGCCGTCGCCGCGCTGATCGTCTGCGGCTGGGTCGGGGGCCTCGACGGGTGGTTGCCCTGGTGAGGGGCGGGGGTGTGCGAGATGCCGGAGCCGTGGGGCCGACAGGACGGGGAGAGCGAGCGGGCGTTCGCGGCGTTCCTGGCCTATCGCGACCTGGGGGCCGAGCGGACCGTCTGCGATGCCTATAGGCAAAGCGCGGGCAAACCCGAGGCAAAGCAGGCGCCGGGGACCTGGAACAAGTGGGCGAAGGATCGCCGCTGGAAGGAACGGGCCCTGGCCTGGGATCGGCACCTGCTCGGCAAGGAGGCGGCCGGGGCGGGGCGCGTGGCCGAACAGGACGGGGAGAAGTGGGCCGGGCGGCGCAAGGTGGCGCTCGACCACGCCTTCGAGGCGGCCGAGCGGTTGCTGCTCAGGGCCTACGAGCTCTCCGCCTTCCCGGTCGAGCGGGTGACCAATGACGGGGGCAAGGTGACCGTCGAGCCGATCGGGGCGCACGAGCTGCGCGCCGCGACCGCCACGGCGACGGCGGCGTTCGAGCTGATGATGAGCGTGATCGATCGGGCGTTGCCCCCGGAGGAGATCCTGCCCGATGGGTTTGACCCGGCGACCGAGACCGACCCGGTCCGGCTCCGCGCGTTCCTCGAATCGGGCGGCCGGCGCGTCGGCTAGGGTGCTCGCCCTGGCCGAGGCGAGGCTCCGGGAGCTCCAGCTCCGGCAGGCCGAGAGCCCGGCGGCCCGGACCTATCGGGGGGACCTGGCCGCCTTCGCGCGCGCCGCCTGGCCGGTCCTCGAGCCCGGGACGCCGCTCGAGTGGAACTGGCACCATGAGGCGATCTGCCGTCACCTCGAGGCGGTGGTCCGGGGCCACATCCGCAACCTGATCATCAACGTCCCCCCGGGCTCGGCCAAGAGCACCCTGGCGTGCGTCATGCTCCCGGCCTGGGTCTGGACCTGGTGGCCCGGCTGGCGGTCGATGTTCGCGACGTACGGCGAGCGCCTGGCGGGCCGCGACTCGGTCAAGTGCCGCCGCCTGGTCCGCTCCGAGTGGTATCAGGAGACCTTCGCGCCCGACTGGTCCTTCCTCCCGGACCAGAACGTGAAGCTCTATTACGAGAACACGTCCTCGGGCTTCCGGCTCGCCACGACCGTCGCCGGGGAAGGGACCGGGCTCCGCGGCCATTGCACGATCATCGACGACCCCCACAACGTCCGCAAGGCCTTCAGCGATGCCGAGGTCGAGAACGCGACCACCTGGCACGACCAGACCTGGTGGAACCGCCAGGCCGACATGAGGGCGCCGGGCCGGATCGTCATCATGCAGCGGCTCCGGGACGTCGACCTGACCGGGCACCTGATCGGCTCCGGCCGCTCCGAGGACGACCACGCGGCGGCCCCCCTGGCGCACTGGGAGCATCTGAACCTCCCGGCCGAGTATGACCCGGAACGGGCGTGCGTGACGTACCTGACCGACCCGGAGACGGGGGAGCGCACCGAGTTCTTCCGCGACCCGCGCACCGAGGAAGGGGAGCTGCTCGACCCCGTCCGGCAGGGGGAGGCCGTCCTGGCGGCCGAGAAGCTCAAGGGGGAGGCATACTACGCCTGCCAGTATCAGCAGGACACCCGGATCAAGGGGGGGGACTTCTTCCAGGTGACCCGCCTGCGCTACCTCGGCGCCGTCCCCGCCGGCCGGATGCGTCGGGTCCGCTACTGGGACACCGCCGGGTCGACCGAGGAGGGGTCGGCCTTCACCGTCGGGGCCCGGCTGTCGATCGACGACACGGGCCGGATCTACGTCGAGCACGTCATCCGCAAGCGGGTCGCCAAGGGGGACCGCGAGGCCCTGATGCGCCGGGTCGCCGAGACCGACCCCGAGGGGACGGTGATCTGGGTCGAGAAACAGGGGGGGTCGGCGGGCATGGAGGCGGCCCAGGACGAGGTCCGCTGGCTGCACGGGTTCGACGCGCGCATCGACCAGGTTTCCCACGCGGGGAACAAGATCGTCCGGGCCGGCCCCCTGGCGGCGCAGCTCAACGCCGGGAACGTCACGATCGTCGACGACGGCACCTGGGACGTGGTTGCTTTTGTAGGCGAACTGGAAAAGTTCCCCCGGGGCAGGTACAAAGATCAGGTAGACGCAACCAGCGGCGCGTACCTGAAACTGGTTGGAACCCCGAGACGCGGGCGGCCGGTCGGGGGTGGCACCCGAGCCGCGTGAGGACGACGAGACCATGCCCCTGTTCCGCCGGAGAGCCCGGGCCCAGGCCGCGATGCGATTCCCGGCGAGGCCGGACGCGGAGAAGGCCGGGTATCCGGCCCGGGAGGGTGAGCCGACCCGGGAGGCGGTGGCGGGCGGCGGCCGGGCCGGGCTCGGGATGGCCGAGCTGATCCAGGTTCTTTCTCACCTGGTCGACGAACCCGAGCGCCAGTTCGGCGACGAGATCACGAGGAAGATGCTGGCCGACCCGGCGGTCGCCGCGCCGATCCGGCACCTCTCGCTCGCGTTGGTCGAGCACCCCCTGACCCTGAACGTGCCGGGCCGGTGGCGCCTCAAGCCCTTCGAGCCGATCGAGCGGGTCGAGCGGGAGGACCCGGCGCGGGCCGCCCACGTCCGACGCGCCGAGGAGATCCTGGAGTTCGACCGCCGCGCCCTGGAGCTGCTCGACCAGCCGATCGAGGACGCGATCCTGTCGATGGGCGATTACCCGGCCTGGGGCGCCCACCTGGCCGAGGTGGTCTATCAGGTCGTGGACGACCCGATCCTGGGCGGGACGTTCCTGGGCCTGAAGGCGGTCAAGCCCAAGCCTCGCGGCGTCTGGAAGTTCGTCGTCGATCGCGGCTGGAACGTCGTCGGCATCCTGGCCGAGACCCCCGAGGGCTCGGTCGTCTACCCGCCCGAGAAGTTCCTGACGCTGACCTGGTGGCCCCAGGGGGGAGACCCCCGAGGGACCCGGATCACCCGACCGTCCTTCACCCCCTGGAACGCCAAGACGCGGAGCACCCCCGGGCACGTCCGCTACGTCGACCGCTTCGGCAACCCGGCGATCGTCGGCTACACCAGCGACGTGGCCGGCGACGGCCCCCGGACCGACGGGCAGTCCTCGGCGGCGGCCGGGCCCGAGGACGACGAGTCGCCCGAGTCCGCCCTGCTCACGGCCCTGCTCGCCTGGGCCTCGGGGATCGCGCTGGCCCTGCCCCACGGCTACCAGGTCGAGCTGAAGGAGGCGACCGGCGAGGGGCGGGCGATCATGTCCTCGCTCGCCTACTGGGACCGGCAGATCATCCTCGGCATGGTCAGCTCGTATCGGGCCTATCTCGAATCGGAGTTCGGCAGCAAGGCCGACTCGGAGACGAGCCAGGACGTCGTCGGCCTGGTCGCCCAGGCGATGCGGCGCAGCGTGGCCCGCGCCGTCACCTGGCAGGTGCTCTATCAGCTCAACGTGCTGAACTTCGGCAAGGCCGAGGCGGACCTCTACACCCCCGACTGCTCGCTCGGCGCCACCGAGGGGCACGACCTGGCCGCCGAGCTGGCCGGCTGGGTCTCGGCGGGCTGGTTCCTGGCCGACGAGCACTATTCCGAGATCGACGCGAGGCTCGGGTTGACCCCCCGCGGCCCCTTCGAGGAATCGGCCGAACCCGAACCCGAACCCGGTTCGGGGCAGGAGCAGGAGCAAGAGCAGGATCCGGAACAGGAACAGGATCCGGAGCAGGAGCAAGAGCAGGACTGACAGGGGGAATCAGGAGCACATCATGATGGGACACTCATCAGGCTGGACGATCGGGGGGGCGGCCGGCGCCGCGACCTCGGGGGTGTTGGGGCTGGTGACCTGGGTTGCGGCGGCGGTCGAGCCGGTGCAGGTGCCGGGGCCGGAGCGGGGGCGGGCTCCTGCACTTGTCGCCCCGGGGGCCGACCCGGAAGTCGACGCGGCGCTCGACCCGCTGCGGACGCTCCAGGGCGTCGGCGGGATGCTCGGCGGGCTGGCCGCCCTGATCGGGGCCTCGGCCTCGATCGTCCTGCCGAGCCTGAAACTGCACTACGACGGCGAGCGGCAGAAGCTCAAGGCCGAGAACGACCTGTTGAAGTCCCAGGGCCAGGTCGAGAGGGACCTGATCCTCGACCGCCTGAATGCGGTCAAGGCGGAACGCGACAAGTTCCGGGACGCCTACCTGGCCGTGACGGCGGCCCCGGTGCTCCCGAAGACCGACCCCGACCTCCAGGCGCCGAGCCCGGATCCCCCGGAGCCGCCGGGCCTGGCGGCGGAGGGGGAGTGACCCGGCTCGGGGCCGGCGGTCGGCCCCGAGCGTGACGACCATCGAGGAACGACGCATGAGCACCCCGAAACTCGGGCCCGCCGCCCGGAACGCCGGGCTGGAGCTGGCCAGTGCCAAGTATGGTCAGACGCGGGAACAGGCCGAACGCGCCCTGGACCCGGCCACGATCGCCGCGCTGGCGATGCTGGCGATCGACCTGATCCGGTCCTGCATCGCCGCCCGGCGCGGCGACCAGGGGACCACGCCGAACGGATTCGAGGTGGTGACGGCGGCCCGCCGGCTGAGGCGGGCGAGCTGGCTGAAGCCCTGGACCTGGCCGGACCGGGACGCGAGGCGCCAGCTCGAAAGCGTGGCCGGCCGGCGATCGGTCCCCCGGCTGGCGCGCTCCGGCCTGGCGATGACCGGGCCGGCGGCCGTCGGGCTCGCCCTGGAGGTGGCCGAGGACGCCGACCCGAACGACCTGGACCTGCTGATCCGGGAGGCGGACGGCGAGGGCGACGAGGACGGACCCGTGACCCCGGTGTCGGACCCGGGGTCGCCCCGGGGCGGTTGACCCACACGGAGCAGGAGACCGCGATGCGCAGCATCCTCACGGCCCTGGTCGCGGGCCTGGCACTGGCCGGTCCCGTCCGGGGCCAGGCCATCGAGGGGCCGGATTCGATCGAGGGGGGGCGGCTCGCCCGGCTGTCGATCGCCTGGCCCGACGACGCACCCGGGTCGGCCGCCTGGATCGTCTTCCCGATCGGGGAGGGGGACCTCGAGGCCTTCGAGGACGGCTCCCGGGCCGTCTTCACCGGGCCGCCCCGGCGCGAGCCGTACTCGGTCCTGGTCGCCACCAGCGGGCCGGACGGCAAGCCGGCCTGGCTGACCAAGCTGATCACGGTCCGGGCCCCCGACCCGGGCCCCGAGCCCGGCCCGGCGCCGCCCCCGATCCCGGGGCCCGACCCGGAACCGGAACCGGAACCCGGGCCGACGCCGCAAGACCCGATGGCCGCGGCGGTGCAGCTCGCCATGGGCGAGGTCGACCCGGACCATCGGCCCGCGCTGGCGAGAGTCGTGGCGCATGAGGCCCGGGTGGTGCAGTCCTGGCAGGCGTCCCGGGCCATCACGGCGGGCGAGGCCGAGGGGATCCTCGCGACCCGCGTCATGCAGCTCTATGAGCACGGGCGACTCTATCCCCGAGTGGTGGAAGACCTGGCCGCGACGATCACCGCGGGCCTGCCCGGCGAGACCGAGCAGGCGCGGATCGCTCGCCTGATCGCCTTGATGGAGGGGTATTACCGTGGCTGACGTCTTCCGAGCGGCGCGATCGACGGTGACCACGGCGACGGCCCTGCTCGAAGGGCTCTCGCCGGAGGAACGCGACGAGCTGGAGCTGAGGCTGGCGGCCCGGGGGTACAAGCCCGAGCTGGCCCGGACGAAACGCAAGGCCGGGGTGACGGGTTCCGTCCTGACCGCGGCCTACTCCTACCTGAGCTTCAACGCCCTTCCCGCGGTGGCCTCGGGCCTGGAGCTGCTCAAGCTCCTGCGCCGACCGTGTTGCGCCGTCCCCGATCGGTCCTGGCTCGACCCGGACACCGGGCGGGTGATCCACCAGGCGATCACCCACGGGCATTGGAGGATCGGGCACGTCGTCACCGTCTCCTACCGGTTCACCAGCCTCCCGGACGCCGGGGACGCCCTGACGCCGGACCAGGTCCGGCAGATCATCCAGCTCGGGTGCGATTGCTGGACCAGCGTCTGCGGCATCCGCTTCGAGGTGATCCCGGACTTCGACCGGGCGGACATCTACCTGATCGACCCGCGGATCGACGGCCAGCACGGGACGCTCGCCGATATGTACCTGCCCGGCCCCGGCCCGGTCGGCCCGCCGGTGCGCTGCCAGGGCCGGTTCGACCGGGCCGAGTCGTGGGCGGTCCACCTGCCCGGGCAGTCGATCCCCCCGCGGGCGATCGACCTGCTCGACGTCTGGATCCACGAGCTGGGCCACGGCATCGGCATGGACCACGAGCCGGGGCACGGCCAGGAGCGGCTCAACCCGATGTATTCCCACTTCCCGCACATGCTCAGCCACGGGCGGCACTGGGTCGGCCCCAAGGACACGGCGACCGTGCAGCGGGTCTACGGCAAGCCCGCGGCCCCCCCGCCGACGCCGGAGCCCCCCCCTGCCCCGGGGCCGGGGCCCGATCCCGACAGCCCGGCGATCGGCAGCTATCGCATCCAGGGGGTCGTCTCGGGGACGTCGGTCCCCGTGGGGCGGAACATGCTGGCGGTCCGGGGGACGCTCACCGGGGCGGTCGAGCGGATCGACGCGGGGATCGGCTGAACAGCGGGTGGGACGCGATGCCAACGAACCAGACGGCCGAACCGCGCTTCGCGGTCGGCGATCGGGTGGAGAAGTGTTCG
The DNA here is from genome assembly GCF_040717455.1 of Tautonia sp. JC769. Taxonomy (NCBI): domain Bacteria; kingdom Pseudomonadati; phylum Planctomycetota; class Planctomycetia; order Isosphaerales; family Isosphaeraceae; genus Tautonia; species Tautonia sp. JC769. The sequence continues at coordinate 69,157 of NZ_JBFEFH010000015.1, forward strand.
GGAGACTACCGCGTCTTCGGCGAGGTGCGCGGCGTCTTCCGGCTCCGGTCCGGGGCGGTGCGGTATGCCGTCGAGATCGAGGCCGAGGGGGGCGGGTCGTTCGTCCACATCTACAGCGAATCGAATCTGATCTTCGACACGCGAAGGGGCCGCGCATGAGCCGTCGACCGTACGAGACGACGCTCCGATGGGACCGGGAGCTGGCCCGTCGCTGCCGGTCCGTCTATGAGGTGTCCGAGGACTTCGGCCTCTTCGAGGTGGACACGGTGACCGACGGGGCCGGGACGACCCTGATCTTCGCGGGCTCGAAGAACGTGGTCGACTGGACCTTCAACCTCCGCTTCGGCATGGGCCACGCCCCGGATCTCGGCGGCTGGATCCACGGCGGGTTCGCCGACCTCTGGGGGCGGGGGGCGACGAGCGTGATCCTGCACATGCGGCGGGCCTGGACGCCGGGGACCCCCCTGACGATCGCCGGGCACTCGCTCGGCGGCGCGTTGGCGACGATCGTGGCCGCCGAGTTCCGGCGGATCCACCCGGGCGAGTCGATCGACCTGGTCACCTTCGGCGCCCCCCGGGTCTTCTCCACCCCGGCGCTCCGTCGCCTGGGCGCCCGAGTGGCCGGCCGGCATTACCTGCTGGGCGTCGACCCGATCCCCCACCTGCCGAGCTGGCGACCCTGGCGGCGTTATGCCAGCCTGCCGAACCGCATCTGGCTCCGGCGGCCCGCCGGCACGCGGGGCCGGGACGGCTGGCCGAGCCTCTGGCAGCGGCTCCCGATCCTCCGCGACCACGCCATCGGCCGCTACGAGGACGCCCTGGACGAGATGGCGGGATTGCTGCCGATGACGGCCGATCGCGTGGCCCCCGATCCGCCCTCGGAAACCGTTGGTCTGTGAGGATTTGAATCAGACCAGGCCGCGCGTGGCGGCCGGTCGATCCGAGGGCGGATCCGGGCCCATGCGGTCGGGCCGGGCTTCGCGGCCGCCGCCATGGCATTCACGAGGACTCGGTCAACCTGCCTCCGCCGGTCTCACGGGGAGACCGGCGGGTTTTGTCATGGCGACGGCCGCGGAGTCCGCGTCAATGTTTCGAGATCAATCCCGCCAGTCTTCACGCACTGGAAGGGGCTGAAGACAGGCGAATTCGTAACATTGGGCCGCTTGGGAGCTGAAGCGGAGAGGATCGAGGGCCACCACTATCTCAGAATCCTGGAGTTGGATGCCCGGGAGTATGCCCGTGCTGCGCGAAAGCATTTGCTGCGGAAAAATCGGCTCAATCTAGATCCGCCTCCAGAACCGTTTCGGTTCTGGGCCTGGATCATTCAGATGACTCCCCACGCTCCTCGAAATCATGTTCGTAGGCGGCCCGAGACTGATAAGTAAAGAACCCTGAGAGAGCGGCTGTGGCCCGAGCCATGTGAAGACGACCGACTCGCTGACAGTCAACGCGCAGCGTCTTCGAATCCGCATCGTACCGGCCCGGAAACAGGGGTGGCAACTCAGGTCGAACGCTTGGAAATCTGATGCCGTGTGAGGGGTGGAACACATCGTTATCCGATGCAAAATGTTGCTCCCCCACTCGACGGACGTGATCGCATAACCGGTTGTGATAGCGCTTCCAACTCGGGATCACGAGGTGAGGGCATTCGGACTCGACGCTGAATTCAGCCTTGCCCTCAGGATGGAAAACGCAGAGGTCCATCACCCAGAGTTGGACCGATCGCCATCGCCGATAGTTCACGAACCAAGTCGATCCATCTTCTCGGAAAAATGGGAGCTCGAAGTACCCCGGCTCTCCCAAAGGGCCCTGCGGACGGTCGGGAACGACCTCCACAACAAAGCCTTCGTTCATCGTTTCCTTGCGAGAGCCATCGTTTGTTCGCACCATCAACTCGCAGGGCTGAGCGAGGAGCAAGAAGAGCTGGCCAGAATTCATCTGATAAATGTCACCGAGTTCGGTGGGCAAATGATAGCTGTTCAGGTGCTCGGCCTCTTCATACATCTCCAGCCGCTGGATCAGGAAAGGATGCCTCGGCTCGGTGCCGAGCTTATGGGACGATGAACCGGAGATCGAGCGGATGCGGCCTGCGATCTCTTCCAATTGGTGGTCGTTCTTGGCCGCTCTGCGAGCCTCACGCCGCTGAAAGATCCCGAAGAGCCTGAACATAGTGTCCGGCTCCCACACCCCTTCGCGCCTCGACGACTCGAAAACGATCTTCTCGTACTCGTAGATCGTCATCGAACGTAGGGCCTGCTTGGCCTCGTTCAGCGAACCATCGAGGACTCGCTCGACCTCGGTATTGAGCTGCGACCGCAAAGGATTGAGTATCGACAGCTTGATCATTAGTACGAAGCTTCTAATCTTCGAGATGACCCGCTGCTTCGAAATCAGCATGAAGTTTGAAGGATCGAGCTTCATCGCGCGAGAGAAGGACTCGTGACTGGTGTGCTCCTCATGCGGAGAAAACGTATGGCTCAGCAATCCACAGAATAGTGGAGAGTCTGGAAACAGCTCCTGCAATTCCTTGATGAGCTGGATGCCCTGATCGCTCCCCCCATCTTCATCACTGAAATCTTGGTCGATCAGGTATAGCGTTTTCTCTGGAGGGTTGTTTTCCAGGATATTATTTCTCTCGGCCCTCCATTGAGTCAGCGACTTCTCAATCAGACGGCGTCCATTGAATAGCTTCCGCAGTACGTGTGCAACCGACTCATCAAGCTGGTGCTCCAGCCCGGATTGCATCAGAAGGTTTTGATAAACATTGTTGCGTAGCCGATCTTTGGCACCTTCCCAACGTGACTCGAAGAGCTCTCGCAGGACCTCGTTCGGCATCTCGGCTAAATTCGCCTTGCTAGCGAGCAGCACCCGGAGGCCACCGACCTTGGCGCGATCCTCCGATGGGAGTGTAAGGAGCATATCCGCAGCGTCGGTCGACGTAGGGCCCATGGCATACTCGTCGTCGACGCAGACCACGTTCTCGACCTGGGCGGAGGCTAGAATCTGGCCCAGGACTTCCCGTGCAGCCTCAAGCTCAGCCTCGGCACGCTCCCGATCGGCTTCATCTACCACCGCTACCGCGTTGGAGGAATCAAGGCCGTTGTCGGTCTGGACTTCCCCTTCGGCTGGCTCAGGCTGTAGTTCCACAGCCGCCTCGTCGACATCGGGCGTAACTTCCTTGGAGTCAACAATTTTCGTCACAGCAGGAGTGGCTTCGCCTTCTGGTTCATGAGATTCCGGAGCCATTTCATTGTGCCTCGATGCACTCGAGGGGCTGGAAACGTGAACGACATCATTCGGCTCGGTCGACTTCTCGCGCACGTCATCATGTCCCACCACGCTCTCTCCCCTCTAAGGTCCTGACAGAACCTGGGTGGTTGTCGAGACTACCAGTCTTTTCTGGGGGGTGTCAGGGCCTGTTATACCTGGGAGCCCGAGAAGTCGATCTGGAATTTGAAGAGCCTGTCCTGCTCGTTCCGAGTAGGAAGGATCGTGATCGTGCAACCGTCGGAATCGAGAAGCTGACGAACGATAAAAAGCCCCAGTCCGCGACCTTTGTCCTTCTTCTTCGTGGTCACGAAGGGCTGAAACAATGTATCCTCCACAGCCGGATCGATCCCCCGGCCGTTATCCCAAATGCGGATGTAGGGCTTGGAGACCTCAACGAAGATGCAGCCGGCCTTACTGCGGCCGGTTCGCAATTCCTCTCGCAGCCAATACTCGCTGTTCAAAATGAGGTTGTCGACAACTTGAGTCAACTTTCCCCGATTCATGAAGATTATGAAATTCGATTGTTTCGAGGCGATTAATTCTGTCTTGAGAGTCGCGGCGATCAGCCTATCCTCATGGAATTCGAGCAACGATTGAGCGAACTCCTGGACATCGATCTGTTCACGCTTATGTCGCGCGTAACGCAGAGAAGGCGTGAGGTGTCCGAGCTGCTTCCGAAGAGCGGCGACGCTGCTACTGACGTGCTCGGCGTAGAGCTGGATAGTAGCATCGCGTTGCTTCTGTCTTCCCAGATGGTCCTTAATCCTCTTCGTCCTTGCCGCGAGCCCATCGGCCACCTGTTGGATCTCATGGGAAAGGACTTCCGCCGTCAAGCCAAGACTCACGGTCTCGTAGACCTCGGCGAGTTGCTCACTCAGAGTCTCCATCCTGTCGACCAGATGCTGAGCTGTGTTTTCAAGGCGATCGATTTCCCGAAGGGAGGCCTCCAGCTCAACCCGTACACGGCCTGCTTCTTTGATATGCTCGTTGAGTTCCTTCGTGGCCTGACGTATGACTACCGATTCGGCGGCATCGGCGGGGAGTGCGCGAGTAATCTCCACGACCCGAGCTACCGCTGTTTCGATGACTCGATTGAAGTGTTCGGCACGCTCCCGCGTCTCTGCAGCCCTCTGAAAGCCGACTTTGAGTTCGCCAGCTAGCTGCGTCGTCGTATATCGGCGAGGTTGACCGTCCCCAGTCCTTACGGTCACCTTTTTGAATTCGTTCCAACCGCGCCGAACGAACTCTTGTGCCTCGCTCGAGAATCGGATGAATTCCTGCAGAATGGCCTTGAAGTTCAAATAGTAAGGAGTCTCGGTGAACGCCTCTCGGTTTGTGGTTTCGAGAAGCTGTGCGTTCTCTCGAGCACTAATCTGGACGAAACCCAGCGTGTTCTCAGGCCTGAGCCCGTAGTATGAACCGCCAGAAGTCCAGCCCTTGCGGAGTTCTAGCCAATCATCTGGCACACGAACGCCGAAACCGTCGCGGTAGACCCTGATGCCTGAGAACGATTTGATGTAATTCTTGAATTCGGATTCCTTGTTGAAGACACCCTCGAATCGATCAAGCTGGCGGAAGTTGAACGAGTCGACCTCGGCGTGGAATGGGCCCGGATCAGCTGGTTTCTCGTCGATGTAGACGAGTCCATCAATATCTTCCAGCCCGCGAGCCCTTTCAAACTCTACGAACCAACCGGGCCTGGACGACCTTCGCAGGTTGAGGCCAGCCGACGCGGGCAGCTTCAGGAGAAAGTCCAGAAACGCCTGCCCATTATCGGCCGATACGAGGTCTTCAAAAATCTCTTTCTCGTCCCCTCGGTGAACTCTAAAAAAGTCGAGCCGGGACATCCCCTTGATTTGCAAGCAGCCTCCATCAAAGTCGACCAAGTAGCGAACCTGGGCGACGCTCCTTACCAGATCGGTGATCTCAGCCAACTCGATCCGCTTGCCGTCGAGCGTCGCGGCAACCGTGAAGTCTCTCGCCTGAGCATAGGGAGAGAGCATTCTCGAGAGTTCGGTTTGAAGTCGCCTGGTCGCATCTTCGCCCTTCCAGGCGTCGACATCCTTTATGGCTGAGATGACAAGAGTCGTGCCCGGCGTCTTGCGAGTCTGCACTTCTTTGAGCTTCGGCCTGACATCCGAGAGCCTATCGACCTGCCTGAAATCCTCCCATGAGAATGAAACGTGTAGGGCCGACTGGCCTTCGGCCGTGCGAGTGATGATCTCGACGTTCTCTCCGAGCTTCTGGACGCCCAGTCTTCCGAGCCCCTTATCTCCGAGAGGGGTTCTGCCTTTCTTGGTTTTTCGATGTTGAGCTTTGAACTCACGCTTGGGCGACTTCGAGATGAAAAGCCAACCATCCTTGATTGTCCCGAGATCCATCCCTGTCCCGTCATCCTCAATGATGATGCAGCCCTTGGCGTTCGAATAAGTGAACCCTTCCCCTGGACCGGAGGTCGTATCAATTCTTACGTTCGCGTAGCTAGAATCCGCGTCATAGCTGTTCTTGATCAATTCGACTAACGCCTGGATATCGTCCGTGATTAGCTGGTCGCCGAGCTGGAAAATGATGGACGCGTCGATGTCAAACTGGAGTTCATCTTCTCCCTGATTGCTCAAGTTGTCGCCTCCTTACGCAGGATCAGGATTGTCTCCGACCGCATCGTCGAGGAGATACTGTTCCTGACCGCCATCCTCTTGGAGGGAATGCGCCGCTCAATCTTCGCCACAGGAACCGCGCCACGAGGCTTGAGCAGATCGACGAGTATCCGATCCAAGGGTACGGCGTAATCACCGACACGGCGGTTGCCGACCGTCCAGAGTAGATATGCTCCAGTGCGTAACGACGCCATAACCGTCTCGAGACATCGATCCAAGTCCCGGATGAACGCCGTTGCTCTTACTCTACGATCTCGTGGCTGGTCCAAGAGATTATCAATGGTCTCGCCGAACGCAGGAGAGATGGATCGTAGATGATCTACTACGTCGAGTGCGTATTTGCGCGAGCCACCCAGGCTTCGACTGTCGATCTCGTGGGTCGACTTAAGCCAGGAAGCGTCCATCGCAGGTTCGATATCCTCTGAATCGATCCAGTTCAGCGGAAGGTAAGAGAACTGACCATAGGTCACCGTCGAAACGTTGTCCCCATAGGGGGGCGATGTGACGAGGAGATCGTGCAGGGGCCGTTCGTGATCACTCGGATCAAGCTTCGAGGTATCCTTGAGATGGATATTCACAGCACCTTTGTAATGTCCGCTCGTGAGCAGATTCCGCTGCTTGAGCTCGCGTTGTTGCTCAATCAGTTTTCCGAGATTCCGTATCGCCGTTTCTTCGAAGATTTGTATCGGCGAAAGCTCTCGTTGGGCGATGTCCTCTTGGCTCCTGATATGGAGCTTGAAGGTAGAAGTCCTGGAGTTGCTAGTGACCCTAGCGGCCTCCGCCAACACGACCCAGAAAAATCTTCGCACCTGGACGGTTGGTAATTCACGGATCGATCGGCGCAGGCGCGAAAGCTCAACCGCAACCTTTGGCTTGTACCACTTGCTGAGCCCCGGGAAATCGGTCTCGAGCCCGGAACTGGTATCCCTACGCACTTCGCTGAGCAACCTTGCAAGGTGATCCCTGATAGCACGCGCGAAGAAGGGGCCCTGTTTAGCCCGACAGACGAGGACGGCGAGTGGATTAATGTCGTACCCCGTATAGTCGAGGCCGTTCAGCATAGCTTCCGTGAGAGTCGTGCCCGACCCCGCGAACGGATCGAAGATGCTCTTAATATTAGGACTCGCTTTTAGGACTGCTCCAATCAGCTCACCCTGCATAGATGGAACCATCATCGCAGGATATTGAAAGTAGCCGTGCATATTTTTGCGGACGGCATTGCTCCGAAAGGACCAGTATTCCTGGTCCTCGGTGGAAAACGAATCCAGATACTCCTTTAAAGCCTGATCATCCCAAATGAGCGATGTTGATGCGTTCACAAACAAATTCCCGGAGGCATTCGTGCCCAGGTGATTGCGTGGCCCATCGGATCTGCTTCCCGAGAATTGCACTCGGCGTGCACCGAGAACCTGAATCGTAAAGCGACTCGTCCTTGAAGTCGATCAACTGGGCCCAATACTGGTCGCCTGGAATTATACCTTATCTTCAGCCACGAAAAAGGTTGCGTCGCCCTCGTGTGTATCCGCAGTATTCTCAAAGAATTACGTCGAATGTACAGCAGAACCTGACTCCTTAGTGCTCCCGTCCCCACAGCCCCGAATCACCTTGCCCTGTCCGCGAGGTCAATGTCCGTCTCGTCTGGTGATTCAGAACAACGCCGGTTGGCGGGTTAACGTGCCGAGCCAGCGGTCGAAATTGGCCAGGGTCACCTCGGGGAACATGCTGGCACCGGTGCCGTCGACCGAATCGCACTCCATCTCGAAGGCGATCCTGAGCCGACGTTTCGTGTTGACCCGGCCCATGTGGACCAATCGGCCGCGATCCTTGGCCTCGGCCGCGATCGAGGCGGCGGCCCGAGATTCCTTCCAGACGGTCGAGCCCCCGAGGAAGACGCAATCGGCCACCCCGAGGCAGTCCTCCGTCAGGTGGTGGTCCTCGGCCCCATCCTGAGCGACCCAGGCCAGCGGCGTCTCGTGCTCCTGGCCATCACGCTCCCAGCAATGGAGCTGGTGCCAGTGTTCCAGGAACAGGTGCGCCGTGCCCGAGCAATCGCCCACGACATCGGGGACGGCGATCCAGAGCAACCCGGGGCGGCCGACCAGGCGGTTGACCATGCGGACGAACCGGCCATGGTCGAAGGATTCGTTGAAGGCGTCGTTGTCGCAAGCCCAGGGCCAACCGCGCTCATGCCATCGCTGCTCCAGGACCCCGGGCGCGATGCCGTTGCGCGGCTGGACGAACGAGCCCAGCCACGGGCGATCGGCATAGCGGTCCAGGGTGGCGCTGGCGCCGGACACGAGCACGAGCATCGACGGGTTCCTCCGAGGGGGCATGGACAACGAGGGGACGGATTACCAGGTCTCAGGCGGATCAAGTTCGAAGGCGAGACGCTCGGCATCCGCCTCGGCCTTCCAGGCGGCTTCCGCGTCGGCACGGGCCTGGAGCTGCTCGGGCGAGCGGACGAGCCCACACTTGCCGGGCACATAACACCGCGAGTCGCCGCAACCGCCGCACTCGGGGCACTCGGGGCAGATGCAGGCGTCCGAGTCGACGTCCTGGCCGCACACGTCGCACGGGCCGGCGGGCTCGTCATAGGGGGTGCTCCGGCACCCCGCGGGATAGGACCATCCGAAGTTCGCCATTTCATTGCTCTCCGATCGAATCATTGACGAGGTCGAACAAAGGGGTCGGGGGGTGGATCATCGGGACCGATCCGGTTTCCTCCCGGCAGAGGTCTTCGAGGAATCGCTGGTTCTCCCGGAGAGACCCCAGGCGCTTTTGCCCATCGTTGGAGAGGGTGCGTCCGTCCGGGGTGTGGCTGGTGTAGGGCCAGAGGGCGGTCGGGTGTCCGCAATGGCGGACGTGATAGCCGGTCTGCCCGAGCCACCATTGACTGTTGCGCCCGTCCGGCCCTTGCACCGTGCGCCAGTCGACCTTCGGTTTTCCGTATCCGGGCATGATTCGGCCTCCTGGTTCCTGCCTTTCGGCTCAAAGGGGAGTGCGGGGGTCGTTGTCGTGGTCGTCGCAGATCGAGGGCAGGGTCGGGGCGATCGCGTAGGCGATCGCGAGCGAGGCGAGCAGCGGGCCCCCGGCGATGGCGACGAAGACGCACCAGGACCACCCATACGGCGGGTCCGGGTAGTCATCGGCCCGGTTCGACGACCAGGCCAGCCACACCAGGAACAGGTTGAAGGGGAGGCAGATCGCCCAGGCCCAGGCGAGGATCTGGGCGATCAGGCAAACCCAACTCATGAGTCGATCCAATCGCGACGGAGCACGAATTCGAGGGTGTCGATGCCCGGCTCCGGCGTGTCGGAGAAGACCGCGGTGGCGATGAAGCCCATCGCCTTGAGGAACATGGGGCCGTCGCAACGCTCCGAGAGCGGCACGTTGATCAGGATCCGATGCCGCCGCTCTCCCAGCTTGCCGACGAGCTTGGCCATCATCTGGCGGCCGACGCCGCGACGGCGGGCCTCGGGGGTGACGGCAAACTTCGAGACCTGGAGGTGCGACTTGTGCAGCGTGTAGATCATGAAGCCGAGGACCCGGTCGTCCGCCTCGGCGACCATGCCAATGCAGTTGCGCTGGCGGAGCACGCGGAGGAACTCCTCCTCGCACCAGGGGGCCGGGTCGCTGGCCTGCTCGATGGCCAGGACGTCGGGCAGGTCGCGGCGGATCATCCAGCGGATGTTGCAGATCGGGGTGGTTCGCGTGCGAGGCATGCAGCGGGCTCCTGAGTGCCCGAGGCCGGTTCGACCGGCCTCGGGTTGACGGGGGAGTGGCTTCAGAAGGGAATGTCGATCTCGTCGTCGACGCCGGGGCGATCCGGGCAGGGGCTCGGGCGACGGCCCGGCCCCATCGCGGCCATCGGGTGGGGCCTCGGGTAGTTCTGGTCCTGGCTGGCATAGTCGGCCAGGAACTCGCACGGCGACGGGTCTTCGCCGGGCACGGAGCGGTCGACTTGCTCCTGCTCCCAGAAGCGGGCACGGGCGTCGTCCAGCTCGTCGGGCGTGGTCGAGCGGGTGGCCTGCGCCTCGTCGGCCAGCTCCCGGCAGAGGGAGGCGATCCGGCGCGAGAGCCAGGCCTGGCGCTCGATGCCGCGGATCATCCGGTCGGTGTGGCCCATGCGGCGATAGGCGGGGATCGCGGACTCGTACGAGGCGGCGAGGTCTTCGTACTGATCCACCTGGTCGCGGAGCCAGGCGGCGAACGTGTTGGCCTCGGTCGATTCGGTCGTCTCGGTCGTCATCGTCGGGGTCTCCTGTGGTTCGAGGGCCCGGGGTGATCAGTTGACCGACGGGCTCCGGCCGCCCAGCGCCTTCAGCTCGTCGACGGCGATCGCGAGCCGGTCGGCCTGGTGGTCGAGCCAGCGGTCGCACCAGGCGATCTCCGACTCCCGGTCGCCCCACCACTCGGAACCGCGCCGGTCCGGCGAGGCGGCGTCCAGGTCGGCCCGGGCCGAGGCGCGGATCGCCACGACCTGGCGGATCGAGCGGAGGAAACGGGGCGTGATCGCGGGATGCAGGGTCGGCATGGTCCGGTCTCCGGGGCAGGCGGGAAAACAATTCGGGTTGGAATTGCCCATCGCACTCGGTTTTCAGTACGATGAATCAGGTTGAAACGCTCAACCCTCTAGAGAGTATACGTTTTCCAGCCCTGATTCTCAAGAAAAATCAACCCGTTCCTGGTTTGGATTTTTCGGACGCGGAGGGGTGGCCGTGAGGGGGGAGGCGATCGAGTGGACCGAGGCGGACCTGGACCGGATGGCGGAGGTCGACGACGCGGCGATCGCGTCGGCGCGGTCGTGGTGGCGGCGGCGGGCGCCCCGGGCGTATCGCACGGTCCTGGACGCGGAGCGTGTCGGCGATGGCGATCCTGATGCGGGTGACGCGGATCAAGGCGGGGGAGGCGGACCGGACGCTGGTGATCCGGGCGGACCGGATCGACCGCCTTGAGGACGCCGGGACGCATCGGGTCGTCGAGATGGATCGGTTCGGCCGGGTCTACGAGGTCCGGGACGCCCTGGACGACCTGGTTGAGCGATGGCAGGCGGCCCTGACCGGGGCCGACATCAACGGAGCGGAGATCCCATGATCATCTTTCGGCAACCGAGCGGGGCGCAGGTCGCGGTCAACCCGGAGACGGTCGAGCGCATCGAGCACGTCAGCGGTGACGAGTCGCTCCTGATCTGCGCGGACGGGCGGGAGATGCTCGTCCGGGGTTCGGTCGTCGGCCTGGCCTTCCTGGTCTGCGGCGCCCTGGGCGTCGAGCCGATCGTCGCCGACGACGGCGACGAGGACGACGAGGACGACGACGACAGCGGGACGACGCTCCCCGAGCCGCTCCCCCTCTGACCCGGCCCCCTTTTGTTGAGGCGATCCCACCGTGCCCGACCCGAGCGGCTTCACCTTCGATCCGAGGCTCCGGCGCTATCGCGGCCCGGGGGGTCGGATGGTGTCGCGTGCCCGGGTCGCCGGGGCGTTGCAATCGGCGATCGACCAGGAGCGCCGGGCGATCAACCAGGCGAGCCGGCGGCTGGCCTCGGGGTCGATCTCCGTGGCCGAATGGCAGGCGCTGGTGGCCGATCGGCTGCGGTCGATGCACACGGCGTCGGCGGCGCTGGCGGCCGGGGGCTGGGACCAGGCCGACCGGCGGGACTTCCTGATCGCCGGCCGCCGGCTCCGGGAGCAGTACCGGCACCTGAACCGCTTCGCGAAGGAGATCGAGCGGGGCGAGGTGACGCTCGACAGGCGGTTCCTGGCCCGGGTCGACATGTACGCCCGGACCGGGCGGTCGAGCTTCGACGAGGTCAACCGGCGGCGCGACGGCGAGGCCGGTTACACCGAGGAGCGGCGACGGCTCAACGCCCGGGACAACTGCGTCGACTGCCCCCGGTACGCGGCGCTGGGCTGGGTGCCGATCGGCACGCTGCCGCTGCCGACCGAGAAGTGCGAGTGCCGGACCAACTGCAAGTGCTCGATCGAGCGGCGGAAGGCGAACACGGTCCCCCCCGCCCCGCCGGCCGGGGCGGCCGAGCCGTTCGGGGCCAGCCTCGCGCCGGTCCGGTCCGGCGACCCGTTCGACCCGCCGTTGCCGGACGACGAGGACGCCGAAGAGGTCGAGCGTGCCCTGGCGAAGGCCGGGGAGCTGCTCGGCCGCCCGGTCCGCCGCGAAGACCTGGCGAGCCTGGGAGGGGCGCCGGACGACGCGACGGTGCATGTCCGGGTCGACGGGGTGAGTCGGGACCGCGTCCGGATCGTCGTCAAGGGCGACGGCTACTATGCGGACCGGGTCCTGATGGGCGAGTCCAACGGCCAGACGATCCTCTACAACGCCTATTTCGCGGTCGACAAGAACCAGCGGAATCGCGGCCTGGGCCGGGCCGTCTTCGGCCGGGAGGTCGAGCACGCCATCCGGCTCGGGGTGGCCCGGATCGAGACGACGGCGGCGGGCGAGGGGCGGAAGCGGCTCGCGGGCGGGACGTGGAACGGGTTCTATACCTGGCCGCGATTCGGCTACGACGGCCCGCTCACCTCCGATGTCAAGCGGCAGCTCCCCCGGGCGCTGGCCGACGCCGAGCGGATCAGCGACCTGATGCGGACGCCGGAGGGCCGGGAGTGGTGGAAGGACTGGGGGACTCAGTCGGCCCTGGAGTTCGACCTGGCCCCGGGGTCGCTCTCGCGGCGGACCTGGGACGCCTACCTGGCCGAGAAGCAACAGCGGGAGCAAGAGGCCCGGCGGGGCGGGCTCCGGGGGCGGGTCCGGCGGCGGCGGGGCGGGCCGGATACCCGGTCGGCGGTCGCCGTCCTGGAGGCGCCCCGGGCGGGCCGGATCGGCGAGGCCTGGGCACGCGCCCGGCAGCGGGTCCGGCCGAATCGGGGCCAGCCGGCCGGGGACGTGCCGGACTTCGACGACGAGGACGAGGCGATCACCGAGGCGATCTGGCGGGCCTTGCCCGCCGGGCCCGAGGCTCAAGAGCTGGGAGGCGAGGATGACTGAGGTGCGGATCCCGAGCGGGGCCTGGGTGATCGAGGCGACCGCCTTGCGGCAACTCCGGGAGGGGGTCGCCTGGGCCAGCGGACGCCCCCGGGCGCTGACGGCACGGCCCGACTTCCAGGGTGTCGAGTCCGAGGACCCGGGGCCGAACTTCGCGCCCGTCCGGGCCTGGAAGGTCGGGTCCGTCGCCGTGCTCGGCTTCTACGGCGTCCATGTCGCCCGCGACACCTACGTCAACCGGATCGAGGGGTTCCTGTTCGGGGGGACGATCCTCGAGCACTGGACGCAGGCGCTGGGGCGGCTGGCCGCCGACCCGTCGATCTCGGGGATCGTGCTCGACGTCGACTCGCCGGGGGGCCAGGTGGCGGGCACCGCCGAGGCGGCCGACCTGGTCCGGGCCGTCGACCGGGCCAAGCCGGTCTGGGCCTACACCTCGGGCACGATGGCCTCGGGCGCCTACTGGATCGGCTCGACGGCGCGGCGGGTCGTGGCCCACCCGGCGGCGGAGCTGGGCTCGATCGGGGCGCTGGTGACGGTCGTCGACCAGGACCCGGAATGGCTCCGGGAGCACGCGGGGGTCCTGCTCAACACCTTCGTCGCCGTCCAGGGGCCGAACAAGGACCCGGACCCGAACGACCCGGCCGGGGCCGAGCTCTGGCAGGACCGCATCGACGCGCTGGGCGAGAAGTTCGTCGCGGCGGTCGCGGGCAATCGCAAGGTCTCCGAGGCCAAGGTGCGTCGGGACTTCGGCGCGGGCTGGGTCATGACCGGCTCGGCGGCCCTGGAGGCGGGCATGGTCGACCAGCTCGGGACGCTCGAGGACGCGATCCGGGGCATCGGCCAGGACCCCGGGCGTCGGCCGAGGGCCCGGGCGGCCCGGGCGCCATCGCAAGCCAAGGCGAGCCCCTCGGGGGGGAGCGCCACCACCGGGCGGGCGGGTCGCCTCCCGGTCGTCCGCGGGAAGGTCCGGCCGCGTTGATCGGACCAGGAACGCTCGATCTCAACCCCTGGTGAGGACATGAGTCTCATGGGATGGTTCAAGAAGAAGACGGCGGCCGGCAAGTACCGGCTCGAGAACGAACAGGGGCACGCCCTGGTCGACGAGCAGGACAACCCGATCGAGTTCGAGGACGCCGACGCCGAGGCCGAGGCACGGACCAAGGCGCCGAAGGTCGAAGAGGTGGCCGGGGAGCTGCTGAAGGCCGAGCCGGATCCGGCCCTGGCCGAGATGCAGGCGAAGCTGGACGCCAGCCAGAAGAAGATCGACAGCCTGATCGGCATGGTCAACAAGCTGGTGGAGGCCAACACGACCTCGATCAAGGACCAGGCCGAGGCGCTGACCCGGAACCTGATCAAGGCGAACAAGATCGTCCCGGCGCAGGCGTCGGCGATCCAGGCCACCTACACCGCGCTGGCCGAGTCCGACGCCGCGAACGGGACGAAGCTGGCCGAGGGGTACGTCGCCCAGCTCTCCGGCGGCGAGGGCCACGGCTGGACGGCCGAGCACGTCGCGCCGGGCCGGCAGCACAAGAACGCCGCGATGGGAGGGCTCGAAGCCCTGGGCCCCTCGGGGGGCACCGTGGCCAAGGTCAACCTGGAGGGCGGGCGATCGGTGCTCGACCCGGGCGAGGGCACTGAACGGGTCGGGGGCAATGCCCCGACGGCCGAGCGGATGGCCCAATTGCTCGGCATGACGACGACCGGGCAGGCGGCGTTGGCTCGGATTCGGTCCGGCGAACTCGACGTCGCGGCCCTGAAACAGCGAGTCGGCCTGACGCGCTGAGGCCCAGGCCGCGATCGGTTCCCAGGGGGTGGTACGGATTCGGTTCGTCTTTGAGAGGGAGAAATTCTCATGTTTCAGCCGGGGGCGGTCATCACCTTCGACCCTCGGGTCGTCCGGGACGAGATCCACGGGGGGTTCTGCCTCCCGGTCAATCTCCCCCCGAACGTATCCCTGTCGCGCGGGACGCTGCTCGGGCAGCGGATCGGCGCCCAGAATCACACCTTCACGCTGTCGGTCAGCGACACCGTCGGCGGGGGCATCTGGCGGCTCTCGGCCGTCGATCCCCTCACGGGCCTGGCCCGGGAGACCGAGGATCTCGACCACGACATCTCGAACGCCGACCTGGCCACGGCGCTCGAAGCGATCTACGGATCGGGCAACGTGGCGGTCACCGGCTCGGCCCTGCCGACCGGCCCGCTGACGATCACGCTCCAGAACCAACTGGCCGGGTTCCCGGCGACGTCGCCCACCCTGACCGTCTCGGCCTTGACCGGGGGCGGGTCGTACGACATCGCCACGGGACAGGTCGGGCGATCGGCCGGGACGTATGAGGCCTATGCGAGCTTGAAGCTGGCCAACCCGGCGGCGGCCCCGACCGCCTCGGGGACCGGGTCGGCGGGCGGGTATGCGGCCGGGTCGTACAACGTCCAGGTCGCCTATGAGACGGCCGAGGGGGAGACGGCGGGCTCCCCGGTGGCGTCGATCGCCATGACCAGCGCCCAGCAACTGAGGATCGGCCAGATCACCGGCCTGAGCGCCCGGGTGACGCGGGTCAACGTCTACGTCAACGGCAACCACGCCGGGGCGATCACCCCGAGCGGGGGGACCGCGGCCCAGACGGACTTCACCCTCACGGCCGGCTCGGTCATCCCGGGCAAGCGGATCCCGCGGCACAACAGCACGGGCAACCCCCGCTGCGTCCTGCCGCGCACGGTGGCCACCGACGCGCACGGCCTGATCACCCTCGGGGAGCAGGCGTCCGGCTACCTCAACGAGAAGGGGGACAAGAGCATCACCGCGTTCTTCGCCGGGACCTTCCGGACGCAGGATCTGGTCGGGCTCGACGCCGACGCCGCGCACATCCTCGGCCGGATGCTCAAGGGCACCCTGGGCGACGGCCTGATCCTGATCTTCTGATCGATCGGGGCGCGCCGAGTCGGCGCGCCCCGGCAGCGGACCTTTCACCACGGAGCACTGGCCCGGGGTCGTCACCAGACAGCCGGGCGAATCGGGAGCCTTTCACCCATGCAACAAGACCTCGTCTTCCCGACTTCGGCCGAGCTGACGGAGATCGACCCCGTCCTCTTCGACAAGCTCACGCTGAACGACCCGATCTTCCAGTTCTTCCCCCTGGAGAACGACCCGATCCCGCGCCTCGTCTGGCGACAGGCCGACCCGACGACGGGACTGATGCAGTTCCGGGGGCTCGACGGGGAACCCCGCCTGGTCCCCAACAAGGGCTTCGCCCAGTTCGAGGCCAAGCCCGGCGTCTTCGGCGAGAAGATGGTCATCGACGAGACGGAGATGACGCTCCGGGCCCGGATGGGGTCCTGGAGCGACTCGATCGACGTCTCGAGCCTGGTCACCGAGCGCCAGGAGATGCTGTTGCATCGCCAGGTCAGCCGGATCAAGTGGCTGATCTGGACCCTGGTCTCGACCGGGTCCTATGTCGTGCTGGATCAGACCGGCGAGGTCGTCGACTTCGCGGCCTACGACCCCAAGGTGTATGTGGCCCCGATCGGCTGGGGGAACCAGGCGACGGCCCGCATCCTGGCCGACTTCCGGGCGGTCAAGCTGCTCGCCCGGGGGCAGTCGGTCACCTTCGGCGCCGGCTCGGTCGCCATGATGACCGAGGCGACCGCCCAGAAGATGTACGGCAACACCAACGGCAACGACCTGGGCGGGCGTCGGGCCGAGGGGCTCTCCTCGGTCGACGGCCTGGCCCCGACCAACCGGATCCTGGAGCGGGAAGACCTGCCCCAGGTCCAGATCTACGAGGGCGGCTACCTCGACGACCTCGGGGTCTGGCAGACCTGGATCCCGGATGACTACGTCGTCGTCTTCGGCCGTCGCGAGAACAACGCGCGGCTCGGGGCCTTCCGCTACACGCTCAATCGGGTCAACCCCGGCATGTCGGCGGCCCCCTACGTCCGGGTCGTGCCCAAGGGGATGAACTCGGACCAGGAACCCCCGCCCCGCATCGAGGTCCACCGCGGCTTCAACGGCGGCCCGGTCGTCTTCTACGGCGGCGCCGTCGTGATCATGAAGGTCGCCTGATCGGTCGGCGATCGGGCCCGTGGAACGTGTCGAGTCAGTCGCGCCGCCCCGGCCGGGATTCACCCCGGCCGGGGCGGTCACCCAGACGAAGAGGGACGCATGAGCAAGTCATTCGGCACCAATCCGATCGGCGAGGCGTTCGAGTCGTTCCGGAAGAAGGACGACGGGGCGCGGTTCAAGGTGCTCGTGAGCCGGTGCGGATCGGCCTCGAAGGGGGAGATCATCCGGGCGGCCGACCTGGGCCCGGGCGCCGAGATCGACCGGCTGGTCGAGACCGGGGCGATCGGCGTGATCCACGGGGGGCGGGAGACGGTCGAACAGTCGATGCCCGGCCGGGAACCGGTGATCGAGCAGCGGACCGACCCGAAGAAGAAGCCCGAGCTGCCCAGGAGCCTGAAGCCGGAGCCGGGGACCGCGTTGAAGGACGACTGAGCGATCGGCGACCGGGCGAAGGGGGCTGAGGGATGGGCACCTGGGACGGCTTGTTCTGCACCGACGAGGACATCGCGATCGAGGCGTCCAACGACTGGCCGCTCCTGTTCGCCGAGCCGATCCTGGCGATCGGCCGGGACGGGGCGGTCGCGGCGGCCAGCCCCTGGGTGCTCGCCTCGCCCTCGAACGACTTCGAGGCGCAGGGGGTCGCCCCGGGGCACCTCTGTTTCCTGTCGGACCTCGGGGACGTGGCCGACGGGGCCGTGCCCTACCGGGACCAGCTCCTGGCCGTCGCGGCGGTCGCCGGGTCGATCATGACGCTCCGGCCACTGGGCAGCTCGGGAGGGGGCGTCCCACCGGGGTTGCTCGGCGACCTGGCCTCGGTCCGGTTCCAGGTCTCGACGGCGCGGCCCCGGATCGACCGGGCCACCGACTCGATCGCCCGGCACCTGCAGTTCCGGGGGCTGGGACCGTCGGTGGCGGGCCTGGACCTGCGCCGGGCGTGCGTCCTGAAGGTCTTGTGCCAGCGGTGCCGGGACCTGTCTCGCCTGATCGTCTCCGAGGAACGGAGCCAGTGGGCCGAGAAGGCGCGGATGTACTGCGAGGCGGCCGACGCGGAGCTGGGCGCGGTGCTCGCCTCCCAGGCGTCCCGTCCGGCCCGGGCGCGGCCCGCCTTCGGCATCCAGGAAGACGACTTCACCGGCCGTCCCCGGGAGTTCTGGGAGAAGGGGGGCAACCTTGGCTGGTGACGCCGGCCCCGGCCCGGGGGACATCGAATACCGGATCTATGCCAACGACGGCGAAGGCGGGCCGATCGACCTGTCGGCGCCCTGGAAGACGACGCGCGCCGAGGACTCCGTCGCGGGGCCGTCGCTGACGCCCGACGCGCACTGGAGATTCCTGGTCCGGGCGTATGACCGGGACCTGGGCCTGGAAGAGGACGGGACCGACGCGGTCGTCGAGCTGATCACCGACGGCGACGGCAACGACGTGACGCTCCGGCCGAGGCCGGTGCAATTCGCGATGGCGATGCCCGGCGAGGCGGGCGAGCTGGTCGTGCTCTGGTCCTCCCTCTGGGTCCGGGACGCCCGGGCGGCCTCGGAGTTCCGCGTCTGGGCGGCGGCCGACCCGGGCCCGATCGACTTCGACGCCCCCCCCTCGGCGGTCGTCCCGGTCCTGGGCGGCAAGGCCTCGTATCGGGTCACGGTGCCCGGCCTGACGCCGGGCCAGGCGTACCTGGTCGCCGTCCGGGCGGCCAACGCGGTCGCGGACGACGGGACCGCCGCGCCGGTCGCCGGCCAGGCGGGCGCGGCGGCCGCGACGGGCGATGCCCCGGTCGCCGCGGCGGCCGACCCGTCCTTCGGATGAGGAGACGCAACGCGATGGGACTGGTGACATCGGCTCGGTTTCCCCGCCTGATCGGCGGGGGCGGGGACGCGACGACCTGGGCGGCGATCTCGGGGACGACGGGATCGCCGAGCGACACGACGGTCGACGGCCATCGGGTCCTGCGCTTCGAGGGCGCGGGCTCGGTCACCTTCGGCGGGGCCGGGCGCGTCGAATACGAGGTCATCGGCGGGGGCGGGTCGGGCGGGTGCCAGGTCGGCGGCGCGGGCGGCGGGGCCGGGCGCCGCAAGCGAGGCGTGCTCGAGGTGGCCCCCGGGACCTACACCGTGGAAGTCGGCGCGGGGGGGGCGGGCGCCTCGCTGAACAACCGCGGCAACGACGGCTCCCCGTCCCGCATCCTCTCGGGCGCCACCCCCCTGGTGGAGGCGATCGGCGGCGGCGGGGGCGGCGCCACGCAATTCACCAACAACGGGCTGAGCGGGCGCGACGGCGGCTCCGGCGGCGGCGGCCCCGGGAAGAATCCGGCCGGGTCCGGCGGCATCAATCCCGGCCTCGCCCTGCCGTCCGAGGTCATGGGCGAGGGCTTCGACGGCGGCCAGGGGCTGAATCAGGACGACGGGGCGCGGCGGGTCGGCGCGGGCGGCGGCGGGGCGGGCGGCCGGGGCCAGGACGCGACCGACGCCGTCTCGGGCTTCTCCCCGGGGCTCCCGGGCGGGCCCGGGGCGGCGGGCGAATGGCCCGGGGCGGCCGGCACCAATGCCCGGGGCGGCGACGGATGCCCGGCCCAGTTCTTCGGCGACCAGTCGGCCTCCACCAGCCCCGGCTACGGCTCGGGCGGCGGGGGCCGCCGGATCGCCCCGAGCGCCCCGGGCGCGGGCGGGGTCGTGGTGATCTGGGTCCGGGCGTGAGGCGAGGCGAGGCGGGGGCCGGCCGCGCGGCCGGCCGGCGAGGCGATCGAGTCCAAGGCGGAAAGGCGGTGTGCGATGGCGAATGTCGTTTACCCGAAGGCGCGGGAGCGGGCCCTGGGGACCGGGCTGAACCTGATGGCGGCCGACGTGAGGGCGCTGCTCGTCGATCTCGACGAGTACACCTATGACGCCGCCCATGAATTCCTGAGCGACGTCCCGGCCGGGGCCCAGGTGTCCCATTCCGGGTTGCTGGCGAACAAGAGCCTCGCGGGGGGCGTGTTCGACTCGGACAACGCGAGCTTCCCGAGCGTCACCGGCAACGCGAGCGAGGCGCTGATCCTCTACGTCGACACCGGGGATCCGGCGACGAGCTACCTGGTGACCTACCTGGACACGAACGTCACCGGGCTCCCGATCACGCCGGACGGGCGGAACATCCTGATCGGCGTCAACGAGAACGGCTGGATCCGCATCTGAGCGATCGGGACGGGGGGGTGCGAGCGTGTCGATCCTGCAAGACGACCGGGTCATCGAGGCGGCCCAGGCGGCCCTGGAGGCGACCGGGGCCTTCGACCGCGTGCTCGAAGGGTCGCCCTGGAGCGCGCCGGCGGGCGACCGGGAGCGCGCGCTGGCCTGGGTCGAACTCGACGGCTATTCGACCGAGGCCCGGAGCGTCGATTACTCGACGCGGGTGATCCGCTATCGCCTCTGGATCACCAGCCGGTCCCAGGAACGGGACCATCGGCAGGACGGGAGGCGTCGGCTGGCGTCCCTGATCGAGGCGGCGCAGCAAGCGTTGACCCAGACGACGCTCGGCCTGGTCGGGGTCCAGCCGGCCCGGACGCGGGTCGACACCGGCGATTACGAGGTCCAGGTCACCGGCCCGTCCTTCACGGTCGAGATCGCCGGGCAGGTGTCGGTCACCCGGCCGGGGCGGGGGCGGGGCCAGTTCGGTCAGCAGGATCCGGCCCTCTTCCTGCCGGTCATCGACGCCTTCGCCGCGGCGAACCCGCCGACGGTCGGCCACGACTCGGCCCTCCTGCTGCCGGTCGTCCTGGCGACGGCCGAGGCCTATCCGCCGGGCCTGGAGATCGACTCGACGCTCCTGCTGCCGGTCATCGACTCCCTCGCGGCGGCCTACCCGCCGACGGTCAGCCACGACTCGACGCTCACGCTGCCGGTGGTCGACTCCCTCGCCGTGGCCTACCCGCCGAGCCTGAGCGCCGAGCCGCTCCTGGGCCTGCCGGTGGTCGACGCCCTCGCCGTGGCGTACCCGCCGGGCGTGGCGTTCGAGGACGACCCGGGGGACCTGACCGGCGAATCGGAGTTGCTGGGCCGGGCGGTCGGCGGCGGCGGGGTGCCGTACTCGATCGAGAACGAGGTCATCATCGCCAAGGGCCCGTCGATCCTCCCGGCCGGCAGCACGGCGAACACGGTTGCGGCCTGGGTCGAGATCCCGGCCTCGATCGGCTGGCGCAGCGTCCGCTACACGATCGTCTCGGTCGGCGAGCCGGGCGGCGACGAGGCGCCGGTCGTGCTCGACTACGACCACAACCGGGTCGTGCGGTTCATGGTCGAGCTGGCCGGGGGGGGCACCGCGTCGGTGACGCGGTCCTCGGGCGTGGCGACCGACGACCTGAACCTGGTCGTGGCGGTCCGGGACGGCAACACGCTGCGCCTGAGCATCAACGGCAGCGCGTTCTCGACGGCGACCGGGGCCGGGACGGACCCGATCGCGAGCACCGAGACCTGGCTGGGCGGCCTGCTGACGGCGAGTTGGCCGCATCAGTCGCTCTTCGGCGGCCTGCAGCGGGTCATGGCCTGGGACCGTGCCCTCACCGAGGCGGACGTCGCGGGACTCTTCGCCGCGGGGCCGGGGGCGACGGCCGAGGCCCCCCCCGTGGCCGGCCCGATCGCCTGGGTCGAGCCGTATGCCTGGCGGTTCGCCGACCGGGCCGACCCGGGCCGCCTCTTCCGGTTCGACCACGTCCCGATCGACGGGTTCCGGAGGCCGTCGTCCGGGGGCCTCGCCGGGGAGTGCCACGTCAACCAGTATGCCACGTCGGTCCCCCTGGGAGGCCGGACCTGGTCGTCGTCCTACGCGACGGCGCCGGTGCTCCGCGACCCCCCGAGGCGGCTCGACCTGGCCGGCGTCTGCTCGATGGCGTCCGAGGGGGCCGCGATCTCGGGCCGGTCGAGCTGGGACTGGCTCATCCAGGGGTTCTTCCCGAGCCCCGCGGCGACCGCCGAGCAGTGGTACGGCGAGGTCGCCGAGGACGGCTCCGGGCTGCGGATCTCGGTCCGGCCGGACGGCCGGGTCGCCCTGGATTACTTCGGGCCGGCGGGGGATCCCCTGGAGTCGATCGTCTCGGACGACTCGGTCTACGGCAGGCGGGAGATCCTGGGCTCGACCGGGACGGACGTCACGATCGACACGCGCCAGGTCACGCGCATGGAGCTGGACGTCGGGCCGGGCCACCGGTTCGCGTCGGACGACCTGATCCGGATCGAGGGGGACCCGGCCTATCCCGACGAGATGCCGGTCACCGAGACGGACCCGGAGGCCGGCTGGATCCGGTTCCTCGCCTTCGGCGGGCACGGGCTGACCCCGCCGGCCGTCGGGGCCGAGGCGGTCGCGACCGGCCGGGTCGGCGCGCCGCGCAACACCACGGGGGGCACGACGAGCGGGCTGGCCGACGACCGGGTCGGGTGGGTCCCCGAGTCGCGATGGCTCCCGCTCCGGGTCTCGCGGCGGGGGGACGCGGTGACCTTCGCGGCCCGCGGCCGGGAGATCGGCGCGACGACCGCGGCCGGGCTGCCCCTCGGCCCGACCGGCGAGCAGACCCCCGGGCGCGCCGTCGGCTTCGACGGCGCCGGCCAGTCGCTCTCGGCCGCCAGCAACGCCTCGGTCCAGGCGGGCGACGGCGACTGGGGATGGTCCGGCTGGATCCGGCTCGACTCGAAGGCCAGCAACTTCGGGATCGCGGGCAAGGGGGTCGCGACCGGCGACCGGGAATGGCAGCTCTTCTACTCGGCCAGCGACGTGCTCCGCTTCCTGGTCGCCGGCAGCGGCGGCGCGAACCGGGGGGAGGTCGACGCCGCCGGGCTGGGCAGCCCCCCGCTGGGCACCTGGCTCTTCGTGTCGGCCTGGCACGACGCGGCGGCGCAGACCGTCAACATCCGGGTCGACGACAACCCGCCGAACGCGGCGGCCACGACCGGGACGCTCCGGACGGCGAGCGGGCCGTTCCGGCTGGGCGCGGGGGGATCGATCGCCGGCACGATGTTCGGGAGGATGGACAACGTCGCCTGGTACAAGGCCCCGCCCGGGGGGATCGGCTCCCGGATCGCGGAGCTGCACGAGTTCCTCTACAACGGCGGCGCGGGTCGCCGCTACGAGGAACTCAGCGGCGCCCAGAAGGCCGACTTCGGCCTCGTCTCCTGGTGGGACCTGGACGAGGAGGGCGGCGCGAGGCAGGATCGCCACGGGGCGAACCACCTGGCCGCCGACGGGGAACCGACGGCCGTCGACGGCGTGGCCGGGGCGGCGGCCAACCCGGTGACGAGCTACCTGGGGGTCGACCCGGGTTCGGACCTGGCGGCGCCGACCGGGGACCTGATGCGGCTGGCGACCGGCGAGGGCTGGGCCGACGCGGAGATCGCGCAGGCCGAGGCCAGGGCGTCGGCGATCGTCACCTGCCGGGACGCCGAGCTGGACCGCCGGAGCCTCGTCGACCTGGCCGAGCTGCCCGCGCTGGACCGGGAGTGGCTCGCCCACTACCCGGTCGAGCTGGCGTTCCGGGACGCCGCCACGGGCGAGGTCGTGGGCGAGGCGCACCCGACCACCGGCCAGGCCTACGGGCGGCCGACCGGCTTCGCCGCCTACGTCCAGCTCGGGGGCCGCGACCTGGCCGGCGACCGCTCGTATGTGTGCGAGGTCACGGTCTTCGACCGCCCCTACAATGCCGACTTCTCGCCGCGATCCCCGGCCGTCCTGTTCCACGGCGCCGTCGCGACGATCACCCGGGGGCCGCTCGACGGGCGTTGGGTCACCAAATACGTCGACCCGACGCATCCGGACGCGCTCAACAGCGCCTGGAACGACGGCACGGACCCGTCGCAGCCGCTCGGCTCGGTCACCTGGGCGGCCCGGTCGGCGGGGATCTACACCCGGGTCGTGCTGGCCCCGGTCGACTTCGTGGCCGCCGGGGCGATCAACGGCGGGATCGGCATGGACTGGCCGAGCAGCAACCCCAACCGCATGGTCGGGCCGTCGCGGCTGGAGACGGCGGCCGTCGGGGACTTCGCCGAGGTCGGCGCCTGGCGGGTGAAGGCCGGCAATTACATGCTGGCGATCCACGGGCTGTCCTCGGTGACCGAGAACGCCTACGACAGCATCGTCATGCAGATCGGGACGCCGAGCCAGTCGGCCGGGCAGAACGCCCTGATCGAGGTGGCCGACTGCCGGATCGTGTCCAATCGCATCCACTGCCGCGTCTTCGGCTCGGACGACGTCTCCCTGCACTGGGGCGGCTTCGACCGGATCGAGCACCGCCCGAACGCCGCCAGCCCGGGCAACAGCTACGGCTACTTCGTCGAGATCCCGGGCCGGCACGCGGCCTGGACGCGGCTGCAGCTCGCGATCCAGAACGACACCCAGCACCCGCTCCGGGTGATGGGGTGCCACGGGATCGTCCTCGGGCACTGGCCGCCCCGGGACACGACCAATTACGGGTCCAGCTTCCGGACGATCACGCTCCGGCAGCAGGTCAGCCACGCCAACGTCTACGACATGGCGTACCAGGGCTGGCACCTCTGGAACGACTCGACCCCCTGGTCGACGCTCCCGGCCGACCGCTGGCGGGTCGAGCGCGGGCAGTTCGGCCAGTTCCAGTTCGACCCGGCCTCGGGCCTGGCCTTCGCGCACCTGCACCTGCGGGTCAACCCGCTGAACTTCAAGGCGATCAACAGCACCGGCGAGCAGCCGCACTACGTCACCCGGCGGCGCAACGTCGCGGTCGGCCTGCAGCACAACGGGTTCCTCACGAACACGGACACGCGGTTCGACGCCTGGCCGACGTCCGGGCCGTCCGCCAACCGCCAGGCGGCCGGGGGCGACTTCGCCCCGGCCTCGGCGCCGGGCGTGGCGCTGGCGGCCGGCCTCGGGTCGGGCCGGGTGGCCTTCCAGGCGGGCGGCTACCCGCTCGGGGGCACGACGGGCGCGCCGATCCGGATGCAGTGGCAACGCCGGGCCGAGGGGTCCGGCGACTGGACGACGATCGACGGCGTCGGCGCCGCCTACGGGACCGACCGGCCCGGCCCGGGGACCTGGGTCTACCGGACCCGCGTCGTCGACCCGGCCGGCGTCGAGCTGGCCGTCGGCGCGGAGTCGGACCCGGTGGCCGTCGCGGTCGCCGAGGCCGGCGACGGCCCGGCCCCCATGGCGCTGGGGACCGGCCTCCCCCCGCTGCACTACTATTCGCCGGACGGCGCCCTGGTCGACGTGGCGAAGCAAGGGACCTCGACGTGGGAGCTGAAGGGGCCGGAGAGCGACTCCGAGGACCGGCCGGCGAAGGACGCCAACGGCTACCCGATCGGGATGGGGAATCTCGACCCGGCGAACTATTACCGCACGGCCCCGTTCCTGAACGCGGGCGGGCTTTACCCGACCGGCACCTACCGGATGCGGTTCGCCGGCACCGGCCGGGTCCAGGTGCGGAATCGGGGGAACGTCGTGCTCGACACGACGGAGTCGGGCGCCCTCCACGACGTCGTCGTCTCCGCCGCGAACAACACCGGCCTGGAGCTGCGCATCTACGAGTCCGACCCGCTCGACCACGTCACGGCGGTCAACCTCTACCTGCCCGGCCAGTGGGGCGACGGGGTCGCCTTCGCGGACAGCGACGTGCCCCGGCCCTGGTCGCCGGCGATCCTCGCCCGGGCCACGCCGTTCGACACGTTCCGGATGATGGACCCGCTGCAGACCAACAGCCAGTCCCTCGTCCAGGAGTGGGACGACCGGGCCCGGCTCGGCGCCATGCAGACGGGCGACCGGGGCGTCGCGCCGGAGCTGGCCCTCCGCCTGGCGATGCAGGCCGGGCGGACCCCCTGGATCAACCTCGGCCACCTGACGACCGAGGACTACGCCTTCGAGTTCGGCGCCCTGGCCCTGGCCCTGGGCGTCCCCGCGATCGTCCTGGAGTACACCAACGAGCCCTGGAACCAGACGTTCCAGCAGCATAGTTTCCTGGTGCATTTCGGGACCTGGCCGAGCCAGTACCAGCGGCATTACGCCGACCGGGCCATCAAGCGGTTCGAGGCGTTCATCGCCGGGTTCGGCGGCAACCGGGCCGCCGTCACCCGGGTCGCGGCCTGGCAGCGGGCCAACCCGGCGATGACGCGCACGGTCCTCGGCTACTTCGAGCTGCACGACGAGATGATCCGGGGGCCGGCGGCGGACGGCGGGTACGACCTGATCTCGGTCGACGCCTACTGGGGCCACGAGTTCCCGGCCGAGTCGACGGGCGTCCCCGACGCCCAGATCGAGCAATTCTACCGCGACTGGATCCCGGGGGAGCTGGAGGAGAACCTGACCCCGGCGATCCCCGCCCTGCGCGCGGAGAAGGAGTGGACGCTGGGCCGGACGATCAGACTGGACGCCTACGAGGCGGGCCCGCACGACGTGCCGACGCGGGGCGGCGGCGTCCTCGACCCGGCCCTGGCCGACCTGCACCGGTCCGAGGCGATGTACGAGGCCGTCCTCGGGGCCCTGACGCGGATGGAGGCGCTCGGCTGGGACCGGGCGGTCATGTACTACCTGGCCGGCCGCATCTCGCAGTGGGGGGCCTGGGGCCTCCTGGAGTGGATCTCCCAGGACCCGGCCGAGGCCCCGAAGTACCGGGCCTGCATGGACTTCCTCGCCGGCCAGCGGCTCGTGCTCGGGGCCGCCGCGACGGCACCGGCGCGGCCGGCCTGGCTGGGCGAGGACTTCGACGAGGTCCCCGGGACCGAGGCGATCGCGGTCGCCGGCGGCCCCGGATACGCCGAGGCGGGGGCCTGGACGACGTCCGGCGTGGCCAGCTATTCGGGGGCCAGCCGCTACGCGGATCCGGGACCGCCCGGGGCCTCGGCCTCGTTCGCGTTCGAGGGGCTGACGCCGGGGGCCTGGCACCTGGTGATGATCTCCTGGTCGGCGGCGTCGAACCGGGCGAGCAACGCGCCCTGGTCGGTCGAGGACGGGACGGGCCGGGTCCTGGCCACGCGACGGATCGACCAGCGATTCCCGGTGCAACGCTACGTCGCGGGGGCCGCGACCTGGCACGTCCTGGCCGCCGTGGCCTCGGGGGACCCGACGCTGGTCGTGCGGGTGACGAATGACGCGGACGGCCTGGTGATCGCGGACGCCTGCCGGGTGGTCCGCGCCGTCCGGACCTGAGCGCGAACCTGAACGGGAGGATCGACATGAATCAGTTGCGACGAGTCCACCACTTCGACCGGTCCGAGGCGGGCGACCTCCTGATCGCCCCGGCCCGCGCCGGCCACTTCCTCGCCGTCTTCGGCCTGGTCGTCCAGGGGCACGAGGACGGCAACGTCGTCCAGCTCCGGGGCTCGGCCAACGGGTCCGACTTCACGGCGCGTCACTGGCCGATCAAGGCCGACGCGGGCTCCGGCGCCGGGGAGTCGCTCGGGGGCGACACGCCGATCGCGGTGCTCCCGGGCGGCGAGGGATTGTACCTGACCACCAGCTCCGGCGATCGCGTCGGCGGGAATGTCGTGTATGATTACCTGCCGGGCGAACCTATATTTGGTTGATTGTTTCAACCGGGTTCTCGGGTCCATCCAGCCAGAAAGGGGACTCGGCGATGAGCCGACAGATCAACTGGGTCGAGGCGCGGTTCGGGGTCTCCCCGGCCGCGACCGTCTTCAACGCGGTCTCCGACGTCCAGCACGACCTGCAGGGCCGGTCGGTCCAGGGCAAGGCGGACGCGGACCTCTTCAACACCACCAACAAGCTGATCGGGGCCTCGCCGCGGTTCACCGTCTCGAGCGAGGACAAGAACAACGAGATCAACGTGCCGATCGGCACCACCGGGACGTTCACCTGCGTCCACAAGTCGGAGCTGAACGCGGCGCAGACCCCCGAGGCGGGGGACATCCGCTACACCCTGACCAACGCCCTGTGCGAGAACCACTCCGGCGGCGGCGCGCACGAGGCGATCGGCACCCTGCAGAGCACGATCACCAGCCGCTCGACCGACGGGGTGACCAGCCCCCTGACGGTCTCCGTCGAGACCTGACCCCGGGGTCGTGACCGGGAGGACCGGCCGACCACCGCACCCAACCCCTGGAGCGCCCCCCGATGAGCCAGACCGCGCCCAAGCCGAAGGACCCGTACGACTGCCTGGTGATCCCCCAGGCGCTGCTCGGCTCCGTCGCCGCCGAGGCCCGGCGGAAGTCCGGCCGCGACCCGGCGTCCGAGCCGATGGCCCACCTGCACGGCACGATGATGCGCCACGTCCACCGGCGTTACGGGCACCTGCTCGGCCTCGGCCCCGACGACCTGGGCCGGCTCCGGGCCCGGAAGATCCACGCCGGCCCGTACGCGCAGCACGACCTGTTCGTCGTCGACGACTTCGACGCGACGATCAACTTCCCCAAGGACCACCCCTTCGCGGGCCGCTGCCGCTACGCCATGACGCCGCTGGCCGACGGGGCGCTCGTCGGCCGGCTGGTGGACGAGGCGGCGATCGGCCTGCCGGACCTGCCGGATCCGGTCCCGGTCGAGGACCCGGCGGTCGACGCGAGGCGGAAGGATCTGATTCGGGCCAGGGACGGCAAGGACACCCCCGAGGCGGTCACCCCGAAGGCACGCAATGACTCCTGAGCACGAAGCGCGCGACCTGACCCCCGAGGCCCGGCTCAAGCCGGGCCTCGCACCCGAGGACGGCATCCCGGTCGAGCTGGAAGGGGGCCACACCTGGTTCCTGGCCCGGGCGCGTCCGGGCCTGAGGCCCCGGTTCGGCCCCGACGGCGAGGTCTCGCTGGCGACGGTGGACGGCCGGTTCGGGCCGAAGTATTCCGAGCAGCTCGAACGCCTCGGGCGGGCCCGGACCGACACCGAGGTCTTCTCGGTCCTCTTCCCGATGGCGGCCCTGCTCCTGCGCGAGCGGTACGAGCTGTCCGACGCGGACCTGGAGCGGCTCCTGGTCGTCTATCCCGACGACGAGGCGGACGGGACGGAGCGGCTCCGCGCCCTGATGGCCGCGGTCAACGGGAGATCGATCCGCCCAAAAGCCTCGGACGCTACCTCCGAGCCTGCGCCCTGGCCAACGGAGTGACGCCGGAGCGGTTCGACGCCCTGGCCTACGAGGACCTGGTCGAGATGGTCGGCATCTGGGTCGCGACCGGGCGGGCGCCGAACCCGGAGAAGTGGGGCGTCGAGATGGGGGGGGCGGCGCGGAGCCGGGGGCTGGCGGCCTTGTGAGGCGCAGGAGCGGGGGACGCGGACATGGCCGACGAGATCAAGACGGGCCTCGGGTTGGACCCGACCGCCTTCCAGGCGGGGATCGACCAGTCGATCGCCGCCGTGCGCAAGCTCCGCGCCGAGATGCAGCGGGGGAGAGCGACGGAGGTCGCCCAGGACGAACAGGCGCAATCGCGACGTCGCCGGTCCCAGGAGGCCACGCACCAGGCCGAGCAGCGGAACGTGAACAAGTCCATGTCGGTCTACGATCGCTATCGGAAGTCGATCGAGAAGGTCGGCGACGTGTTCGCGGGCAAGTTCGCCGAGGCCATGCGGACGGTCCAGCGAGAGGAGGAGAACACGCTCGAGACGACCGAGGAGCTCCTGGGCGCCCTGAACACCATGTCCAACGCCTTCCAGGGGCTCAATCGCGGCGCCGCGGTCCTCAACTCGATCAACCAGGCGTTCGAGCAGGCCAAGGAGAACGCCCGGGAGGCGGCGCGCGAGGCGGGCAATTACTTCGCCAGCCTCCGGGGCGAGGCGGCGCTGACGGGCGCGACCGGGCCGGACTCGGGCATCCTGAGCGGCAGCCTCCTGATGCGCCTCAAGACCGGCATGAATGCCCAGGACGCCTCGGCCTTCGCGATGATGTTCGAGTCGTCGCTCCCTGCCGGGATGCAGAAGGGCAACATCACCCGCGAGGTGGCCGACCAGTACGCGGTCGCCGTGGCCCAGATGGTGGCGCGGCAGGGGGCGGACCCGTCCACGCGCGGCGACCTGGCGGGCATGGTGGCCAACTTCCAGAAGATCGGGTCCGCGGGCGAGGGCCTGGCGGCCCTCGAGGCGATCCGGATGGGCCTCGTCGAGGGCCGCGGGAACGACAAGCCGCTGACCGACGCCCTGCTCCAGGTGGCCGGCCAGTTCGTCAACGACGCGGGGACGGGCATGGTGCCGACCCTGCCCGAACTCGCCGCGATGGTCGGCGTGGCCTCGCTCTCGGCCGGGCCGGGGGCGGCCGGGACGCGGATCGAGCAGCTCGTCCGGATGCTCCAGGGGACGACCGCCGAGCAGATGACCTTCCTCAAGGGGATGGGCGTCGAGAGCGACATGAACATCATGGAGCGGCTCGAAGTCCTGGTGCCGATCTTCGAGAAGCTCGACGAGGCGGCCTCCAGGGGCATCCCGCTCGACCAGCAGCTCCTGGCCGTCGGTGTGCCCGAGGAGGCGATCGCCAGCCGCCGGGAGCTGATCTCGCGGGCGGGCAACGTGTACGAGGTGCTCGTCTCGGCGGGGTTCTCGGCCGAGGGGCTCAAGGCGCTCAACGAGATGGTCCCCATGTTCGGGACCCTGCAGCAACGCATCGAGAAGGCCCAGCAGCCCGTCGCGGGGGACCAGGTGGCGGAATGGAATCGCCAGTTCCTCCAATCCGACGTCGGCCAACTGCTCCGGGCCGAGCAGTTCCGGGAGGCCGCCAGGCAGGTCTCCGGGATCCAGGAGATGGCGACCGAGGCGGCCACGGTGACGGCCGAGGCCAGGGCGATCGCCATGGGGGACGAGAAACAGGGCCAGACGTTCCTCATGGACTATTTCCGGCCCCTGATGCGGGGCATGGCCCCCGACCCGGAGATCGGCAGGCGGATCCGCCTCGAATACGGGGCGTACAACATGATCGTCGACCAGCTCTCCGAGGCGGGGCTGATCGACGAGGTGCTCAATCGTTCGGACATGTTCCTGAACGACGAACAATTGCGCGCCAGGACCAGCGGACTCGGTGTCGCCCTGTCCAACATGGCGCGCCCCCTGATCGGGGAGCGGAATTTCCTGGCGGATCGCTTCACGGGGCGGGATCCGCGGGAGGCGGTCGCCGAGCTGATGCGGGTCGTCCAGGACATGGAGGGGATCGATCCCCTGGAGGGCCAGTTCGCCGAGGCGGAGGCCGTCGCCTCGGCGATCGGCGAGAGCAACCAGCTCTCCAGGGAACAGATCAAGGCGCTTGAGCGGCTGAATCTCAACATCGACGAGTTGAAGCGGGCGATCGATCGGACGTATCGACCGGACCCGTCGCCGGCGCCGCCCCCGGGGGGACGCGGCCGTTAGGCCGGATCCCAGGGCCGCCGCGCGGTGATCGTCAGCGCGGCGACCGCGATCCACCCGGACAGGCTGAGCGACTCGGAGCCGGAGCCCTGGAGGGTGGTCGAGAGGCAGAGGACGACCCAGACGTACAGCAGGGACCGCAGGGCGTAGTATTCCCACCGCATGGCGTTTTCTTTGCCTGGGAGGTGTGTCATGGTCGGGGCTCCAGTGTTCGACGATCGCGGCCTGGACGAGCTGGAGACGCGGCTGAGGAAGGCCGCATCCTTCGACTTCCGGAGCCGGGGGACCGAGGGCGAGTCGGTCGGCCTGGAGGCCCGGCTCGCCGCGGGAGCGGCCCTGCACGACCGCTTCCTGGCGGCCAAGGGGCCGAACAACCGGAAGTGGCCGCGGCTCAACCCGGCCTATCGCGCCTGGAAGGCACGCAACGGATACCCGACCCGGATCGGCGTCCTGACCGGCGAGTCCTCGGTCGAGCGTCAGTTCCTCGGGGGGAAGACGACCATTGAACCCCACCGGGTCACCTTCGTCTACGGGACGACGGCCCGGAGCCAGAAGGTCATGGGGCACTTCCACCGCGGGACCGCCCGACAGCCGAAGAGGCCCTTCTTCGCGATGGACCGCAAGTCGACCACGGCCGTCCGCAAGGCGATCCGAGAGGCCTACCGGCAGCACCTGCGCCGGGCGATCCGGGGGGAAGGCCGATGACGCCGAGCTTCGGGGGCATCGCGATCTTCGGCCAGGACTGCTCGATCAACGTGGTCGAGCTCCCCCGCCGGCAGCAGAAGGACACCTATTTCGGCGTCGACGGCACCGAGCGCAAGGACGGCGGGTTCACCGGCCGGGTCGCCGAGGCCAGCGGCGTCCTGCACGGGGTCGGCATCGCGGGCCTGGCGGCGGCCGAGGAACTGTTCCGGACCTATTACGACGGCGTGCCCCGGGTCCTGGTCGACACGCTGGGCCGGGCCTGGCCGGGCATGAAGCTCGAGGAGTTCCGGCCGGCCGGGCACGCGATGCTCGACTCGACGGGCCGCGCGTATCGGACCTATTCGGCACGCTTCGCGACGGGGTAAGCGCATGGCCTTCGACGAGTCGGGGATCACGGTCTGGCTGGAGGCGTTGCCGGACTCGGTCGAGCTGCTCGCCCGCTGGGACGACGCGCGGCCGCCCGGGACGTGGTATCAGGTCTATCTCAACGGGCGGCTGCTCGAGGAGACCCGGTCCCGGTCCCTGGTGCTCCCCTGGCCGGAGGGCCGTTGCGTGGTCCGGGTCGGGGCGGTCCCCGAGGCCGAGGCGGGCACCTTCCAGGCCCCGGCCGCCCCGGCGGGCCTGGGGACCGGGACGCGGCCGACGCTCTCCTGGGCCGGCGGGCCGCATCAGCGGGTCGCGGGCCGCCCCGTGGTGCGCTGGGACGTCTTCGGGGCGTCCGAGGCCGACGGCCCGATCGATTACTCGACGCCGATCGGCCTGGTCGCCGCCGTCTCGGGATCCGGCAAGACGGGCGGCTGGGGCTCCGGCGGCTGGGGCTCCGGCGGCTGGGGCCGGGCGGCCCGCCGCTATCGCTTCCGGGACCGGGACCGGCCCTCGGGGCGCTGGCATTACGGGATCGTGCCGGTCAACGACCGGGGCGTGCGCGGCCCGGCGGCCGAGGTGTCGGTCGTCGTGGCGGCGGCCCCGAGGGGGCCGACCGTCGTCCCCGGCGACCCCTGGCATCGCCGCGTCCGCATCGAGCAGGCGGCCGGCGGCCCCCGGATCGCCTGGGGCCATTCGCCCGACTGGGCCGGGGCGCCGACGGCGAGCAACGAGATCCAGCGGATCGCCGCCGTAGGCACCACGCCGCCGAGCCCGGCCGGGAGCATGACGGTGCTCTACGGGGCCTTCTCGGCGGGCCTGGCGCAGGGGGCGACGGCGGCCTCGATCCGGACGTCCCTGGAGTCGTCGATCCCGCCGCTCGACGGGAACATCGCCGTCACCGGCGGGCCGCTCGGGACGGCGGACGTCGACGTCGAGTTCATCGGCGCGCTGGCCGAGACCGACATCACCGACGGCCTGGCGATCGACTTCCACACCTTCGTCACCGCGACCGTCACGACCATCCAAGAGGGGGGATGATCCCTTGAGTGTTTATCGGACAGATGCAGGCTTGTCCTGGGCCGACTTCGACGAGCCGGACTGGCACGAGTTCGCCAACGAGACGATCCAGAAGATCGCGCAATACCTCGGCCGCCTGGCGGTCGACTTCGCCGAGTTCCCGTCGGCCTCGCTCAACGTCAAGGTCTCGGCCGGGACGTACGAGGCGCCCGACGGCCAGCGGGTCTCCTACGCCGGGACCGGCTCCGTGGCCATGTCGGCATCCGAGACGAATTACCTGTACCTCGACGACGCCGGGGATCTCCAGGTGTCCACCTCGGGATGGCCGGGGGCGGCCCACCTGAGGCTGGCCGAAGTCGAGACGGACTCCGGGACGGTGACCGCGATCTACGACCGGCGGGAGCCGCTCCGGCTCTTCGGGGCCGGGGCCGGGGCGTATCTCCCGCTCGGGGGCGGGACCCTGACCGGGGACGTGACCCTGGGCACGGGCGTCGACCTGGTCCTGGCCTCGTCCGGGGCGGGGACGATGGTCGCCTCGGCCGCGAACCAGTTGCTCGCCTTCCACGGGGCGACCCCGGTCGCCCAGGCGAGCGGCGCCGACCAGGGGGCCTTGACCGACAGCACGACGGGATCGACGGCGAACTTCATCCTGGCCAACGCGGCGACGATCGCCGCCTTGACGGACGATTCCAACGGGGATGCCACGTCGACCATCGGCGTCCTGGACGCCCCGGCCGCATTGACGGGGTCGGCTGGGGGGTCTTCGGACGGGGCGATCCAGTCGATCGGCGGGTCCTTCAGCCAGGCCGAGATCGCCAACAACTTCGACGAACTCCGGGTCCGGGTCAACGACCTGATCACCTGGGCCGGGGTGGCGCAGGACGCCATCGCGAGCCTGGCCGCCGGCGTCAACACGGCTCGGACCGACATCAGGACCGCCAACGACAACGCCGCCAAGCTCTCCCGGCTGCTCGGGTCGATCCGAGCAGCCCTGGTGGCCAAGGGATTGATCAAGGGGGGGGCCTGATCGATGGACCTGGCCGAGGAATTGACCCTGATCCGGCAGCGGCTCGACGCCATGGAACGCCAGGCGGCGATCCTGGAGCAACCGGGGGACCAGGCCTTGGCCCTGGTCGTCTCCCGGGCGAGCGTGCCGACCAATACCGACGTCGCTCGCTGGACCGTCAACCGGGTCGCGTTCGAGGAAACCGAGGGGGCCGCTCCCACCTTCACGGCGGGCGGCTCGGTCCTGGCCCCGGGGATCGGCGGCAACCGACAAGGGACCTACTTCGTGGCGGTGCCCGTCCAGAGGGGGCGGTTCGTCACGGTCCTGTAAGGATGGGGCCTGATCGATGGACCTGGCAGAAGAGTTACGCCTTGCAAGGGCTCGCCTGAGTGCGATTGAGTCGGTCCTGGCCGGCCGGGAAGCGGGGACCGAGCCCCGGCCCTTCGTCGGCAGGGTGGTCGACGGCGGGGCAATGCCGACGACCGTCCCTCGGGTCTTCCTGGTCAACCCGTCCCGGCCGGCCTGGACCGAGACCGAGGGCGAGGCCTGGTCCTGGTCGGCCTCGGGGTCGAATCGGGTGCCGGTCCTGGTCCTCGGTCCGGGGGTGCCGACCGAGGGGGATGAGGTGCTCGTCTTCCCGACGCGGTCCGGGCGGTTCGTCGGGAAGCGGCTCGGGGCCGCGGCCGGTCCTCCGGGCCGACCCCCCTTGACGACGTGCGAGGGGCTCCCGATGCCCAACACCCTGGCCTTCTCGGGGACGGTGACGGTCTTGCACCCCATAAACAATGGGGCGCTGGCGGGCACGGTCTTCTTCTCGGAGCCGCTCGCCGGCACCCTGAACCGGATCGGCCCGCTCGACCAGGCCAATCCCTTTGTCGCGGCGGGCCGGGGGTCGGAGTCGTCGGTCATCGGGAACGCGCTGAACTATTACCTGGGCGAGATCGAGGTGCCGGTCGCGATCCCGCCGACGGTCGAGGGAATCCTCCAGACTCCGGTCCCGGGCGGGTCGACGACCTATCGCATGAGCATGATCTACGCGCCGGGGACGTATGTCGGCCTGCCCCCGCCGTCGCCGACCTGCTCGGCCTTGGGCCGGATCGGCGTGGTGCCCTTCTTCGCCGGCCCGGGGACCGAGCATCGCTACCTGAGCCAACTCGTCCCGGTCTCGACCGACCCGGGCTTCCCGCCGATCAACACCGGGTATCTGACGGGCGTGTCGTGGCTGGGAGTCACGGGCAATCCGGACTTCCCGGCGGGGGAGGTGGTCAATATCAGCAGCCCGGTCTATGTGTCGTATTCCGCGTCGGCGAATCCGTTCCTCGATCTGTCCCAGGTCTGGTGCCAGGTCCGGATCCTCGGCGTCCTGACCCCCGTCCCATAGGATCCCGCCCATGCCCGTCTTCGACCCGATGCCCCTGGCGGCCGACCTGCAGCCGATCCCGATCGGGGTCTACCGCTATCGGCCCGAGGAAGATGTGCCGTTCGAGCCCTTGCCGAACGTCCGATGCACGAAGATCACCTGGTATGAGGGTGCGCATCCGGCCGACGCCGAGTTCCGCTATGTGGTGGATCCGTTCCTCAACCCGGCGCTGCCGACCAGCTTCACCAAGCTGGTCTCGCTGGGCACCTCGGGCCCGGGGGTCCTGCTCGAGGACGACCGCGTGGTGGTGGTCGCCGCGGCCCCGAGCGGGGAGCTGCGCTACCTGTTCGACGGCTTCATCAAGCTCCCCGAGCTGTCGCTCACCGGGGACGGCCTGGCCGTGCCGATCCGGGCGGTGCAGGTGGCGATCCGGGCATGGGACTCCACCTTCCTCGGGGGGCCGTATCGCCAGGCATTGCGGTGGGACGATCCGGAATGGACCGTGCCGACGATGTTGCCCGGCCGGTTCAACCCGTCCGGCAAGCCGAATTGCACCGGGCCCGGTTATGAATATGAGCCCCCGGACGGCGGGCTCCCCTTCCCGGTCTTCATCGACGAGGCGGTCCCCCTGCCGGCCGAGGCCCGGACCTACTGGACCGTCGACCGCGCCGTCCAGATGATCCTCGGCACCATGAATAACCGGGAAACCTGGATCACCAACCCGACGCCGGAGCAGCTCGAGACCTCCCTGACGCGGATCATCGCGACCGGCGCGGACCCGATCGACCTGGACGACCCGGAAACCTTCGATCGGCTCCGGGTCGTCATCAACGACCAGGCCGCCCAGGACCGCACCTGGCCGGAATTCGTCGAGCAGCTCCTGGCTCCTCACGGCTTCCGGTTCCGCTTCTCGCTCCGGGCCGATGCCGAAGGGCGGCCGGAGACCTACCTCACGTTCTACCACGTCACCGACCCGAACCCCGGGCCGATCCATCGGGTGGTCTATCTCCAGCCGCCGGGGTCCGTGCTCGACGCCAACCGGTCGAATCTCTCGGCGGTGCAGCTCCAACGCGACTCGACCCAGCTCGTCAACCGGATCCAGGTCCGCTTCGCGCCGACCCGGATCGAGATGGGGGTGATCCTGTTGCCGGGGTTCGAGCCGGAGCCCGACGACGCCGATCCCGAGAACATCGAGCGTTTCCGGCGGACCAAGGAGTCGCCCGACGTCGACCCGCGCAAGTACCGCTCCTGGACGTACAACGAGACGGGGGAAGGGGTCTGGCGTTACAACCCGGGCGACGTCGAGGGGGTGTATGAGCAGGGCCCCGAGGTCGTCAACGGGTTCGACGGCATCTTCAATCAGGGGTACTACGCCCAGCGCCGCCGGCCGGCGCAGTCGCGATTGCTCTCGGCCGACGAGGACGGGCGCCCTCGCCGGCCCATGCTCGGCATCCTGGTCAATTACTCGGGCGAGGCGCCGGGCATCTGGGACGGCTCGGGGGACGTCTACTGGATCAAGGGGGGCTGGCGGCTCGACGAGGAACGCCTGGGGATCGTGGTCGAGGCGAACGACCCGAACGACTGGGCGATCGGGGGCCACGAGGACGTCGAGCAGCTCAACGGCGGGCACCTCCGGCTGATCGACTGGCTCAACGGCACCAACGGCGCCGAGCGGCGGAACATCGCCCTGGTGCTCGTCTGCGTCCTGGAGGACGATTTCGCGGTCCGGGCCGACCCGGGCCGCGACCCGCACAGCCCGACCCGGTTCGAAGTCTCCCGGGCGGTCGATTCCTCGGACCGCCACCGGTTCGACCTGGTCCATGCGTCCAGCCCGTACTTCGACCCCGGACGACGCGCGAAGGACGCCGAGGGCAACGACCTGGATGTCCAGGTCAACCGGGACGACCGGGAGCAGGCCCGGAGTGACGCGATCAGCCGACGCGCGGCGAGCGCCTACCCGGTCTTCGCGGGCTCGATGACCCTGCCCCGGCTCTCGAACACCTATCCGGTCGGCGCCCGGATCACTCGGATCGTCGGCCACGACATGAGCCTCCGGCTCGACGGCGGGTCGGACCCCGACGCCGCGGTCTACCCGAGGATCGTCCAGGTGACCTGGGACCTGGACCAAGGCCAATACACGCGATTACAGCTTACCGATGGTCGCGCGACCCGATGATCACGTTGACACGGAAACACCACGTTGACGCAGAAACACACGGCCAGGTCCCGTGCTTGATGCAGGCAACTCATCCTCCGTAGAATCCCAAGACCTCACATCGCGGCTTCCCGTCACGGGATCAGGCAGGAGGTGGATCTGGTGTTGCGCGCAATCAGGCGGTCCAGCGTCCGGGTCATCCGCTTCGAAGTCCATCTGCCCGCCATCCGCCTGACGCATCGGGTCCAGGTGGGCATCCGATACGGCCCGCGCTGGGCGATGTGCCGCCTGAATCGCCGGGGCACCGCCCTGAAGGTCGGGCTCCTGGCGCTGGACGTCCGGCTCCGATGGCGCGGGACGATGCACGCGCCGACCGACACGGGCCCCCGGGAGCGGGAATCCCTGTCGCGCTCGACCGCCTAATCCTGGGACTTCCGCCCCGGCGGCCGTCCGCGTTTGCGACGGACCTGCTCGGGGGGCAGGTGCGCCCGGGCATGGCCGAGTTGCACGCTCGCCAGGTAATCGATCAACACGTCCTCGACGACTTCATCCCCGCCGCACAACGCGATGAGCTTCTGCAGCTTATCCTGCTCCCGCCCCGGCAGGCTGCCCGGCTCCGGCGGCCCGACATAACCCGGGTAATAGACCAGATCGTTGACCGGCCGCCCGATCACGGCGGCGAGATAGACCAGGTCGCGGACATCGGGTTGCCCCTCCCCGTTGATCCACTTCGAGATCCGGGTCTGATGCAGCCGCCGATACTCGTCGTCGCCGAGCGTCCGGGCGAGCTCCTGGATGCGATCGGACACCTCGCGTTGGGAGAGGCCTTCATCCTCCATCAACGCTTGATAATACTGCATCATGTAACCGTAGGACATGGTCTAGCCTCGCAGTTCGGGCGGTCAAACGACGCATTGTACGGCCGGAATCTCGTGTGCTGCAAACTGTAGCACCGTACAGGCTTGCGCGGCGAATCGGCGTGAGCCCGGGGGAAATCCGAACCAGATCCCTTGATTCCGACCGGCCGACCGCCCTACGATCTCCCTGGTTGAATTTCAACCTATTTCAGGTTGAGCCGTCATCCAGAATAGGGGAGATCGTGACATGGCGGACGCGACGACGAAGGCGGAGGGGGCGGCAGTCGATGCCCCCCCCCGCGTCCTGGGGACGGGCGAGATCGCGCGGCGTGCCGGGGTGGCGCGCATCCTGGTGACCTATTTCGCGGTCGCCGAGGGGGTGCCGATCCAGCGGGTCGGCCAGTCCTACCTGTTCCACGCCGCCGATGCCCATCGCCTGGTCGAGCGCCTCAGGGACCTCAATCGCCGGGTCGAGCGGCTCCGCGACCAGCTCGACGAACAATGAACGCCTGTCCCGGTGATTGTTCGGGAAACCCGGGAAGAGACAAGGGGTTATTTCGGGAGGTTGATTTCGTGAAACAGCGGCGTGTCGAGTTCGAGGAGGCGATCGCCTACCGGCTGATGGGGGACTGCCG
Organism: Tautonia sp. JC769; assembly: GCF_040717455.1. Taxonomy (NCBI): domain Bacteria; kingdom Pseudomonadati; phylum Planctomycetota; class Planctomycetia; order Isosphaerales; family Isosphaeraceae; genus Tautonia; species Tautonia sp. JC769. The sequence continues at coordinate 108,485 of NZ_JBFEFH010000015.1, forward strand.
CGTGCAGCTCGGCCCGGGGGCCGGGTTCGGCGGCAACCGGATCCGGGGCGAGTCGTCGGGCGATCCCCGGTCGAGTTATCAACGATTGCGAGACCAGGTCGACCGGCTCCGCGCCGCCTCGTGTGCCGTGCTCCGGTCCGCCCGGAGCGCGGACCGGTCGGAACTGGCCGACGCCCTGGAGATCCTGGACGCGGAGATCAGCCGGCTCGACGCCGAGCGGGCGGCGAGGAAGCGGTGAAGCGATGACAACGACGCCATCATCGATCGCTACATCGGTAACCGGGGCTACGAAGCAGAGCGACCCGACGAGTTTTACCGTTGGGGTGGCCATCCTGGCTGAGGCACGGCAGCAGCGCAACGACAGCACGCACGGCGCCGATCGTGGGGCCGTGCTCGTGAAAGGTACGCTTGCACCTCATGAACGGCGACGGTCGTGATGAACTTTTCGGACGTGGAAATCCTGGCGCAAGTCCACCGGGATCACCCGAGGCGGGTCACCCTGTTCACCGTCGCGCTCGCCCTGGTCCGCTACCGAACCCAGCGCGAATTGCCGGTCAGTCCGGCCGAGCTGGCGAAGCTGACGGGCCAGGATTACACCTATGCGAAGCGGTCGCTCCGAGAAGCCAGACAGTACCTCAATGGGGCACCTCAAATACCCCAGACGGGGCACCTGGAGTACCCCAAGGGGGGCACCTCAAATACCCCAATGGGGCACCTGGAGTACCCCATTGGGGGCACCTCAAATACCCCAGACGGGGCACCTGGAGTACCCCAAGGGGGGCACCTCAAATGCCCCCCTCTTTATAAAGAAGAGGAAGAAGAATTAAGAGCGTGCTCTTCGCGCCCGCACGCACGCGAGGAACCCGTTCCGGAATCGAATCCGGAACCCGATCCGGGTCGGCCCCCGACGGACCCGTTCGCGGTCCCTCCGAAGGCTTTCGAGGCTCCCGAACCGGCCGAGCATCGCAAGCTCCGTCACCTGGCCGACGACCTGTCGGGCGGCAACCTGGGACGCTGGGCCTCGGACATGCTCAAGCTCGATTACCCGGCGCACCACGTCCGGGCCGTGATCGAGAAGAAGATCGCCGGTGCGCGGCCGATGCCCAGCCCCTCACTCCTGACGTCGATCCTCCAGCGTTGGGCGCGGGGGGAGGGTTCCGACATCCCCCCCGACCCGGCGACCGTGGCGAAGCGCAACGCCCCGGTCGAGTATTTCAAACCCGAGCGCAAGAGAACCTCGATACCAAGGATTTTCGGCGATGAATGACCGACTCCCGCCCCAGAACCTGGAGATGGAGCGTGCCGTCCTGGGTTGCGCCCTGCTCGACGGCACGAGCTTCGACGAGATGGCCGACCTGATCCGGGCCGAGGACTTCTACCGGGAGGCCCACGCGGTCACCTGGAAGACGATCGCCGCCTTGCGGGGCCGCGGCGAGCCGGCCGACGTGCTGACCGTGGCCGAGGCGATGCGGCGGTCCGGGGACTACCAGCGCGTCGGCGGTGACGCCTTCATCGACGAACTTGCGGGCTCCGTCCCCCATGCGGCCAACGCCCTGCACTTCGCCGCGATCGTCAAGGAAAAGGCCAGGCTCCGGTGCCTGATCGAGGCGCTGGCCGAGGGATTGCGCCTGGCCTACGACGCGCCCAGCTACCTGACCGTCGATGAGATCGCGGGCCGGGTCGAGACCTCCGTCCTGGATGCGTCTCGGGACCTGGGCGGCTCGACGGTCCGGGAGGCTTACGAGGCGGCCTCCGAGTCGATCGAACGGGTCCAAGCCCGAGAAGAAGGGAACTTCACGGGGGTCGTGACCGGGCTCACCGAACTGGACGAGCTGACCGACGGCATGCAGCCGGCCCAACTGATCGTCCTCGCCGCCCGGCCGGGCAAGGGGAAGACGACGCTGGGCATCGACGTCGCCAGCTTCGTCACCCTGGAACTGAACAAATCCGTCCTGTTCTGCTCCCTGGAGATGGGCCGTCGCGAGCTGACCGACCGGATCCTGGCCAGTCGCGCGTCGGTCGCCGGGAAGAACATCCGCGACGGGAACGGGCTCCTCCCCGGCGACCACGTGCGCATGGGGCAGGTGTACGAGAAACTCCGGGCCGCCCGCTGGGCGATCGACGACGCGCCGAGCCGGACCGTCGCCGAGCTGGCGGCCATCGCCCGGAGGCGGCGGGCCACGCACGGGCTCGACCTGATCGTGGTCGATTACCTGCAACTGGTCACCGCCGAGGAGCGCAAGGGGGCCAATCGCCAGGAACAGGTGGCCCAGGTCAGCCGCGACCTGAAGAAGCTCTCCAAGACCCTGGAGGTGCCCGTCCTGGCCCTCTCCCAGCTCAACCGGGAGGTCGAGGGGCGCAGCGACCCCAGGCCCCGCCTGAGCGACCTGAGGGAGTCGGGCGCCATCGAGCAGGACGCCGACGTCGTGCTCCTGATCCACCGGCCCGACGACCGCGACGGCCGCGTGGGCTACGCCGAGCTGATCGTCGCCAAGAACCGGAGCGGCCCGGAAGGGGTGGTCCAGCTCGCCTATCAGGACCAGTACCCCCGGTTCCGCGACTTCGTCCCGGCGACCGATTGGTCTGGTTGAAATTCTGGTTGAAAAAACCAGGGGTCCTACTGGATATTCGGGAATCTCAACCTGTAGGATGATCTCGTCAACCAGGAGACCGAACCATGTCCCGCGCAATTGTCACGGATTCCGCCGCGTTCTGCGACCAGGTGGCCTCGGCCATCCGGGCGATCCCCAAGCGGACCCCCTCGGCGGCGTTCCAGGCGGTCCTGTTCTACACCGACGATTCGAACCGGATTCGGGTTGCCGCCGGTGGCCCGACGGGCTTCGTCGACCGCGACGTCATCGGGGCGCGGCCGCTCGACCTGGAGCCGGTCTGCCTGGCGATCGACGCCGGGCGGTTCCTGTCGGCGGCGCGGTCATTCCGGCTCGACGACTGGACGATCGAGCCCAACCCCCAGGACCCCGGCGCGGTCCTGGCCTCCGGCCGGACCCGATTCACCTTGGGGGGCGTCACCCCGGAGGCCCACCCGCTGCACCCCGATCAACGCCAGGCGGGGGGATCGGCGAGCCCGGTCTACCGCGCGGGCTTCCCGTTCGCCGACACGCTGATCCAGGCCGGGCTCCGGGCCGCGACCGCCACCGACCCGAAGGCGTACCGCTACGCCCTGGCCGGGGTGCTCATCGACCGCGACGACTCCGGCGAGGAATTCCATGTGGTCGGCACCGACGGGGCTCGGCTGGTCCGGGACCGGGTGGCGACGGGCGGCCCGGTCGCCGACTGGGTCGATCCCGAGCGGCCGGTCGTCGTCGAGCCCGGCCTCTTCCGGCTGGCCGCGGGGGTGGTCCCCCCGGACGGGCCGCTGGAGCTGACGACCGACGGCACGAGCTTCGTCGAGCTGCAGTCGCTGGGCAACCTGGTCCGGGCCGGCCTGGTCGAGGGGCGGTTCGCCCCCTGGCGGGCGGTCCTGGAGAAGGCGGCGGGCACGCCGGTCCTGGCGATCACCGACGACGAGGACCGGGGCCGCCTGGTCGAGGCGGTCAGGCTGGCGGCGATCACCTGCGACCGGTCGATGCAGCGCGACGCCCTGCTCGTCGAGATCGCCGGCGACGACCGCCAGCATTGGGTCCGGTTCCGCAACCGGGCCGAGCGGGGCGAGAGCCTGGTGACCTTCGCCGCGACGGCGGCCGGCCCGGCGACCCGGCCGGCCGCCCTGGTCATCAGCGCCGATGCGTTGCTCTGGGGCCTGGAGCAGATCGGCGGCCCCTTCTGGTGGGAGACCGACGGCGTGCATAGCCGGTTCAGCACCCCGGACGGGGGCCGCGACGTGCTCGTCGGAGGCTATACCGATCCGGGTTATTCCGGGATCGGCGAGCAGGATCCGAAATCCCTGGGCCTCGGCCTCCCGGCCGACGCCGAGCCGGTGGAGGTCTCCTGATGGCCCGCTACGAGGTCACGATCGCCGGCTGGAGCCCGGCCTCGCTCAACACCCTGACGCGGCACTGGAGCCGGGCCCACCGCGCCAAGGCGTCGGACCGGGACCGGGTCGCCCAGGAGCTGGACCTGGCCCGGGTGCCCCGGGTCGCCGTCCCCCGGTCCGTGCTCCGGGGACTGCAGCGGGCCGGGGTCGCCGACCCGACCCTGCTCGAAGGGGCGAGGCCGACCCGGAGGCGGCTCGAGGTGACCGTCATCCTCGGCCCCCGTCGCGACCCGGACGGCACCTTCCGCAAGGGCGGCCAGCCCCCCGACCCGGACAACCTGCTCAAGAGCCTGCTCGACGCGCTCGTCGAGGGCGGCTTCCTGGTCGACGACTCCGCCGACTGGGCCGAGTGGGAGTGCCCGAGGGTCGTCCCGGACGACGGGCAAGGATACAGGACTCGGATCGTCCTGGAGGACCAATGAACGTATCACTGTCGGATGATCAGTGGGCGACGTGCGTGGTCGGGGCGACCCGGAGGGCCGCCAAACGATTGCCCCCCTCGGCCTCGCTTTGGGGCGCGGTCGCCGCCGTCAAGGCGCTCCTGCCCCTGGTCGAGATCGACGGCCTGCCGATCCCGGGCCTCCACCTCGGTTGCTGCGAGTACGTCCACCTGATCTTCGCCCGGCGGCGGGCCTATGCCCTGTTCGTCTCGATCGGCGCCGACGTCGTCCGCATCCAGCGCTTCGAGGCGGGCGTCCAGACCCTGGTCGTCGAGACCGAGGGGGAGTATCGGCTCGACCTGTTGCGTACCTATCTCGACACCCTCAAGGACTGATCGGAGGTGACGCGATGCCGAAGACCGTCGCGAGGGGCCGGTCCTCGGCCCCGGGCCAGGCCAGGGGCCGGAACCGATCCGCCGTCGCCCGGGAGCGTCGGGCCCTGGTGCTCGACGCCGTCCGGGGCTTCCAGGCCGAGCACGGCCGGGTGCCGCACCTGGGCGAGGTCATGGCCCGGCTCGGCTGGGGGCCGACCAGGCGGGCCTCGGTGAACAACGACCTGGGGGCCCTGAGGGAGGCGGGGCTGATCGCCCGGATCCCGGCCCGGGCCCCGGCCGGCGACCGCTCGATGCAGCAGGTCCCCCGGGGCTACGGCCGGCGGGCGATCCGCTCGCTGCGGTGGACCGAGGAGGACGAGCGCATCTACCGGTCGATCCGGCAGACGTGGGCCCCCTGGCTGCACTGGTTCGCGGCGTCGTCATCGCTGCGGGGGCCGTCGTCCGACGACGAGGACGACGAGCCGGAGGGCGGCCGATGACCATCCAACAACAAGTCATCGAGGATCACCGGGCCCTCGGCCGCGACGAGCTGGCGACGGCGATCGAGCTGATCGTCGACCAGTGGGGACGGGCCGAAGGCCCGGCGCGCTGGGACGCGGCCCAGCGGCTCACGGGCCTGATGACCCTCTGGAGCATCCGCGAAGGCGTGCGCAGCTATCGCGCCCGCCATCGGTTCGTGTCCCTCGACGCGTGCGGGGAACTGTCAATCCGGTCGCTCCGGCGATCGCGACCGAAGAAAGGATCCTGATCGATGCCGCTCCATCAGCTCTCGCTCGAAACCCTGCACACGCTGGACCTGGGCAAGGTCAACGAGGCGTTCAAGACGCAACTGGCCCGGGTCGTCCAGGATTGCCTGGACCGGCCCGGCGAGCAGAAGGCCCGCAAGGTCACCCTCGAGGTGACCGTGACCCCGATCCTGGATCCCGACGGCGACTGCACCGACGCCAGGGTGCAGATGCAGGTCGTCGCCAGCACGCCCAAGCTCCGGACCCGCGAATACTCGATGGGCATCCGACGCGGCGGCGGCCTGGTCTTCAATGAAGACGACCCCGCGGACATCACCCGCCCGACGATGTTCGAGGACCAGGAGTAATCGGCCGAAAGGATGCCGATCCCACCAAACCATCACACCCTCATCCCGGGAGAATCTCGATGGAAGATCGAATGCTGAAGTGGTTCGACTACGCACACCTCCCCGAACGCCTCCAGGTGATCTCGAAGCCGTTCGGCGACCTGGCCTCCGCGATCTGCGACACGGTCGAGCCCGGCCCCGAGCGGACCGTCGCCCTCCGCAAGCTGCTCGAGGCGAAGGACGCCGCGGTCCGGGCTCGGCTGAACCCCGGCGGCTGATCCCGGCGGCACACCGGCCGCGCCCGGCGGCCAGGGGCGGGACATCAACCCGGGAACACGACCCCCGGGCCCGCCGCAAGGGCCCGCAATCTTCCGCCCCGCGGGGAAACTCGGCGGCAACGGGCGGGCCCACCGGGCAATCCAGACTCCCCCGCAAGACCCGTCACGAACGCAAGGAACCGAACCATGATCGCCGAAGCATTCCGCTACCTGACGTCCCTGGCCCGGGAGTCGGTGGCGCCCTATCAGATCGCCGCCGAGAACCCGGACCTGACGCGGTATTTCGCCGCGGGCAAGCTCCTGGAGTTCCCCCGGCCGCTCCCGGCCCGGGATCACGAGGTGCAGGACATCGACGACTTCATCGCCCTGGTCGGCCGGCTGGCGAACGTGCCGATCGCCGAGGGGGACGAGCCCGACCTGTCTCGGACCACCGTCTGGGCGACCCTGGACCGGGTGGTCGCCGTCTTCGACGACGACCAGCGGCGGCTCGATCGGGCCACGCTCCGGATGCACAAGACGACATTGTTCGAGACGATCGAGCACCTCGGCGACCCGATGGAGCACCGCGACTTCCTCCGCTTGCTCCGGGTCCAGCTCCAGGGGGCCCTGGCGCCCGGGACGCTCCTGGAGAAGGTCAGGCGGGTCGACTTCGAGAACGGCACGGTGGTCCGGGCCAAGGTCGGCCGGGCCGACGAGTCGCTCGGACGCGAGATCACCGGCAAGGTCACGGCCAACGGCGAGCTGCCCGAGTCCGTCGTCCTGGAGGCCAACCTCTGGCGGAACTACGGCTACGCCGCCCGGGTCCCCTGTGCCGTGGAAGTGGACGCCCTGCGCGGGACGCTCGCCCTGGTCCCCTTCCCGGACGCGATCGACGAGGCGACCGAGGCGGGGCTCACCTCGCTCACGCACTACCTGATCGATCAGCTCCGTCCGGGGATCGGCGTCTACCGGGGCCGGCCGGAGTTCAGCGCCTGATGCTCGCCACGGTCAACCCGAACACGCGCGGGGCCGCCGCCATGGATCTCGGCGAGCCGGCCGCGCCTCTGCCAGCATTGCGGACCGATCCGGCCTGGTCGGTCCTGACCGGCGATTGCGCGACGGCCCTGGCCCCCCTGCTCCGGGACGCCTCGTCGCCGCTGGTCGGGGCCGCCCGGCTGGTCTTCGCCGATCCCCCGTACAACCTCGGGCTCGATTACGGCAACGGGCACCGGGACGACCGGCCCGTCCAGGAGTTCCGGGCCTGGTTGTTGGTCCGGCTCGCGCTGGCCGCCCGCGCCCTGGCCCCCGACGGCTCGCTCTTCGTCCTGATCAACGACGAGCATGTGGCCGAGGTCAAGGTCCACCTCGAATCCGGCCAGTTCGCCTTCCGCGACACCCCGCCCCTGCACCTGGTCCAGTGGATCAAATGGTTCGAGGGGTTCGGCACCTACAACTCGGCCGAGACCCGGTTCTCGCGATCGACCCGTCACCTGCTCTGGTTCAGCCCCGACCCCAGGCTCCGGATCCGCGACCCGGGCCGGCCCGAGCTGCGCCGCATGTCGGCCCGGCAGAAGGCCGGCGACCGACGCGCCAACCCGAGGGGCCGCCTGCACCCCGACACCTGGGACGACATCAGCCGCCTCTGCGGGACGTTCCGGGAGCGGCTCCCCTGGAGCCGGACCCAGCTCCCCAGGAAGCTCCTGGCCCGGATCATCGAGACGAGCACCGACCCCGGCGACCTGGTGCTCGACCCTTTCCAGGGCACGGCGACGACCGGCGTCGAGTGCCTCGCCCGAGGGCGCCGCTACCTCGGCGTCGAGCAGGATCCGACCCGGGCGATCCTCGGCGCCCTCCGACTCCTGACGAGGGACCGGCGATGACCCGACGCGTCAACTCCCGAGGCATGAGCGGCCACCATCGGCCCAACCGGGGGGCCACCGACACCTGGCTCACTCCCCCGGAGCTGATCCGGGCGCTCGGCCCCTTCGACCTGGATCCGTGCTGCCCGCCGGTCATGCCCTGGGCCACGGCGAAGCGGTCCTATGCCCTGCCCCACCAGGACGGCTTGACGCTCCCCTGGTCCGGCCGGGTCTGGCTCAACCCGCCGTACGGCCCCGAGGTCGGCCGGTGGCTCGATCGCCTGGCCGGGCACGGCAACGGCATCGCCCTGATCTTCGCCCGGACCGAGACCGAGCAGTTTCACCGCTGCGTCTGGGAGCGGGCCGACGCCTGCCTCTTCCTCAAGGGGCGTCTGCACTATCACCACCCCGACGGCACCCGAGCCCCCTTCAACGCCGGAGCCCCCTCGGTCCTGGTCGCCTACGGACCGGCCAACCGCGAAACCTTGCAACGCTGCCAACTGCCGGGGGCCTTCGTCGTCTGTTGGCCCCGGACGAAGCCGACCCCTCGCATCCCCTATGGACTCTGATCGCCGATGAGCCTGCCCGAGATTGCCCCGAACCCGGTGATCGACGCCTCCCGGATCGATCATGCATCGTTGATCAATTACCAACATCATCCCACCTTGAAGGGAGAGGTCGTGATATGAAGGGCTGGATCTGCGGCGTCGAAGGACGCCTGGTCACCGTCTCGGTCGACGCCGAGTCCCCGGTCCCGACGGCGGACCTGGTCGGCTCGGTCGTCCAGTTCCACCGGATCGACCCGAACCCGGCCGAGTCGAAGCCGGTCGAGACGTCCTGGTCGGTCTACTCCAAGGCCCAGAAGGTCGGGATCGTCTGGGCCGCCGACGCGATCGCCGCGCTGGGCCGCGCCCGGAGGCAGTACCCGAACCACCCGGACGTCGTCGTCTCGCCCGACTCCGCCACCGAACCGGAGGCAGCGTCCCCATGAGCGGCCGAGCGGACTGGATCGGCGTCGACCAGGTGGCCGAGCAGCTCGGCTACTCGCGCCGCGAAGCCTGGGAACTCGTCAAGCGCCTCGGGGTCCGGTGCGTCGGCCCGACCCGAGGGGTGATGAGCCGCGCCCGGTTCCTCCGGTCCGACTTCGACGACGCCCTGGTCCGGAGCCTGGCCCCGGCCGGTGGCGTCGAGCCCGAACCCGGGCCGGAGATCGATCCCAAGGCCGAGCCCCGGACCACCCAAAGCCGGCGCCGACGCGGGGCCGCTCCCGAGGGCGGCCCGGACCACCTGCCTCGGGGATCCTGGAAGACCGTCCTGGCCGGTCGGAGGCACCCGTGACCATCGTCGTGACGCCCGAGTCGATCACCCTGGGCGATCGGGTCCGCCCGGTCCCCCACCCGAGGCGGGTCCGGCGGACGAGGGTGAGGGGCCGTCCGGGGATCCCCCCGGGTGCCGTCTACCTGGGGCGGCCGACGGTGCTCGGCAACCCCTTCGTCCACCCCGAGCCGGGCCACGCCGTCGAGGCCTATGCCCGATTGCTCCTGGAGCCGTCCCCGTCCTTCGTCATCGAGCCCGGCGGACTCCAGTTCGCCCGACGCTTCAAGCGAGACATCCTCGAATGGTGGTTCCCCGGTCAATGCCTGCCCGGCCTGCTCGAACAACTCCGAGGGCTCCCGGTCTGTTGCTGGTGCCCCCTCGATCGCCCCTGTCATTGCGACGTCATCGCCTACCTCGTCGACTCGCTCCCCGAGGCCCCCTGAGTCGGTCGGCGTCGGGCGGCGGCGGTCGCCCGGGTCAGGTCCTCCATCCGGCCCTTCAGGTAGACCCGGCGCACGACCGCGCCGGAGGTCCCCCCGACCATTCCGGCCGCCTCGGCACCGATGACCGGGGCCGCCCGGGAGTAGAATCCATGCCTGAGCCAGTACGCGGTGAAGCCCTCGGGGATCGGCACCCCGGCTTCGACGGCGGCGTCTCGCCAGCTCCGGAGCCGACGGGCCAGCGCGTTCGGGGTCCAGGGCTCCCCCGCCTCGGCCGAGGCCGCGCCCCTGCCCGTCGACCCCTTGGCCCGTCGGTGGGTGAACAGGAACTCGGGATGGCGTCCGGCTCGCCCCCGGATCCGCTCGATCGCCCGGCGCAGGGCCGGGGGCACGGGCACCTCGCGCTTGCGGCCGGTGTGCCCCTCGGTCTTGTGCGAGACCTTCAGGACGCCCCACCAGGCCCCCGAGACCGGGTCCGGCCAGGCCTTCGGGTTCCAGTCCTCCCAACGCGCCGCGCACAACTCTCCCGGCCGACACCCGGCGGCCGTCGCCAGGCGGAGCAACACGAGCATGTCGCGGAGCATCCGCGTCGTGGTCGAATGGTCCCGGCGACAGGGTCCGGGGCGCCGGGCCTTCATGCAGGAGATGCAGCGGCCTTTCGTCCCCATCGGCCTCGGCCGCTCGACATCAGCCCTGGCCCACTTCAGGAGCCGGGCCACGTCGTCCAGCTCGGCCGCGCGGTCGAGCGCCGTCGCCGGGGTCTTCGGCGCCTTGACCTGCGCCATGTCGTCCCGGGCGATCAATCGCCTCGGCAAGGCCCGCCCCTGCTCATCGACCCGGTCCGGCCGGTCGTCGGCCGCCCAGGAGAAGCAGGCCCGGACCACCCGGACCAGCCGGGCCCGGGAGTGGGCCGCCTTGCCCGACCGCTCCCAGCCCCGGACCATGGCACGCAGCTCGGCCGCGCCGACCTGGTCCGCCCGGCGCCCCCCGATCGCCCCCCGGCCGTCCGGGTCGTAGGCGCAGAACCAGCGGAGCATCTCGTCGTAGCCGGCCAGGGTCTTCTTCGTCAGGCCCCGCGCCACCCCGTCCACCAGGAACCAGTCGGCCAGCCGCGCCACCGTGGGACGCCCGGCGACCTGGTCCTCGTGCTCGACCTGGTCCCGGATCGCGTCGGCCCAGCGCCGCGCCGCCGGGCCGTCCTTCGGACCGAGCCCCTTCGAATAATACTGCCGTCCCCGGAACCGGTAGCGCCAGCACGCCCGGCTCGGGAACCATCGCGGTCGGCCTTCGACCGGCATCGTGTCGACCCCAAGCGGTTACAGGAAGCGGTTACAATCCCTTCTCTGCTTCCCCTGGAATCGCCGTAAATCCTTATCCTGGTTCAGTGGAGACGATGGGGCTCGAACCCACAACCTCCTGCGTGCAAGGCAGGCGCTCTCCCAGTTGAGCTACGTCCCCTAACGGAATGGTATTGTGACGAAAGGGGGAGTGATTGACAAGGGGGATCGAGCGCGTCAGGGGTAGGTTTGGAGGAGCCAGGACTCGCAGGAAAGCCGGGCGAGATTGCGTGAGGCGAAGGCGTTTGCCCACCAGACGAGCGGGGAGCCCTCGGGCAGGGTCTGGGCCTGGAGCCACTGAGTGATCATGGTCGGCGAAGGGCTGACGAGGGTCCCGCGACGGGTGAGGCCGGAGGGCATCATCTGCTCGAATCGGACCGCGTAATAGGGGACGCGATCGTAGCGGAGCGAGGCGAGATGCCCCTTGATGCGCCGCGTCAGGGACGAAGGATGCACGCCAAACGCCTCGATAAACTCCTTGAGGTGCTGTTCCGGCGTTCGAGGTTCCAGGGGGGAACGCGCGCCCAGCGCCAGCAGATACGACCGGAAGGCGTCGGCGTGGTGCTGGGCAAGATAATGAGTCAGGCACCAGGCAAGTGCGTAGTCGGTCGGCGAAAGCTCCGTGCGGAGGATCAGGCGCGTCACCCAGGGCTCATCGGCGTTGAGACTGGCCCAGGCAGGGGCAACCTTGCTCGGCCCCGGCCCCCGAAGGTGGGCGAGGAGCGCCGAGGGGTCCTGCAGGTCGATCAGGGTCGCCATGTGCAACGGGTTCACTCGGCCGAAGTTGGCTCGTCCGTAATCCCCCCAGTCGGCTCGCGATTCCGGAGAGGGGTCGGGCAGGGCCGCGGGCGAGTAATACTCGGCCAGCCCCTCAACCAGCCACGGGGGCCAATCTGCCAGGCGAGGCTGGATGCCGACATTCTGGAGAATCTGATGGATCCCCTCGTGGGCAATCGTCTGGGGACGGCTCAGCGCGGCGAGTTCCGGGGCACGGAGGTCCTGCGGGGACGATTCGTAGAGGATGATTCGGTTCGAGACCACCTCGTAATACGCCCGGACGTCGGGGTCGACAGGACGGTAGCGGCGGAAGGCAGCCTCGTCTCGGTAGATCACGGCCACGAGCGGGAACTCGGGCTCGGTGACGGGAATCCCTCCGTCCTCGAAGCACGCCGTCAGGTCGTGATAGAGCGTTTGCAGGAGGTCCGCGGCCTGCTCGGCAAACGCGTCACTTCCCTCGGTCAGGACGACATACGGGGATCGTTCGACGACCCGGAAATCCCGATTGCGGCCATTCCGGAACGAACCGGCAACCTGTTGCGCCGACCAGGGGTGAAAGGGAAGGCCGGTCAAGACTTCACCTTCGGGCCATCCCAGGGAACCGTCGGGCAGTTGCACCACGGGACCGCCGGGCCCTCGAGCGTAGACGCGTCCGACCAGCACCCGGCCCGAGGCGTCACAGACCCGCATCCGTTCGGGCTCCGTCACGTCGGAGGACCGACCGCGCGGCGATTCGGGGGCGGATGGTGCTGAGGTCAAGGCCGACGTAATCCCGGACAGGTCGATCGGCAACCTCAGGATCGGCGAATTCTCGATCTCGGCCAGCTCCAACGGAGCCTCCGGCAACGGGGATCGCAGCGGGAGCCGGGGCTCATCGTCGGGCGCCTGCACGGTGGGCACGTTCGGCTTCGCCGCGGGCGGAGGAGTCTCAGGCGTTCCAGTCTCCGGACGAGGCCAGGCAGGCGTCCCCTCGAACCGAATCGCGCCAGGTCCCGTTCCCCAGCCCCTTGCATCATTCCACGACGGACGATCCGCCCCCGACGGGAGCCGAGTCGCCTGGACGCCGTGGGGCCCGACCTGTGCCTCGGGACGGCCCGCGGGCGATGGGGCACTTTCGTCCAGAACCATCAGGGTGATGCGGTTGGAATCCACCGCGCCGAGCCAGCAGTAATACGCTGTCACGGCCATGACCGCGACGAGCGAGAAGAGCAGGCCGGCTTCTCGAATGCCTCGCAACCGCGCGGATCGCCGAAGCGAGGCGGGGTCAAAGGCTTCGGAACGGGGAGAGCGACGCTCGCGATTGCGAGTAGGCCCAGGAGGAAGGGCACGCTCAGCCGGCGGCCCGCCGACACGCCGGTCGCGATCGGAATCGGTCGCTGACGAAACGAACCCATTCCCTCGCGGCGGACCTTCAGAGCGGGGCGAGGGCGTTGCCGGCGGAATCGGGGAACCGCACCGCGGGCAGACGGACGGCTTCAACGCTCCCGGCCGGCTCGTGGAAAGCCGGCTTGCGCACACGTCGCAGCGGGTGGCGATGGCGTCGTTCATCGACGCGGAACCCTCCTGATGACCTGTCAAGGGCCGGGCCAATCGACTCGCTCGGGATTCTCCAGCTTAACGCCCAGGACGCGAGGAGGGAAACCCGAGATCGCAATTCCTTGTTGTTCTCCTTCGACACGAGGGGGCCATTTGATCGATCGTAACGGCGAAATCAAGCACAGGCTCCACTCCGGGTTCCCGCGACGCCCAGTACGCCCGCCCGCCTGCCGATCGATCGAGGATGCGGAGCGATGACCACCCCTCAGCCGCCGTCGGTCTCGACGCCCCCCGGCGGTTCGGGCGGTCTGAGGACAGCCGATCAGTCCCCGGGGAGAATCAAGACGACGTTCTCAGCTCAGGCCGGGATCCCGCTCGACAGCACGCGGACCCGGAAGCCGAGCGCGTGCCCCAGCGCGATCAGCTCTCCGAAGATGTCGCCATAGGCGACGGCGACGTGGTTGCTCATGTAATGCGCCATGATCGCTTCCCTGGAACAGCCCAGGTCGGCGGCCATGAAGGGCCACTGGCGGGTCGTCCCTCGCCACCACGATTCCCGGACGTCGTCGGGCAAGGCCACCGATTCGCCGCGGCCGACATCGAGCACCGGCTGGCCGAACCGATCGAGCCAGACCCGCGACCAGGTGATCTTCCCCGGCAGGCTCACCCCCGCGAACGTGCCGCCGGGCACCGGGAAGTAGCCGCTCGGCTGGCGGTAGCTGTGCACCCCGGCCAGCGACTCCACGTCGTGATTGAACGCATAGGCCGAGCAACTGCCGGAATTGAGCAGGACCCACAGGAACCGCCCCTCGTGCTCGGCCCCCCATCGCACGTCGTGGAACATGACGGCGCCGGGCAGCCCCTTGGCCTCCAGCAGGCGCTTCATCAGTTCCATCGGCACGAGGCTCCCCTGGTCGGCCTCGGTCGCGGTGATCAAGGGACGGCCGTCGCCCTCGGGACGGGCATGCGAGTTGAACAACCCTTCGGCGAAGTCGCTCGGCGGGAGTAGCTTGAGCAGGCCGAGCTGGTACTGCCAGCCGATGCAGTCGGCCTGGAACTCGGCGGCGAGATCCAGCACGGCCAGATAGCCGCGGAGCTGCTCGCGGGTCGAGTCCTCGGTGAAGTCGAGCGCGTCGGATTCGCCCCAGTGGAACGTCACCCCGCGATCGCGGACGAACTTGAAGGCGTCCTCCACGCGACGGTCGTCGATCTCGCTGACGCGGTCGATGAGCCAGGCCTGATCCACCTTGTGCTCGCTGAACCCCAGCGGCGCGAGGACCCGGGGGCCGAAATACCCGTTAATCATGCCCATCGACGTATCGCCGAGCATCAGGGCAAGAACCCGGCGGCGTCGGATCTCGTCCAGGACCGTCCTGGCGGTCGAACCGGCCTGCTCGGAGACGGAGCACTGGTCGTGGATCTCGGAGGCATCGTGGTCGATCCTGCCCGTCTCGCACCACTGGGCGAGCTGGTCCATGAAGGTCGCGTCGGCGGTCCAGTCGCTCGCGTCGGACCAGATCCGCGAGGCATGCCGGCCGACGCTCTCGAGCGAGGCCGCCGTGTTGAGCAAGGCCACCAGGCCCGGCCAGGTGCCAGAGAAGTTCGAGGCCAGCAGGAGCGGATTGCCCTTGCCCACCACCCCGTCGACCGTGTGAGGGGCGTAGGCCCAGTGGACGAACAGCCCGATCATCGGGTCGTCGATCGGCCCGAGCCGCTCGATCGCCTCGTGGGGGCGGGTGATCGGCCCTTCGACGAGATACGGCTCGCGGCCGAGCTTGCGCAGGGCGGCTTCGAGCCGGGCGCGGGCCTCCTCGAATTGCGGCGTTGCCCACTCGTTCGGCTTGGACCGATAATCCCCCGGCCAGAACACGGCGACCTTGCGCGACATTGGACCGTCACTCCCCGAAGCATGCCGATCGATCGGCAAACCGATGTAGCTAAGGACGAGGTCGAAGCTTCTCCGCCCGATCTTGCCACAGCCGGGCGACCTCCGCCATCCCCGGCCGCGTCCGGTCGGCTCGGAGGATCGTCTCTGCGGGCGATCGGCCGCGGCGCGATTGCCCCGAACGGGAACGTCACGGCAAATCCGGCGCCTCGCCTCCGGTGCCGGGTCGGCCCGCCGCGGGGGCATGGCTCGGCGCCGACGGTGCATCGCTCCGGGCGGCGTGATCATGAGGCGAGGCGGTCAGTTCGCGGGCGATCGCCACCCCGAGGGCCACCGCAGCCAGGCCGGCGAGCACGGTCGAGCCGACGTACAGGGCCCCGTGGAGCCGCTGCCCGCGTCCCCAGAGCGTCAACGATTCGAGGGCGAAGGAGGAATACGTCGTATAGCCCCCCAGGACCCCCGTGATCAGCATCAGGCGATGATTCGGGTGCGGCAGCCATCGCGCCAGGACCACCGTCAGGAACCCGATGGCGAACGACCCGGACACATTAATGAACAGCGTCGACCAGGGGAACCGCGGACCCGACCATCGGCTGATCCAGAGCCCGAACCAGAAACGAAGGTTCACTCCACAGGCACCCCCGAGGGATAGAAGCCCGACCTGAACCAGCTTCTCCACGCCTTGTCTCCGCGCCTGCTACTCGGCCTTCCCGGACAGCTCGAACGCCAAGGCTGCCGCGCCTCAGCCGGTTACGTCAAGCGGGAACCGAACTCGACGACGCCGACGGAGGATCCGTGATGAGGATCTTGGGCCATCACGGGGAATCGAGCGGATCGGCAATCACGCCGTGTTCGCGGAGCAGGCCCCGAAGCGGCTCGATCGGGATCGCCTCGACCGTGCGACCATCCCTCCCGGTGATGGTGGTTGCCTGGAGCAAGGCATTGTAGACGGCCTCCTCGGTGGCTTCGAGCGCGGCCTGGAACAACGGAGAGGCCGCCTCGGACGGGAGCACCGGGCGGGCCCGGACCTCACCATCGCCGGGCCCCACGCGGAGCGCCTCTGCGGTTGAAAACGCGATGGCATAATCTCCGCTGCCGTGACTGTACGACGACCCGGTCCGGGCCAGGCCGAAGACGGCCCGGGCGGCCAATCGTTTCAGGTCTCGGGCATCGAGCGGAGCGTCGGTCGCCACGAGGATCATGCACGAGCCATCGGCCGAGGAACCGGCGTGCCCCCCCTGCTCGGCTTGGGCTTCGGCTTCGGCTTCCTGGAAGGCGTGTCGGCCCAATCGCCGCCCGACCGGCGCCCCGCCGATCGTCAGGACACCCCCGAAATTGGCCTGCACCAGGACCCCAAGCCGCCAGCCGCCGAACCGATCGGGCAGGACGCGAGACGACGTGCCGATCCCCCCCTTCCAGCCGAAGCACTCGCAGCCGGTCCCCGCCCCGACGCTCCCCTCTCGGACCGGGCCGTCGGTCGCCGCTCGGAGGGCGCGTCGCACGTGGTCGGCGGTGACGTGGCCGGCCCGGATGTCGTTCAGCCCGCCATCGTTGGTCTCGCCGACGAGCGCATTGACCGATCGGACCGAGGCGTTGTCCGGGTGTCGGATCGTCTCGCGGACCACCGCCTCGACGGCCGTCCCCACCGAGAGGGTGTTGGTCAGGACGATCGGCGTCTCGATCGTGCCCAGCTCCTCGACCTGGGTCGATCCGGCCAGCTTTCCGAACGCGTTCCCGACGAACACCGCCCCCGGCACCTTCTCGGCGAACAGATTCCCCCCGTGGGGCAGGACCGCCGTCACTCCCGTCCGAACGTCAGCCCCCTCGACCAGCGTGACCTGCCCCACGAGCACCCCGGCGACGTCGGTGATGGCGTTGTGCGGACCGGTCGGAAAGACCCCGGGCTCGATCCCCAGCGCTCGGGCCCTGGGGCGTCCTTCCTGGGTCGAGTCGGCCATCATCAGCGAGAGCACCATCGCGGAACAACCCAGCGCAACGTTCACCATCATGCTCCCCGGCCCACCGGGCCGCTCCCCGGCCCGAAGGGTGACGGGCGTCGCCTGCCTCGCCTCGGCCCCGACCGCCGAGCCGCGGCACGCCCGACGGCGCTCAAGGCGGCGATCCTTCCGCCCATCATGCCTCAAGGCAGCTCCGGGGACGAGCCCTTCGGTGCCTGGTCCGGTCCCGGTCCCGGTCCTGGCCCTGTTGCCGGGTTGCGCGTGAGGATCGAGCGACGGATCGCATGCTCAACGCTGGAAACCGTAATCGGCTTGATCAGATGTTCGGCGAACCCCGCCGAGACGCTCCGGCGAATATCGTCCTCGCTGCCATAACCGCTCATCGCGATGCCGGGAATCCGCGTCGATCGGACAAGCTCGCGCATCAATTCGAGGCCCGAGCCGTCGGGCAGTTCGATATCGCTCAGCATCAGGTCGGGCGGGTTCTCCTGGATGGCTCGACGCGCCGCCAGGCAGTCCGAGGCGGTCAGGACATGGTGCCCCTTGGCCCGGAGCGCCCGGGCCAGCGAGCTGAGCGTGTCCCGATTGTCTTCCACCAGGAGGATCTGGAGCGGGGCGGCCGGATGGGCGGCCGGGACGGGTGTGAGCATCGGTTCCTCCGCCGTCGAGCCCGCCCGCGTGGGCAAGACGACCGTGAAGGCCGAGCCGTGTCCGGGCCCGTCGCTCGCCACCGTCAGCGTCCCCCCATGCACCTCGGCCAGCGATCGACTGATCGCCAGGCCCAGGCCAAGCCCGGGAGATCGCCGCCGAGGGGGGTGATTCCCCTGCTGGAACGGCTCGAAGATGCGCTCCAACCGATCGGCCTCGATGCCGATCCCGCTGTCTCGGATCTCGATGACGAGCGGGGACGCACCATGCGATTCAACCGAACCGGGGGCATTGAACGATCGGACGGTAACCGTGCCGTCCGGGGGGGTGAACCGGACGGCGTTCTGCAAGAGGTTCCAGATCACCTGCTGGACCCGATCGGAATCCCCCTCGATGTGGTGATGCTCGGCGGCCAGGTCGACGGCCAGCGTCAACTGGGCGGCCTCGATCGCCTCCTTGCAGATCTCGATCGACTGGCGGATCACCTCATGGGCATCGATCGGACGCCGCTCGATCCGGAGCTCTCCTCGGGAAATGCGGGTCAAATCGAGCAGGTCGTCGATCAATCGTGCTTCCAGCTCGATATTCCGGCGCACCATCAAGAGCAGCGAGCGGAGCCTCGGGTCGATCTCGCTCTCGAGCAATGACGAGACCGTGACGAGGACCGGGGTCAGCGGCGTCCGCAATTCGTGGCTCAGGACGGCGAGGAAGCGGTCCTTGGCCTGGTTCGCCGACTCGGCCTCCTCCCGAGCCATGCGAGCGACCTCGAAGATCCGGGCGTGGTCGATCGCCAGGGCGGCCCGAACGGCGACCTCCTCGGCCAGGGCCCGATCGGACGGGTCGTAGCGGCGGGGTGCGCCGAGGCCGATCAACGAGAGCACCCCCAGCATCCGACCGTGGACCGCCAGCGGAATCCCCAGATGGGAGCGCACTTTCAGGCGATCGGCGACGGCCCGTTGCTCAGGATCGGGGAAGAGCGCGCAGAGCGTCGACTCGTCGATCTCCTTGGAACCCGGCCGCGCCTCGCTGACCACCCTGGCCCACCAGGAGCGGTCCCCGTTCCGGCGGCCTTCCCCCTGAACCAGGCGGTCCGCGAGCGCCTGGCGGCTCGGCTCCGCGTGCCGCGACGCGACGCGACGAACCGTGCCATCCTCGGAAATCAGGTCGACCAGGCAGAGGTCGGCCAGATACGGGACCATTAGCCGAGCAAGCCCGTTGAGCATCGTCTCGTATTGCAGCGACGAGGAGAGGACCGCCCCGACCTCTGCGAGGAACTCCAGACGACGCTGACGCCGCCCCGCCTCCCGCAGGAGTCGCGCGTTGTCGATCGCCACCCCCACCGGGCCGGCCACGGCGGCCAGCAAGTCGAGATCCTCGCGCTGGAACCGCTTCCCCGAGCCGCTGGTGTCGAGTTGCAGGAGCCCCACGGGCCGATTGCGGTGGTCCCGCAAGGCCACGCAAATCATCGTACGGACCTGGGCGTCGTCGATGCTGCTGCTCCCGGAGAACCGCGCATCCTCCTGCACATCGGTGCAAAGCACCGCCTTCCCATGGCCGACGACGTGGTCGAAGACGGTCCGGCTGAAGGAGAACTCCGGCGGGGCGTTGCCCCGGACGCGCATGGCCCGGGGCCTCGGCTCCGGCTCGTCGTCGACCCGCATCAGCACGAAGCCGCGTTGGGCCTGCGGGAAGATGCGAAAGAGGGTCTCCAGGGTACGGTCGAGCACCTCCTGGAGATCGAGGGTCCCGGTCAGGGCCCGGCCGATATCGAGGATCGCCGACAGCTTCTCCTCCGCCCGGACGTCGATCAGGTCGCGCTCGGCGGTGCCCGAGGCGTCTCGCTCGCCGAGGATGGTGGCGTCGCTGGCATCCCAGTCGGTCGGGTGATCGGCGGGAGCGGCCGAGAACCCGATGAGGCAGTCTCCCAGCCGGATCCGATCCCCGTCGCGCAGGCGAGCCGCCCGATCGATCCGGTTGCCGTTGAGCCAGGTCCCCCCGGTGCTGGCGAGGTCCTCGATCCGATACTCGCGCCCCTGCCGGAAGATGCGGGCATGACGCCGCGAGACCATCCGGCTCCGAAGCACGATGTCCGACGAGGGATCGCGTCCGAGAAGGACCTCCTCCGCGTCGAGCGCATACACCAGGTCGGCGTCGGCGTTTCCGAGCTTCAGCAACGCCAGGGTTCCCACCTGCTCTGACGACATGAGAAGGTTCGAGCTCCTTGGAGGATCGCCGCAGCCCAACCTCCCGGTCAGGAGACCGCATCACGCAGCAGACTTCTTATTATTGCCGACCCCTCGCCCGGTTCTCAAGCCGAATGAAACCCATCGGGCCAAATATCAATAAATTTCAGGGCGATCCCCGGCCCGCGGTTCCGCCCGATTCCCCCCCAACGCCACGGGAATCGCGCCCTAGGCTTGGGTGTCGCTTCGCCCCCGACGAGCGCGAAGGGACATTCCCTGAAGGACGGGAGACCATTCGTGCAGGACGAAACCATCGGGGATCGCCCCCTGAAGCAGGCCATCTCCGCCATGCGAAGCGCCCTGGACGCCGCGATCGGGGAGGAGCTTGACCGTCTCCTGGGCGGATCGCCCCCGTCGGCGTCCGAGGGAATCGCCCGGGAGCACCCCGGCGGAGCCGGCGAGCCGGCCGCCCGGAGGCCCCTGCCCCCTCGAGACGGCCTCGATCCCCTGCCCCCGACCGGTCCCAGGCCCTCCATGCCGGGGAAGGACCCGGCCCATCCCCCGAAGCCGCCAATCGCCCCCTCGCCGGGCTCATCGTCATCGTCAGAGGACGACGATTCGGACGCGGTGGGACGACGACTCGATGCCCTGGCGCTCCGGCTCGAAGGGCGCTTGCGGAAGGCCCGAGATCGCGACCCCCATCGCCCCCGATCCGACGACGGCGGCGTTCCAGGCCCGTCAGATCCCGGGCGGGAGGATCGGACATGAACGCCGGATCCGACCCCTCCTCCCGGACACTCTGCCTGTTCTCCAGCAGCTTCAGACCGCTGGCCGTCGACCTGGAGAGCGTGGTCGAGGTCGTCTCATCCGGCCCGCTGGTGCCGCTTCCGCTCTGCCCCCGACAGGTCCTCGGACTCTGGACCTATCGGGGCAAGATCGTCCCCATCCTCGGCCTTGCCGCTCAGGACCGGGTCGTCGCCGCCGGGGACCACGAGGCGAAACGAGCCTTTTTAATCCTCAAAACCCACCAGAGTCTCTGGGGATTCGCGATCGATCGCGAGGGGGTGCGGATCGAGGCGGGCTGCTCCCCTCGGTCGGCCGATCTCGCCGAGCTCCCGGGAGGGTTCCTCGCGAGCGGCGAGATCGAGGGAGGAGGGATCCCCCATGCCATCCTGGATCTCGAGCGGTCGTGGCGCGGGGTGAAGTCGGAGATCGAACGCTGGTACGGGCTCGCACTCGACCAGCATCACCTGAATCCCCCGTCGGCGTCTCCTTCGGGGTAACTCGATGTCCCAGTGCGGTCTCAGACCGGGCGAGTTCGCATCATGATCACGGCACGGTTGGGTACACTCCTCGGGGTCGGCGGGCTGGTCGGGCTGGCCGCGGTCAGCCTGGGCCTGGGCATTAGCGCGGTGATCGCGGGGAATGCCGGCTTGGTCGTCGGCGGCCTCGCGGGATCGCTGGTCGGCATGGCCGGAGCCGCCATCATCGGCGGGCTGGCCGCTCCCCGAGAACCATCCCCCGGCGAGCCCCGCCACGACGCCCCTCCGGTTCGCATCGGCCTCGACGCCCCTCCCGGCCGCCTGGAGGAGCTCCGCGCCTCGGTCTCGGAGATCCTGGCGGCCCTCTCCGCGCTCAACGAGGCGGCCGGCCGCATGGCCGAGGGGGCCATCGAACAGACCAATGCGGTCCCCCGGACCACCCAGAGCGTCGAGGCCCTGTCCGACCGCATCGACCGGATCTCGCAGAACGCCGAGGAGGCCGCCGATGCCACCGACCGCACCCGACAGCAAGCCGGCCTGGGCCTGGCACAGATCCAAGGGGTCATCGCGGGCATGGACCGGCTCCGCTCCCAGGTTGAGTCGAACGCGAAGAAGGCCCGCCGGCTGGGAGAACGCTCGGTCGAGATCGGCACGATCGTCGAGCTGATCGGCGAGGTCTCGAACCGCACGGACATGCTGGCCCTCAACGCGACGATCGAGTCGGTCCGGGCCGGCGAGCACGGCCGGGGCTTCGCCGTGGTCGCCGAGGAAATCCGCAAGCTGGCCGAGCGAACCGCAGGGGCGACCCGCGAAATCGGCACGCTCGTCGAGGCGATCCAGGCCGATACGCACGAGAGCATCCGATGCCTGGCCGAGGAGCAGGCCGAGATGGAGAAGGAGGCCCGCAGCGTCAAGGAGGCCGGCTCGGCCCTGGAGCGGATCAGCCGGATGGCGGAGGATTCGGCCCGCCTGGTCGACGGCATCTCCCACTCGGCGAACGACCAGGTGCTCGCGGCCCGCGACCTGGTCTCGGGGATGCTCCGGGTTTCCGACATCTCGAAGCTCATCCTGGGCGAGACGAAGCAACTGCGCCAGGAAGCCCAGGCCCTTTCGATGCGATTGCAGGCCCTGCAGGGCCTCGTGGCAACCATCGGTCCGGGAGAAGGTTCTGCGAATGGGCACGCCCGACGGCTCCCGAATCGTCGGCCTGAATCATCATGGCGCCCGCTTCCGATCGAGGCGACCTCATGATGCCAGGACTGAACCGGCCGGAACACGCCCACGTGGTCGATGGTCTCAGCCACTTCCGCGCCCAGCTCACGGCAGCGGAGGCACCTGCCGGCGGATGGCCCGCCGCCGTCCGCAACGCGCTCGAACCGCTGCAGTCGGACGAGGCCATCTCCGGGGCCCCGGAACTCGCCGATGCCCTCGGCAGGCTCGTCCTCATCGCGGAGGTCGGCGACTGTCTCGACCCGGCAGACTCGGACGCGATCGACACGCTCCGGACCTTCTTCCTGGAGGCCGTCGATCGGCTGGCCGAAAGCCTGGCCCAGGGTATCCCCGAGGAGGCCATGGCCTGGATCGTCCGGGAATCGGACGCGCACTGGGGAGCCTACCTGGCCATCATCGACCCCTCGGCCGGGATGGGGGCCTCGGTCGTCGATCCCGACCCGGGATCGCTCCCGGACCCGGAACCCACCCCATCCATCGAGCCGGGAGGCTTCGATGCCGCGTCCTTGATCCGGTCGCTCACGGGGATGATCGACGCCCCCCCTCCCGAACCGGCGCTTCGCGCCGAAGCCTCCCCAGCGCCTCCCCCCCCCGAAGACCCGGGGATCGAGGCCCCCCCTCCTTCGCCCCCCGTTCGGTCGGCGCCCGGCGGCCCGGACTCTGCCCCACGAACCGACCCGGCCTCGGAGGTCGCGACGCTGGGGCTCGACGCCGAATTGCAGGCCATCCTCATCGCTGACCTGGCCGACCTGCTCTCCAGGATTCAAGACCTCGTCCTTCGACTCGGACGCGGCGACGACTCCGAGACGCTCCACGAACTCGGCCGCTGTTACCACACCTTGAAAGGGGCCTCGGGAAGCGTCGGCCTCACCACCCTGGCGGCCCGCATCCACGAACTGGAAGACGCGATCGAGGCTGCGGGCGGCTCTACCGAAGGACCTCTGGTCGGTCGACTGGACGAATCCCTCTCCTGGATCGAACAGACCCTGGACGCCCTCCGAGGTCCCGGAAGCACCGCCCCCGAGGAGCCGATCGCGCCGATCGGCCCCGAGTCTCCTGAATCAATGACTCCCCCGAACGCTTCCCCGGGGCCGATGACCCCGGACGAGCCGTTGACCGACGGGGATGGCCTGATCCGCATGCCCGTGGCCCGGTTCGAGGAACTCATGGATCTCTGCTCCGAGCTGCTCACCCGACGCCGCGTCTGGTCGGAGCAGGCCGATCGGATGAAGCGGCTCGCCCTCTCGGGTCGACAATGCAGCCAACGGCTCCGGGGCAGCGTCGATCGCCTGGAAGAAGCCCTGCCGACCGACGCGATCCGATGCTCGTCGGACCGCGACCGGACCGGGGATGAGCTGGTCGTCCAGGTCCGTCGGATGATCGAGCAGGCCGAAGATCTGGCCGTCCTCGCGACGACCGCCCGGGAGGCGGCCGTCCCCATGGCCACCGAAGCCGAGGACCTCTCCCGCCTCAGCCTGAGACTCTGGGACGGCTTGCAATCGATCCGGGTCGTGCCGGTCCGCGGCATGTTCCAGCGGCTCATCCGGGTCGCCCGGGACGCCGCCCGGGTCGAGGGGCGAACGATCGAGGTCACGTTGCTCGGCGAAGACACCGGCGCGGACCGGGTGCTGCTCGATAAAGCATATGAACCGCTCCTGCACATCGTCCGCAATGCCGTCGGCCACGGCATCGAGCCGCCCGAAGATCGCCGCCGGGCCGGCAAGCCCGCGGAAGGGCGGATCACGCTCGAAGCCCGTCGCGAGGGGAACACCGTCGTGCTCGAGGTCAGGGACGATGGCCGCGGGCTCAATTACGAGGCGATCGCCGAGAAAGGGCGTCGGCTCGGCCTGATCGGCCCCCGCGAACACCCCAGCGTCGATCGACTGAGTGCCTTGATCTTCCACTCCGGCTTCTCGACCCGGGACCAGGCGAACGCCGTCTCCGGGCGGGGAGTCGGCATGGACGTGGTCGCCCGAGAGGTCGAGGCCCTGCGCGGGCGGGTCGAACTGACCTCGCAACCCGGCCAGGGCACCCGGCTGGCCATCCGGCTGCCGGCTCGAATCGCCCTCGAACACATGATGGTCGTTCGAATCCGGGGCCAGGCGTTCGCCGTGCCGACCTCGGCGATCGACGCGGTGCAACGGGCCTCGGCCGTGGATTCGGGGGGTCGCGGGAGCGGCCCAACCGCCCGAATTGACCACCAGTCGCTTCCCCTGATCGATCTGGGATCGGTCATGGGGTTCTCCGGACCCTCCCGAGATTCGTGTCCTATCGTACTGGTGGTGACCTCCTGCATGGGAGCCGTCGCGCTGAAGGTCGACGGGCTTGACGGCCCTCAAGAGTTGGTCCTCAAGCCCCTCGGCCCGTTGCTGGTCGGCAACCCGGCCATCTCCGGGGTCGGGCTCTCGACCAGGGGAGAGGTGATCCCGGCGCTCGATGTCGCGGGCCTGCTCCGGCTGGCCCGCGAAGGAGACGCGCCGATCGTCCCGGAGCCGGAACCGATCGGCCAGCAGCCGGTCGCCCTGGTGGTGGACGACTCGCTCAGCGTCCGGCGAATCGCCTCTCGCCATCTTCGAGCCCTCGGGTTCGAGCTGGAGGAGGCATCCGACGGGGAGGAGGCGCTCGGCAAGCTCCGGAGCCACCGCTTCGACCTGGTCATGACCGACCTGGAAATGCCTCGGATGGACGGCTTCGCCCTGCTGGCCGAACTCAGGCGGACCGGGATGCTGGACACGAGCCGGGTCATCGTGACGAGCACCCTCGCCGATCCGGCCACGCGCCGCAGGGTGTTCGAGCTGGGAGCCTCCGCCTTCGTCCCCAAGCCGGTCGACCCCGAGGAGCTGGCCGCCGCGGTTGGTCCTGTGATCCATCGTCGAACGCCCGGCGTGGTTTCGCCTGGCGTCGTCACCGAATCGTCCCACCCGACTGCCTGAGGGGCCATCATGGAGAGCCCGCAAATCCTGGTCATCGACGACAGCCCGACCATCCTGAAGATGGTCGAGTGCCACCTCTCGCAGGCCGGCTATCGTGTCGCCACCGCCCCGACTGCCGAGGCCGGCATCGAGGCGGCCGCGGCCATCGAACCCGACCTGATCGTGCTCGACCACCAGCTCCCCGGGACCACCGGAGACGAGGTCTGCCGCGCCTTGCTGCAGAATGAGAAGACGGCCCGGATCCCGGTCGTCATCAGCTCTGCCATGCGCAACCGCGCCTTCGCCTCCTATACCGAGCTTCCCAACGTCATCGATCAGATCCCGAAGCCCTTCACCCCCGACCTGCTCAAGACCGGAGTGGCCAATGCGCTCCAGGTCGGGGCGATGGTCGTCCGGGCGCAGCAGACCGGCTGCGCCATGCCCGAGGTCGTCGGCGAGGTCCAGGACGCCACGCTCGAAGGCAAGACCTCGACCTTCCCCTTGCGATCGGTGCTCGACTTTTTGAACAACTCCCTCTGCTCGGGCCGACTGACGCTCGAACTGGACAAGGACCGCATCCGATTCAACGTGAGCGGCGGCCGGATTCAGGCCGTCTGCTCCCCGACGATCAGCCCCGAGCGCCTCTTCGATGCCCTGCCCGTCGAGCTGGCCGAGCTGGCCCCCTTGCTGGCCGCCACCCTCGGCGAGCGACTCGACCCTTCCATGACGGGCCTGGTCCGGATGCTCGAAAAGAGCCTGACCGATCCCCGCAAACTCCGGGCCTTGCTCCGCGCTCAGTCCTCGATCCTGACCTTCTGGGCCCTCTCGGCGGAGCCCGGTCGGTTCCTCTTCGAGCCCGATGCGGCCATCCCGCCGATGTTCCAGGCGTTCCCGCTGCAGCTCAGCCTGCCGGCCCTGGCCGTCGAGGGGGTCCGTCGGTGCGACCCCACCACCGACCTCGACGCATTCGCCTCGGTCCTCTTCGCCCGGCACAGCCCGAGGGGAGGCAACCTCGACCGGGCCGGGCTTTCCCCCCTGGAACTCAAGCTCGCCTCACTGTTCGATGGCACCCAGGCTACGTCGTCCCTGGCCGAGCAGGTCGGGATACCACTCGGCTCGGTCGCCGACATCGCCCGGGGGCTGGAGCTTGCCGGCCTCCTGGAACGTCGAGCGGCCATGCCGGGGGCCTCGGTGCTGGTCATCGATGACGAGCCCGATTCGACCCGGGTGATCCAGGCGTCGCTCGGCCCTGAAGGCTGCGGCTGCCAGCTCAAGATCGTCCGGGACCGCATCGGTGCCCAGCTCCTGATGCGTCGGCAGCGGTTCGACCTGGTCCTCGTCGCCCTCGATCGGCCCGATCAGGAACCGATCCTCAACGCCTGCCGCGAGCAGGCCCACGAGACCACCCGGTTCATCGGCATCGTCGGCCTTTCCGACGAGGAGGAATTGACCCGACTCGACGCGATGGGGCTCGACGGCATCCTTCATCGCCCCCTGGCCGAGTCGGATCTGAAGGCCACGCTCGACCACTTACTCTCCCCGTCGGTAGGCCCCGTGCTCGCCTGATCCTCCGAGCCGGAGCCCGGACCCCGAACCATCGACCTTTGCCGCTCCGAGAGACTTTCCTCATGGACCCGACGACCTCCCTCGACCCTCAGGACCAGGCCCACGGAGACGCCTATCTCGACACGGTCGCGCTGCTCCAGGAGGAAATCGAGCGGCTCGAGGCGGAACTCCGCGCGGCGACCGAGGCTTCCGCGAGCCAGGCCCCCGCGCCGAGCGACGCGCACCTCGACTCCGAGGCGAACCGCCGCGTCGAGGAACTGACGCACCTGCTCGACGAGCGTGACGAGATGATCGCCCTGCTCTGGGATCACCTCTCGGCCGTCGAGGAGACCCAGGCGGCTCGATCGGCCGAGTGGGAACAGCTCCACCACTGGGTCGAGCAGCTGGAGCACCGCCTCGGCGAGTCGGACCGCCTCCGCGCGGAGCCCGGCCCGAACGGCCAGATGATCGGCACCCTCCAGGGCGAGCTCGACGCCCATCGCCAGCGGTGGGACCGAGAGCGGGAGCAACTCGAGGCGGAACTCGCCAGGGTCCGCCATCGCCTCGAAACCGAATCGAACTCGGCGGGGGACTCGGCCCTCGGAGAACTCCAGCAGGAGAACCACCGGCTCCGAGACGAATGCCGACGCCTCTCCGCCTGCGAAACCGAGGCCGAGCGGCTTCAGGATCGGGTGACCATCCTCCAGGCCCAGCTCGACTCGACCCGAGAAGAGCTGCATGAATGCCGGAACGCGTTGCAAGGCGAACGCCTCCGCCACCAGGCCGAAATCGCCGAGCTTCGCTCCGGTCGGGCTGCTCCCATCGTGTCGGCCTCCGACCTGACGCCGAGCGAGCGGGTGAGGGCGCTCCGCGAACACCTGAGCGAGGTCCATGCCCGAGAGGAGGAGGAACGGAAGGAGCGACAGCTCTCCAACCGGATCGCTCGGTTGCTCGGGCGAGTCGGGGCACACTAATCCTCCGGCCCGATGCCGCATCTCCTCGGAGGCCACCCGATGCAACCCTCGACCGACAACGTCCGACCCCACCGGCGCATGGAATCAAACGGCCGTCGCATCGCGATCGACCCCGCGAGCCTCGCCGCGGCCATGGATCGCATCCGCAAGCATGTGCATCACTGGCTCGATCGCCTCGAAGAACTGGCCGACGCCACCCCGGATGTCGACCACGCAACCGAGCAGGGACGCGCGGCCTTGCAGGCAGAGGTCGAACGCCATCAACGGGAGTGGGAAGCCCAGGTCGAGGCGCTCGACCACGACCGCCGCTTGCTCGCCGAAGCCTGGGAACGCCTCGAACACGAGCAGGTCGCCGCCCTCTCCGGGACTCGATCCCCCGCCGATTCACCGCGACCGAGCCGAGCCCCTGCGCCTCCACCCGTCGCCTCCCCTCCCGTCGAGCGTGACGACATGCTGGACCAGGCCATCCTCCGACAGTTCGAAGCCCTGCGTCGGGATGTCCGCCGGACGGCGGAGTCCCGGGAACGCGGGTCACCTTGAGGTTCGTCGACCTCCTAGCGTCCCCCGGGGTTCAAAGGAAATCCGATGTCTGTTCAGGTCCGTCCCTCGCCCGAGACTCCCCGCCGAGGCTGGGCCTCCCGATGGCTCGGCGGTCGCTCCAATCCCCCTCCGGCCGCCGGCCCTGCCCCCGAGGCGGAGACGGTCGGCCACTTCATCGACGAACTGATCGCCGATGGCCGAGACGCCTTCGCCCTGCTCAACTCGGCGGCAGATCATGTCACCGAGGACGACGCCCGCCGCGCCTGGGGGTCGCTCGAATCGCGGATGGCCCTCATCCCCTTCGGGAGGCTGGTCGTGGCCCGCAGCGACGGCGGCGAGGAACTCGTCGAGGTCCCCGCCTTCTATCTCGACCGGCACGTCGTCTCGAACCGAATGTTCCAGCGCTTCGTGGCCTCCGGCTGCTACGACTGCCTGGAACTCTGGCCCCGGGAGGTCTGGCCCAGCCTCCTGCAATTCACGGATCGCACCGGCCGGCCGGGGCCGGCCGACTGGTCGAACGGGGCGTACCCGAGCGACCGGGCCAATCATCCCGTCGTCGGCATTTGCTGGTACGAGGCGTATGCCTATGCCCGATGGGTCGGCAAGCGCTTGCCGACCGCGGCCGAGTGGCAGAAGGCCGGCGGCTGGCCCGAGCACCTCGGCGGCGGCCGATGCACCCGGTATCCGTGGGGCGACCTGTTCGACCCGGCCCGGGCCAACCTCCGGTCCAGTGGGATCGGCGACACCGTGCCCGTCGACGCCTACCGCAACGGGGCCACCCCCAATGGGATCCTCCAGATGAGCGGCAACGTCTGGGAATGGATCGAGGACCCGCTCGATGCCGTCCCTTGCGATTCGGGGGCGCAATTCCTGCCGTGGAAGCCCATGCGGAGGATCGTCGGCGGCGGTTTCGACACCTACCTCCCGGGCGAGGCGACCTGCCACTTCGTCACCGGCCAGGGCACGCTCGACCGCCGTCCGAACATCGGATTCCGGTGCGCCCTCTCTGCCGACCGGCTCCGAGAGCAACCCAAACCCTGAACCCAACGCCCCTGCCACCTGCCGAACATCCCGAGCGGCCGTGCGTCCCCGACGATCGATTGGCCCCCGGCAAATCCTTGAGGAGCCCCCTGTGATGAGTACCGGCGTCCGTTATCTCGACCGGAGCACGCGGCTCGGGGGTCAGATCCCCTGCCCGCTCTGCGGAGGAAGCCTGCGCGGGGAATCCTGCATCGAGTGCTTCGCCCCGGCCGAAGTGATCGAATCGATCCTGGGGCGGCCGACCTTCCCGCAGATCGTCGGCATCCTCGGGCCCAGCGGCGTCGGCAAGACCGTCTACCTCGGCATGCTCCTCGACCTCCTCGCCCACGGCGTCGGCCCCTTCCACGGGATGGCCCGCGGCCCCTTCTCGCTGGCCTTGCAACGCCAGGTGATGCTCTCGCTGGAGCGGCAACGCTTCCCCGACAAGACCCCGGTCGAGGCAGACCGCTGGCAATGGGTCCATTGCGAGGTCTCGACCGGGAAACGCCACGGCTTCGATGTGGTGACGCCCGACGTCGCCGGCGAGGCGGTGGCCAGCGAGCTGGAAAGCCCGGGGACTCACACCACCGTGCGGACGCTGATCGAACGCTGCGGCGGCCTCGTCGTCCTGATCGACACCGTCGGCGTGATCGCCGAGGGCCAGGCCCAGGAAATGTTCGCGATGCAGCTCATCTCCTATCTCGAATCGATGCACGGCCATCGTCGTCGCAAGATCGAGATCCCCGTGGCGCTCGTCTTCACCAAGGTCGACCTGTGCGAGGAACCCATCAACGATCCCCTGGCATTTGCCCGAGCACACGCCTCGGCCCTCTGGCGGATGTGCGACGCGAGGCTCCGCCACTTCAAGTTCTTCTGTTCCAGCGTGGCGGGGTCGTGCGGCCGCCTGGTCGATCGCGATGGGGGAGAATTGCTCATCCCCCTGCGTGTCGAACCCCGGGGCGTGGTCGAGCCGTTCGCCTGGCTCTCGGGCCTGATCCGCTGATGATCGCCCCCGTCGGTGGCCCTATTCAGGACACGAGGTCATGTGGGTGGACCAGGCCATTTACACCTCATTACCCCGAAGTGGTCGCGAAGGCTATCATGTGGTCGGGCGCTCGCGGGGCGTCTCCGAAACCGAGGCCCGGATCCTGGCCTCATGGTGTCCTTCGCACGGCGCCCTCCTCACCGACGAGGCGAACCGTGCCAGCCTCAACATCCATCCCCTGCTCGAAGGGCGGATGGCGGTGTCGCGCTCGAGTGAAGGCCCTCCGGAGTACAGCGGCAGGGGCGGCCGGCAGATTTACACCCACGCCTTGATCTTCGACGCCCAGACGCTCCAGCGGAGCGGGATCCCGCCGATCTCACTCTACCTCGATGCACTCGCCCTCGGAGTCTTTCACTATCGCCCCGAGCCCGATGCGGTCCTCGGGGAGGTCGAACTCGGCGACTGCCATCGAGCACTCCTCGGGAAGCCCTCAGGCCATCAAGGCGCGCCCATCAGCCCTCACGAACTGGCGGCGCTCCGCGAGAGACTCGCGTCAGGAACGCCGGTCGAACTCCATCACCGCGACAATCGAGTCCGATTCATCGAGCAATTGCTGGGTGCCCTGCCGAACGGCCTGGCGGCTTCGATCAGCTTCTCGACAAGCCTTAAGCCGTCGACGGCCCGCCCCTTCGCGCTCTGCCTGGTTCCTTGACCATCGACGTCGCTCCCTCCCCCACCATCCCAGGCGGATCCCAGCCGGCAGATCACGCACACTCGCCGCCGGCCTGCCCGTCCGGTGGGGTCGCGTCCCGATCGGCACCGAGCGGGGCCTCTGAGGCGGCCGATCGCCCCGAATCCTCGTGCGGTGACACCGCACACGAACCACCCATTCAGGTCGGGACTCCCAGGGCAGGCAACACCCAGCGCATCACGGCGAACCAGACCAGCATGAGGCCGGCGATCAATAACGCATCACTCATTAGAATATCGACTCCTTTGAGAATCCGCCGCGCCAATCAATCGAGATCCGGCGAACGGACTTGAGCGGACCCAGCGATCCTCAATGACGCGCGATCGCCGGAACCTCGATCGATCGGGCTCGCCCATCGTGTGCCGAAGCCATGACCCCGGTGACTCACGCGGATGGCTCCAGCCCGGTCAATTCCTCGCTGACACGCCAGAGGCGCCTGGCCACCTCGTCGTCCTGGGCCGCGGCATCCGGCTTCACCTCGCGTTGCTTGACGAAGTAGGCGCCCGACACCCCTTCGACTTCGGGAGAGCGGGCCAGATAGACCGAGGTCCTTGCTCCGTGCTCGGGGGAGATGGCGAAGAGGCCCGCGACGCGTTTCATCACCCACCAGGCCGGCCCCTCTCCCGACGAAAAAAAGGAGGAGTTCACCACGCCCGGATGCAGCGCGTTCACAGTCACGCCAGACCCGTCGAGCCTCCTCGCCAACTCCCCGGCGAACAGGATGTTGGCGAGCTTCGACTGACGATAGGCCCGGAACCCCTTGAACCGATCACGCCCCTGCAGGTCCTCGAAGTCGATCGATGCCCCGCGATGGGCGTCGGATGCCACGACAACGATCCGGCTCGGTGCCGCGGCTTTCAAGCGGTCGAGGAGCAAATGGGTGAGCAAGAAATAGGCAAGGTGATTCAGCGCGAACGTCATCTCGATGCCGTCAACACTCTCGCGACGCTCCAGGAATAAGGCCCCCGCGTTATTGACCAGCACGTCCAGCCGATCGAACCGATCCCGGACGACCTCGGCCAGGCGACGCACCTCGGCCTGAGACGAAAGGTCCGCGACCATCGCGTGAATGGCGGCGTCCCCCGATTGCTGCCGGAGACGCTCCCGCATCTCCTCACATTTCTCGGGGTTGCGCCCGACGAGAATGACCTCGGCCCCGAGCCGGGCGAGCTCCTGGGCCGTCACCGCCCCGATTCCCGAGGTCGCCCCGGTCACGAGGCAACGCTTCCCCTCCATGCGTCTCAGTTCCTCGGCCATCGCCGGATGACTCCTGATGCCTGTTTCCCCGGTTCCGGATCGTCATGTCGCGCAGAACCACGCCCCGAAACCGATGTGCTCCCATCGGTGTTCGCCTGATTCCTGAACCGAACCCGATCCGGAACGCTCAGGACGATCATTGTGATTGTAGGCAACAATCCCCACCCCGACGGCTCCCTTCCTGGGCCCACAGGGCGAACCGCCCACGACCAGCGCCGTCATTTGCACGAAAACCCGCTCTTGGATGGCGCGACCCATCCTCGCGGGGCCCGTCACGCCGCCCCCCCAATCCTGGGCACGGAACGCGATCGATCCGACCTTCAGTCCGGCCGATCAACACCGGGCCATCGTCACGACGCGTCCGGCTCTTGCCGGCAGAGGGAACATTGGCCATAGAGCACCAGTTCGTGATGATCGACCTGGAAGCCGGGCGGCGTCAGCGCATCGAGTCCATCCGGACAACCGGGCACGTCGAAGACCCGCCCGCAGCCCTTGCAGTGGAAATGATGATGGTGATTCGCCGCGATGCGCTGGTCTTCATAACGCGGCGGCTCTCCCGGGAGCTGGACCGCCGCGACCTCCCCCTCCTCTGCCATGCGCTTGATCACCCGGTAGACCGTGGCCAGGCCCAGCGACGGGATGTCGTGTTTCGCCGCCTCCTGGATCTCCGCCGGGCTGAGCGGCCGGCCCGACTCGGCAATGACACGGCGGATTGCCTGCCCCTGTCGTGTCTTTCGAATATTCATCAGACAAACCCCACCCCGGCGTGGAGGTCGCCCCAGGGCGCCCCCGCACCGATCACACAGAGACCCACGATCAGAATTCCCGTCGCCCGGGACGGTTTAACCCTTCCATCATGCCAGAGACCGCGACGCGGTTCACCACCTCGCGCCTGCCAATCGCGGATCAGGCCTTGGCCATAGCATCAGGCGTTGCCACGACCGGGCGTCGAGGAGTCCTTCGAGCTCCGGCCGGATCAAGCCCCCGCGTCCCGCGCCGAAAAGAGCCTGGAATCCGACCGTCCATGGCCTCGTCGATCACCCTTCGCGATCGTCCCAACCCCCCTCCGAACAAAAAAAACGAACGAGCCACCCCCCAATTCCAGTACCCCCGATCCTTCCTGTCCGTCATGCAGCCCACGCTTTTGAAGACAAAATCTGCACGTGCATCTCCCACAAGGATGAGTCGCGTCCTGATTCAGGATCGCCCCATTCCGACATGCGTTCGGGCCAGGAGGACCGAAAACAACACACAATCACCCAACCATCACTGCACTTTCTCTTCGACTTTTTCGTTTCAATATCCGACGGGGCAGTCTACCCTAGGTCCAACTTGCATCTGGCCTGAAAATGTGACGTCTGATGGGACAGGACACGGAGCACTGTGAAGGGATCGCATTCCGCTGGTGATTCGTCCGAAAAGCTGCTGATTCCATCGGTTAGAACTCCCCAGGGCCAATCGGTTCGGATTGTCCGGCGGATCGTCTTCGCCTATTTTGTCGCGGCGACCCTCTGGATTTTCTGCTCAGACGCCTTGCTGGTCCTGATCCATTGGGAATCAATCCCTGCAGGGTCCCTCGCGACGGCGAAGGGGATGGCGTTCGTGGTGGTCACGGCCTTGATCCTCTACTGGAAGCTGACCGATGCGCTGGTCGGCCTGGAGACGACCCGCCGAGACCTCGCAGAAGTGCAGGAGCGATTCCGCAGGGCGATCGTCGATGCCCCCATCCCCGTCATCATCTTCGCCGAGGATGGCGAGATTGTTTTGTTGAACCAGAATTGGATCCACTCCACCGGCTATTCGGCCGACGACCTGAAGACCATCTTCGACTGGACCGAGCGGGCGTATGGCGAAGCACATGCCAACGCCGAGGAGGCGATCCGGGGGCTCTTCTCCCTGGACCAACGCGTCGACGAGTCGGATTTCCAGATTCGCATTCGCGATGGTTCCACCCGGGTCTGGTCGTTCAGCTCCGCCCCGCTCGGGCGACTGAACGACGGCCGCCGCCTGATGATCAGCATGGCCCGAGACGTCACCGAGCGCCGCCAGGCCGAAGACGCGCTACGCACCTCCGAGGAACGCTTCCGAACCCTCGTCGAGTCGGCTCCCGAGGGCATCTTCATCCAGGTCGATTCGAGATTCCGCTACGTCAACACGACCGCCGTGACCCTCTTCGGCGCCCGGGACGCGGACGAACTGCTCGGCCAGGAGGTGGTCGACTGGTTCGACCCGGCCGAGCGCGAATCCATCACGCGGCGCATCGCCCTGATCAACCAGCATCGCCAGATCGCCGGCCGTCTCGAGCGCACCATCCGGCGGCCCGATGGGCGGCACGTTCACTCCGAGGTCAACGCCATCCCCATCGAGTACCGGGGGGAATCAGGGGCCCTGGTCTTCATCCGCGACATCAGCGACCGGAAACGCGCCGAGCTCCAGTTGACCGAGTCGTCGAACAGCCTCCGAGAACTGACCCGCCGCCTCCTGAATCTCCAGGAGGCCGAGCGGCGCTCCCTGGCCCGCGAACTCCACGATCAAATCGGCCAGGGGCTCACGGCCATCAAGATGAACCTCGAGACCGCCCTCATGCGGCCCGAGGTCCTCAGCGTCCGGCTCAACGACGCGAAGTCGCTCCTCGACCAGACGCTCGATCAGGTGCGAAACCTCTCGCTCGATCTCCGCCCCGCGCTCCTCGACGACCTCGGCCTGGTCCCCGCCCTGAACTGGTACCTCGACCGATTTACCGAGCGCACGGGAATCGAGACGTCCTTGCACGTCGATCCCCGGGAACTCAGCGTCGCCCCCCTCGTGGCCACCACCTGCTTCCGGACCGCGCAGGAGGCCCTGACGAACGTCGCGAGGCATGCGAAGGCCTCCCGAGTGGCCCTCCACTTGACGCACCGCGCCGGCCGGTTGAACCTCGAGATCCGCGATGACGGCGTCGGCTTCGACCCGCTCCAGGCCACCGGCCTGGGCCTGATCGGCATGCGAGAGCGGGTCGAAGATGCCGGCGGGAGCCTGCGGATCCAGTCGAACGCGCAGGCCGGGACCGAGATCCAGCTCAGCTTCGCCCAGCCGAACACCACGGCCGAAGGGAGGGATCGTCGTGACGAAGATCACGATTCTTGTCGTTGACGACCACCATCTCTTCCGCGCGGGGGTCCGCGCCATCCTCGACGGGATCGAGGATCTCTGGGTCTGCGGCGATGTCTCCTCGGCCGAGGAGGCGTTACCTCGGCTCGAAGCCCACCGCCCAGACATCCTCCTGACCGATATCTCCATGACCGGCATGACCGGCCTGGAACTGGCCGACCGGGTCCGTCGCAATTTCCCCGGCACGCGGACGATCATCCTCTCCATGCACGCCACGAAAGAATACGCCGAGCGTGCCTTCCGGGCGGGCGTGGCCGGATTCCTCGTCAAGGATGCCGCCGTCCACGAGGTCGAGCTGGCCATCCGGACGGTCGCCCGGGGGGAGACGTACCTCAGCCCGGCCATCTCCTCTCACCTGATCTCCAACTACGCGAAGCGTCCGGATCTCGACGAACCCGCCCCCATCCGCCTCACCGCCCGCCAGCGAGAAGTCCTGAAGCTGATCGCCGAGGGCCTGACGACCAAGGCCATCGCCCGCCGCCTGAACATCAGCGTCAAGACCGCCGACACCCATCGCACTCAGTTG
Source organism: Tautonia sp. JC769 (assembly GCF_040717455.1). Lineage (NCBI taxonomy): Bacteria > Pseudomonadati > Planctomycetota > Planctomycetia > Isosphaerales > Isosphaeraceae > Tautonia > Tautonia sp. JC769. Next base: position 144,675 of record NZ_JBFEFH010000015.1, read on the forward strand.
ATGGAACGGCTCGATCTGCACGACATCGCCAGTCTCGTCCGCTATGCCATCCGGGTCGGGCTGGTCACCCCCGACGAGTAATCCCCTCCCCGCCCCCCCCCCTGCACCGCCCCCGAACAGGGGAGGGGAATTCCCGACCTTCGTCTCAGGAAAAGACCCGAGAGACATCCGCCCCCCCGCGCGGGAATACTGTTGATTAAAGATGCAAAGGTGCCCCTGATCGGGATCGACGCGGATCCCGATCAGACTCGACGAAGCTGTTTCGGCGCGTTGCATTTTTTCTGCGGAATGCTTCGGCAAGGCTCCCGACAGATCCCCACCAGAGTGCTCCCTTGCCGAGGCTTCCGCAGCCGACTTCCTCAAATCGTCCTCGAGCCTCCCCGACATCCTCGCAGGCGAGTACCCCGAGGGAATGCTCGGAACCTGCCCTTGCCACGACCCAAGGACCCTGGCCGATGAAACCCGACCTCCTGGTCTTCTCCGCGCCCGAGCTCCCCACGCCTCCCGGATCGAGGACCCCCGGCTCGACCGTGCTGGAGCAGTTGCTCTCCGAACTCACCGCGATGGCCTTCGGGGACACATCGGAATCGTCACTGCTGAACCCCGACCTGTTCGAGCGTTGGGAAGGCGACGAAGCGACCTATCTTGAAACGACAATCGGATCGAATCACCTGCCCGAGATCGACCTGAGCACTCGGGATGGGAAAATCGTGATTCGCATCCTCTGGCCCGCCGACGAAGCCGAAGACGACGACTCCCCCACGACCGGCCCGGACCGAGGAGACTTGGGTGCGTATTCCGCAGGCTGAGCCCGACGCGCAGGACATCCTCGACGCCCTCTCGCTCCGGATCGCCCTGGTTGACGACGTCGGCGTCATCCGGTGGGTCAACCGATCCTGGCTCGACCATGCCCTCGCCAACGATGCCGACCGCTCCTCCGTCGCCGAAGGGGCCAACTACCTGGCCGTCTGCGAGGCCGCCCAGGGAGACGATCGCGAGTCCGCGCTGGCCTTCGCATCCGGCATCCGGGCCGTCCTCGCCGGCCACCGAGACGCATTCTGCCTCGACTACACCTGTCACGAGCCGAACCGCGTCTGCTGGGCCCGAGGCCGGGTCACCCCCCTCCGCCTCCCCGGCGATTCCCCGCGACGCCATGTCGTCGTGTCTCATGCCGATGTCACCGCCCGCCGCCTGATCGAGCAATCCCGAGACGAGCACGAGGCCATCCTCCGCAGCGTCTTCGAGATGCCCTCGCTCGCCATCGGCGTCGTCGAACTCGATGCGCACGACCTGCGCTTCGTCTCGGTCAACCAGGCTTCGGCCCGGGCCCTGGGCCGCTCCCCCTGGGACCTCTCCGGACGCTGGGCCACCGAGCTCGGCCTGCCCGCCGACCGCATCAGGCTCTGGGTCGAACAGGGGACCCGATGCCTGGAAGAGGGGACCCCCCAACGGTTCGACTATCGCGAGGTCACCCCCCGGGGGCCCCGCACCTTCTCCGCCATCATCTGCCCGATTCCCGGCGCCGGCACCCGGGGCGACCGCCTCTCGTTCGTCGCCGAAGACATCACCGATCAGTGTCGGGTCGAGCAGGAAAACCTGGCGCTGAACGCCGAAGTCGAGATGCAGCTCGACCGCATCCAATCCCTCCGGACGATCGACCGCGCGATCCAGAGCGGCCTCGACCTGCCCGCACTCCTGAACGTCGTGCTCGATCAGGGCCTGGCCCGGCTCGGTGTCGATGCCGCCGCCGTCCTCCTCCGCGCCCCTCACCGGCCCGGGCTCGCCTTCGCCAACGCCAGGGGGTTCCTCCGCCCCCCCAATCCCGATGAGGTCGACCCCTTGACCCACGGGCCGCGTGCCACCGCGTTCCTCGAGCGCCGCTCCTGCGCCGTCCGGTTCGGTGCCGACCCCGCCGCGCCCGTCCCCGTCCCCATCCCCGCCCAGCTCGAACACGAGGCGTTCCGGTCGTACTGGGCCGTCCCCATCGTCGTCCGGGGCGAACCCTGGGGAATCTTCGAGGTCGGCCACCGATCGACCATCGCCCCCGACTCCCGCTGGCTCCTCTACCTGGAGACCCTGGCCGGCCAGGCCGCCATCGCCATCGAACACGCCACCCTCATCGACAACCTCCGGCGCGCCAACCATCGCCTGCTCGTCGCCTACGAGGCGACCATCGAGGGCTGGAGCCGGGCCATGGATCTCCGCGACCATGAGACCGAGCAGCACAGCCTCCGCGTCACCGAGATGTCCGTCCGGCTCGCCCGGGAGCTGGGACTCAGCCGCGACGAGCTCGTCCAGATCCGCCGCGGGGCCCTGCTCCACGACATCGGCAAGGTCGGCATCCCCGACCACATCCTCCTCAAACCCGGACGACTCAGCGAGGACGAGATGGCCGTCGTCCGCCGGCACCCCGACGACGCCTTCGCCATCCTATCCCCCATCGAGTTCCTCCGGCCGGCCCTCGACATCCCCTATTGCCACCACGAACGCTGGGACGGCAGCGGCTACCCCCGCGGCCTGAAGGGCAAGCAAATCCCCCTGGCCGCGCGGATCTTCGCCGTCGTCGACATCTGGGACGCCCTGTCGTCCGACCGCCCCTACCGCGCCGCCCTCCCTCCGGCCCAGGTCCGATCCAACCTGCTTGCCCTCTCCGGCACCGAGCTCGATCCCGAGATCGTCTCGGCCTTCCTCCGCCTGCTCGACCGGGACTCGGCAAACAGTTTCGACGGGCTTCCTCCCGAGCTGTCTGCCCACCCTCGCCCCAGCAGCGTCGCATCGACGCCTCCCGACCGAGAGGAACGTGAGCACGCCTTCCGCCCCCCTCGGTAACGGCTTGTCCCCCCCGGCAAGGGCGCGGTATTCTTAACAATTGTTGACCACCCATGCGGGCAGTTTGGTGCGACTGGCCAATCACCCGCATGGAATCCTCTCCGGGGGCAGAGCGAATGGTGTTGCGTCTCTCGGCTGCGGCGATCCTCGCCGGGCTGGTTGTTGTGCCTCCCCAGGCAGGAGCCGACGAGGTCGATTACCTCCGCGACATCAAGCCGGTGCTGACCGCCCGCTGCTACTCCTGCCACGGCGCCCTGAAGCAGGAGGCCGAGCTGCGCCTCGACACGGTCGAGCTGATGCGGGTCGGCAGCAACGCCGGGCCGGTCATCGAGCCCGGCGACCTTGAGGAAAGCTATCTCCTCCACGTCCTGACCGACGACGACGGCCTCCGCATGCCCCCCGAGGGGGAACCCCTCACCGACGAGCAGGTCGACCGGATCCGCTCCTGGATCGCCGCCGGCGCCCCCGCGCCGGCCGACGAGGCACCCCAGCAAGACCCGATGGACCACTGGGCCTTCCAGCCCCCCGCCCGGCCCGACGTGCCGGATGCCCCGGGCCGCCCCGAAGGATCGAACCCGATCGACGCCTTCCTCGCCGCCGAACACGAACGCCTCGGCCTGACTCCCCTGCCCGAGGCCGACCCCGCCCTCCTGCTCCGCCGCCTCGCGCTCGATGTGACCGGCCTCGCCCCGACCCCCGACGAACTCCACGCCTTCCTCGCCGACTCCGGCCCCGACGCCTACGACCGCGCCGTCGATCGCCTGCTGGAAAGCCCCCACTTCGGCGAACGCTGGGGCCGACACTGGATGGACGTCTGGCGCTACAGCGACTGGGACGGCTTCCAGAGCGAGGTCCGCGAGAGCCAGCCGCACATCTGGCGATGGCGCGACTGGATCGTCGAGTCGCTCAACGCCGACCTCGGCTACGACGAGATGATCCGGGCCATGCTCGCCGCCGACGAGATCACCCCCGACGACCCCGACACCCTGCGCGCCACCGGCTTCCTCGTCCGCAACTGGTACAAGTTCAACCGCAATATCTGGCTCGACGACACCGTCGAGCACACGGGCAAGGCCTTCCTCGGCCTGACGATCAACTGCGCCAAGTGCCACGACCACAAGTACGACCCCATCCCCCAGGCCGACTACTACCGCTTCCGGGCCCTGTTCGAACCCCACGAGGTCGCCACCGACCGCATCCCCGGCCAGCCCGACACCGCCAAGGACGGCCTCGTCCGCGTCTTCGACGCCCATGCCGACCGCCCGACCTACCTCTTCGAGCGCGGCGAGGAATCGATGCCGGTCGAGAGCCGCCCCCTCGATCCCTCCATCCCCCGGATGTTCGGCGACGCGTTCGACATCTCCCCCGTCTCCCTGCCGCCGACCGCCTCCTACCCCGGCCTCCGTCCCCACGTCCGCCGCGAGGCGCTCGAAACCGCACGGGCCGCGGTCGAATCCGCCCGATCCGCCTTGCAACAGGCCCGGGCCGAGTCCGGTCCCGACTCCCCAACGCCCGCCGAATCGGCCGATGACGATTCCCTCTCCCCCCTCCGCCTCGCCGAACGCGGGCTGAACGTTGCCCTGGCGGAACGCGACGCCGTCGAGGCCCGGATCGCCGCCGACGACGCCCGATACGCCTCCAATCCCGACGAATCCCAGGTCGAACTCCTGACCATCCAGGCCGGCCTGGCCGAACGTCGCGCCAGCCTGGCCCGGGCCTTGCGCGACAAGGCGATCGCGGAAAAGGCGCTCGCCGACGCCCGGGCCGCGCTCTCCGAATCCGACCCCAAGACCGCCCAGGCCGTCTCGAACGCCGAGAAGGCCCTCGCCGATGCGACCAAGGCCGCCGACGACGCTACCAAGGCCCTTGATGCCCCGCTGCCGACCTCCTACACCCCGCTCGGACCCGTCCGGCCGGAGACCAGCACCGGCCGGCGGCTCGCGCTCGCCCGTTGGATCACCGACCGGGAGAACCCCCTGACGGCCCGCGTCGCGGTCAATCACGTCTGGATGCGCCACTTCGGCGAGCCGCTCGTCGATTCCGTGTTCGACTTCGGCATCAACGGCGCCGACCCCACCCATCCCGCCTTGCTCGACTGGCTGGCCGTCGAGTTGATCGATTCCGGCTGGAGCCTCAAGCACCTGCACCGCCTGATCGTCACCTCGCACGCCTACCGCAGGCAGTCCTGGTCCGACCCCGACCACCCGAACACCGCCATCGACCCCGAGAACCGCTCCCTCTGGCGCATGAACCCCAGGCGGATGGAGTCGGAACTGGTCCGGGATAACGTGCTCCGCGTCGCCGGGTCGCTCGACCCGACCCTCGGCGGCCCCGACCTCGCCCCGGAATCGGCCCTCGACACCCCGCGCCGCAGCCTCTACTTCCGGCACGCGAAGGAAAAACGGGCCACGTTCCTGAAGCTGTTCGACTCGGCCAACGTCACCTCCTGCTACCGCCGCGACGTGAGCGTCGCCCCCCAGCAGGCGCTCGCCCTCTCGAACAGCTCGCTCACGCTCGGTCAGGCCCGGCACCTCGCGGGCAAGCTCTCCGAGGAATGCGGCGGAGACTCCGATCCCTCCTTCGTCTCGCTCGCCTTCGAGCACGTCCTCGGCCGCGCCCCCGGCCCCGACGAACGCGATGCCTGCCTGGAGTACCTCCAGACCCAGCCCGCTCGGCTCGCCGACGCCGAGGCGCTCACCCCCTTCGAGAGCGGCCCCGAGAGCGCCGTCCCCCCCTCGGCCGACCCCCATCAGCGTGCCCGAGAAAATCTCATCCACGCGCTGATGAACCACTCCGACTTCCTCACGATCCGCTGATCCCCCCTCCACGCGGCCCGGGAGGCCCCGAATCCCATGAATCCGATCGCCCCGAAGACCCCTCGACGTGCCTTCCTGGCCGACCTCGGCATGGGCTTCACCGGCCTGGCGCTCGGCGCCATGCTCTATCGCGACGGCATCGCCCGGGCCGACGAGTTCGGCCCCTGGGCCCCGCCCGACGGCCTCCCCCACTTCGCCCCGAAGGCCAAGCGCGTCATCTGGCTGTTCATGATCGGCGGCACCAGCCACCTGGAGAGCTTCGACCCCAAGCCCGCCCTGAACCGCTACGCCGGCAAGACCATCAACGAGACCCCGCATCGGGACGTGCTCGAATCCCCCTACACCGAGAACGTCCGGATCGCCATCCAGAATGACGCCAACGGCCACATCCGCCACGAGCTTTATCCGCTCCAGGTCGGCTACTCCAAACGGGGCGAGAGCGGCATCGAGGTCAGCGACTGGTGGCCCGAGGTCGCCGACTGCGTCGACGACCTCGCCGTGATCCGATCCCTCTGGACGACCAACGACAACCACGGCGCCCAGCTCCAGTTCCACACCGGCCGCCACTCGCTCGAAGGCCCGTTCCCGACCATCGGCTCGTGGGTCCACTACGGCCTCGGCTCGCTCAACGAGGAACTCCCCCAGTTCGTCGTCCTGGGCACCCCCATCGCCGACTGCTGCGGCGGCATGAACGGCCACGGCGCCAGCTATCTCGGCCCCGAGCACGACGGCGTCCAGCTCGAAATCGACCCGAAGAACCCGCTCCCCTTCGCCGCCCCCGGCCCCGACGTCTACCGCGAGGAACAGGCCGACACCTTCAACCTCATCGACCGCCTCAACCGCATCTCCGCCGTCCAGTACCCCGACGACGCCCAGCTCCGCGCCCGCATCAAATCATATGAGCTGGCCTTCCGCATGCAGATGTCCGTCCCCGAGGTCGTCGACTTCGCCTCCGAGTCCTCCGCGACCCAGGAACTCTACGGCCTCGACCGCGACGAAACCCGAGAATTCGGCCAGCAGTGCCTCACCGCCCGCCGCCTCGTCGAGCGGGGCGTCCGCTTCGTCCAGATCTTCCACGGCTCGAACGGCGGCGCAGGGGCCTGGGACGCCCACTCCAGCCTCAGGCCCGGCCACTCCAAGCTCTGCAAGCAGGTCGACAAGCCGATCGGTGGCCTGCTGAAGGATCTGAAACGCCGCGGCCTGCTCGACGACACCCTCGTCGTCTGGGCGACCGAGTTCGGACGCACCCCCGGCTCTCAGAACGGCGACGGCCGCGACCACCACCCCTTCGGCTTCTCCGCCTGGATGGCCGGCGGCGGCGTCAAGGGCGGGGTCGTCCACGGCGCCACCGACGAACTCGGCTTCCACGCCGTCGAGAACCGCCACTACGTCACCGACATCCACGCCACCGTCCTGCACCAACTCGGCCTCGACTCCCGCAGGCTCGAAGTCCCCGGCTTCAAGCGGCTCGACATCGACCACGGCAAGCCGATCCGCGAGATCCTCGCCTGATCCCAGCTCCCACCTCCCGATCGGGGCCTTCTCACGCTCGCGAGAAGGCCCCGGCGTTCAACCTTCGTCAGGCCGCGGTCTCGGCCAGCACCTCGCCGAGGCTGCGGTCGAGGATCGCCACCATCGCATCGATCTGTTCCGCGGTGACGATCAACGGCGGGCCGAACGCGATCCAGTTCGGGTCGAACCGGCAGAGCAAGCCATGCTCGAGCGCCCGCCGCCCGACCCGCACCCCGAAGGCGTCGGGCATCGCTTCCTTCGTCGCCGGGTTTCGGACGAACTCGATCGCCTGGAACAGCCCCTTGCCGCGGATGTCCCCGATCACCCCGTGCCGCTCCGCCAGGCGCTCGAACCCGGCGCGGAGCCGGGCCCCCTGCTCCCTCGCGTTGCCGCACAGGTCCCGTTCGAGGATCTCCCGGATCACCGCGATCCCCGCGGCGCACGAGATCGGGTTCCCCTCGAACGTGTGCCCCTCGACGAATCCCGGGTTCGACTCGATCGGCCCCCAGAACGCATCGGCGATCGGCCGCCGGCAGATCATCGCCGACAGGGGCGCATAACCGCCGCTCATCCCCTTCGCCACGCAGAGCACGTCGGGGACCACCCCGAACGTCTCCGCCGCGAACAGGTGCCCCGTCCGGCCGAATCCGGTGATGATCTCGTCGAAGATCAGGAGGATGTTGTTCCGATCGCAGATCTCCCGCAGGAGCGGCAGGTATTCCTCGGGCGGGTCGATCACCCCCCCCGTGTGGCCGATCGGCTCGACCATGATCGCGGCGACCGTGGCCGGATCTTCCATCGCGATCACCTGCTCGATGATCGTCGCGCAGGTCAGCTCGCAGCTCGGGTACGCCTTGCCGAACGGGCATCGGTAGCAGGTCGGCGGGAAGACGTGCAGGAAACCGGGCGCCATCGGCTCGTTCACCGTCTTGCGCGCCTTCAACCCCGAGGCCGACAGCGACCCCAGCGTCGACCCGTGCCACGACTGATACCGGCTGATGATCTTGTACTTCCCCGGCGATCCGGTCAGCCGGTGGTACTGCCGGGCCAGCTTGATCGCCGCCTCCGTCACCTCCGACCCGCCGCACTGGAACTTCACCGCCCCCAGGTCGCCGGGGGCCAGCTCGGCCAGCAGGTTCGCCAGTTGCACCGCCACCGGGTTCGTCCCGTGCATGGCCGGCGAGAACGTCAACCGATCGAACTGCTCCTTGATCGCGTCGATGACCCTGCGATTGTTGTGACCGATCGAGGCCACGTAAATCCCCGACAACGCATCATGATAATGTTTCCCGTTCACATCCCAGTACGAGACATCCTCGGCCCGGGACATGATGAGCGGGTGCTTGGACCATTCCGCCATCTGGTCCCTGACGAAGATCTGCCGGAGGAATCGCTCCTCGAACGCTTGGGCTTCGCTGATCAGGTCGGGCATGGTGTGAGACACGGTCGCCATCGATCGTCATCCTCGGGGGCAATACAGGGCTGCGGTCAGGGCGTACAGGCGGGCCACTCGCATCAGGTCCTCGATCGAAGCCCATTCCTCGACCGTGTGCTGCCCTCCCGCCAGAGGGCCGTGGGTAATGCTCGGCACGCCGGCCAGCGCCGACACGCTGTTGCCGTCGTCCACAAATGCTTTCGGCCCCGTCGGCAAGGGCTCTCCATCCATGGCGCTGCGTGCCGCCTGAAACACGCCGACAAACGTTGAATTGACATCGAGCGCGAACGCATCGCGCACAAGCTGGAACTCCGCCTCGATTGTGGTCCCGGTCTCCGCGGCCAATTCCGCCAGCATCCCCCGGAACTCGGCCTCGACCGCGTGCCGGTCGTATCCGGGGACCCAGCGCCGGGTCCCCTCCAACCAGCAGATCGGCGGATCTTGATTGTAAATTTCCCCCGCGTGCAGTTGCCCCACGAACACGCTCGACCGCCCGGCCACGGGGTCCACCTGGCCGGCCAGCCGATCGTCCAGCTCGTGAAGCCGCCTCACCAGCTCCGCGCCCACCGGGATCACCCGCGGCGCCTCGGGGTCGCGCATCACTTCATGCACCGGAGGCCCCTCGCGTCGGATCGTGATCTTCCAGCACGCCTGGCCCCGACCGGCCACCGGCACATGGCCGCACAACGGCTCCGGAATCAGGACCGCGTCCCCCACGATCCCATCCATGAGCATCTGATCAAACTGCAGTCCGAACCCCCACGGCGCCTCGTGCAGATCATGCGCGGTCAGCAGGATCGACCCCGCCTCCAGCACCCCGGCGTCCCGGGCGGCGAGCATCCCCTCCACCGCCGCCGCCAGCCCCCCCTTCATGTCCGACGACCCGCTCCCTCGAATCCGATCCCCTTCCACGGCGAACGGGACGAAGGGCAAATGCACCGTGTCCAGGTGCCCGTCGAATTGCAGGGTTTTGCCCGGCCGCTTCCCGTCCAGCCGAGCGACCACCGCCGGGGCCGCCGGATGGCCGGCCTCGGGCCGGTCCACCGCGAACCCTTCCTCCCCCAGGATCTCGGCCAAGGCGTCGGCCGCCGCCCCGGCCGATCCCGTGGGGCTCGGGACCGCAATCAACCGCTCCGCGATCGCCAGCAAGCGATCCCGCGTCACCGCCGCGTCCACGCGATCGCGCAACCGCGTCACCTCGTCCTGCGAAAGTCCACTCAAGTGAATCATCCTCTCGTCAATTCAACTTCTGATCCGACCTCGCACTTCCCGCCCCGATCACGGCACCGACGGATCCGGCGTCCCTTCGAGCGAATCGCGTCGGTCATCGACCGCCGTGCCCGCCTTGATCAGGTTCGGGCCGATCGCGATCGGCCCGACCTGCGGCTCGATCAGGATCCCCACCGTCTGGGTCCGCTCCGCGTCCGGTCGCGTATCCCGGATCAGATTCTGCTCGAAGATCAGGCCCGACGGCTCACCCCGGACCCGAATCCCCGCCGTCCCCGGTTCTCGGCCGTTGTCCTCGATCACATTCCCTTCCAGACGATTCCGGTGCGGCGACATCGCCGCCGACTCGTTCCGGAAAAACACGCCGTTCTCGGCATTCCGCACCACGCGGTTCGCCCGCAACAGGTTATCGGAATCCTTATGGCCGATGGAGATGCCGAACTGGCCGTTCTCCTCCAACACGTTCTCCTCGAACGTCCCGTGCCGCACCCGCCAGCACAGGAACAGACCATCCGTCCCGTTCCTCCTGGCCAGGCATCCCTTCACCTCCGGCCGCTGCGAGCCGCTCCCCGGGTGGAGGCCCAGATGCGTGTTCTCCTCACTGATGCAGTTAATCACAACCACATCATTCGACTGCTGAAAGCTGATCCCGTCCCCGTGATAATTCCGGACGACACACCCCTGAATCACCGTCCCGAAGCCGCGATACAGGTAGATCCCCGCCCCCCGGCAACCGTTCAGATATGGGTTTTCCTCCTTGTTCCCCTCGATCACCACGTCTTCCACCCGCGCCCCCTCGATCCCCACCCCGCTCACGACCGGGAAGATCGTGGCGGCCATCGCCCCGTTCGACACCATGCAGTCGGCCATCAAGGGCTGGTCGATCGAAAACGTGTTCTCGCGTCCTCCCGTGATCCGCGCCACGGTGGTATGGAACCCTCCCGCTCGGCTGTCCCAGACCGCGACCCCCATCCCGACCCCGAACCCCTCCGGCTCGGCAACCGTGATCTGCTGCTCCCCGAAATCCCCATCCAGCACCAGCGGCGACACCGCCGCCTTCGCCTTGCGGAGGACCGTCTTCCCGGCCACCCCCCGCACGGTCACGCCGCTCCGCAGGTGCAGCGAGTCGCGCATCAGGTACTCACCCTCCCCGATCGAGACGACCCCACCCCCGAGGCCCGCCACGTAGTCGACCGCCGCCTGCAACGCCCGGTTGTCGGCCCCGATCAGGTCGGCGTCGGCACGCCCCACGGTGATCGCCGGCCGATCCGTCATTTCCGAATGCATCGCGAGGGGCAACTGCTGCTCCTCGGGCCGGGGAGCCACCTCGTCACCCGAAGCGATCGTGACGGCCAGAACAAGGCCCAACATTCCCCCACCCATCCGAATCCCAAGCAAACCTCGACGCTTCTCCATCACGACCTCCTGAGGATGTGTCACGTTCGCGTCTTGTCCCGCCTCGATCGCTTCATCCCGAATCGAGCTCGCAGCTTTATCGGGCAATCGCCCGGTCCCTGTCGATCGATCCCAGTATGCCCCCCCATCTCTCGGGAGGGAAGTCTCCGCCTCGCTCGCTCCGCCTCGACGCGAATCATCCCCCGCTGGCGTCACTCCTGGCAGGCCGCTACAGTGATCGCAGACCTCTCACAATAAACAAAGATGCGCGACGCCCCCTGCAAGCCAGGCGATCTTCGGGGATTCTCCCCTCGGTCGCTCGCCGGCAAGTGCTCGATTCACGCCCCTCAACTCAACGTCCGGACCATCGTTCTTCCCCCTTTTCGCCCGATCACCTCGGCCAGAACGGAGCATCACCATGCGTCTCGGGTTGATCGGATCGACCGGCCACTGGCAGAGCTACGCCCCCGCCCTCGACCAGATCACCGGCCTCGAACTCGTCGCGGTCGCCTCGACCGGCCCGGAGGAATCGACCGGCGCCTTCGACCACGCCCCCGGCCTGACGATCGACACCCGTCGCTATGACGACGCCCTCCGGATGCTCGAAACCGAACGCCTCGACCTGGTGCAGGTCTGCGGCCGTGCCGACCGCATCCCCGCCTGGACGCTTCGATGCCTGGAACGCGGCCTTCCCGTCATCGCCGAGAAACCGCTGGCCATGGACCTGACCACGCTTGAAGATCTCTATAAGACCGCCCAGGCCAATCAAGCTCCCCTCGTCCCCATGCACACCATGCGGGGCGTGCCCGAACTGGCTTCCGTCCATCGCGTCGTCCGGGCCGGAGCCGTCGGCGATCCCCTCCTCAGCTTCAGCCAGAAAAGCTACAAGTGGGGCCGCACCCGCCCCGCCTCCTGGCGCAGTCGGGACACCTTCCCCGGCATCGCCCCCTGGGCCGGCATCCACGCCTTCGACTGGCTGCACTGGATCCTCGGCGACGTCTTCACCTCGGTCTCCGGCCACGAGGGCACCACCGCCCATCCCGACTTCCCCGCCTGCGCGAGCCAGGCAAGCTACGTGCTCACCATGCGCAACGGCGGAGTCGCCTCCGTCACGCTCGACTACCTCCGCCCCGAGACCGCCCCCACCCACGGCGACGAGCGCGTCCGCATCGCCGGCACCCTCGGCGTCGTCGAACTCGCGCTGGCCGATCGCAAGGTCACGCTCACCACCGCTCAGGAACCGCCCCGCACGCTCTCCCCCGACCCTCAACTCGACCTGTTCACGCGCTTCGCCCGCTCCTTGCAAGGCGAAGGCCCTCCCCCCCTGACCCTCCACGAAGCCTGTCGGATCACCGAGATCGCCCTCAAGGCCCAGCTCGCCGCCGACACGCAGCAGGCCATCCCCCTGACCGACTCCCCCTATCACACCCCTTGAACCAGGCCCCACCCCTCGCACCCGGCCGTTCTACCCGTCGCATCCCGCACCCCTCACGAGTCGTCCGATCCCGCGGCGTCCCCCTCGTGCAAGCGGACCAGCGACCGCCGCACGTCGTCGAGCGTGCCGACGAGCACGAACATGCGATAGGCATACTCACCCGGCCGCACGCCCCGAGGGTCGCGCTCCCGGAACACGCAGTTCCACTTGTTGACCCGCTCGGCCTCGAAGCGGAACCGACCGTAGCCCGGCGACGGGTCGGGCGAGTAGACCCCCATCGCGTGCGACCCGTCCGCGGTCGACAGGACGACCGGATCGGCCTGCTCCCCCGGCCCGTCATCCAGCGGCACCAAGTCGCCCGTCGTCGCGTCGAACCGCCAGAACGCGCCGAACTCGGGGGGCATGTAGCCGGTCACCGCCTCGAACTGGGCATACGTATGGTGCTCTCCCTGCGGGACCGTGAACACCACGTCGTATCGAATGACTTTCGGGTCCCCCCCTTCCCCGATCCGGACCCGCTTCGAAACGAGGTGATCCGACAGGACGCGATCGTTCTGGGCCGGGTTCCCGAGCGACTCTTCCCCCGGCGCGAGCCAGAAGGCCATCCGCACCGTCGTCCTCAGCTCCGCCCCCTCGGCGTGAAGCTCCAGCAACCGGCTCGACGACGAGTCCCCCGTCCCGTCGGCCCGCGATCCGGCCTCGGTCGGGTTGAACACCTCGGGGACGAACGGCTTGCCGCAGTCGAAATTCGCCGCCGACTGCAATTGCCGCCCGTGGTCGAAACTGTCGATAAACTCCTTGCCCCCCCAGGTCAGCGAGTGGATCGCCCCCGCCAGGCGATCGGTCGTGGTGATCACCACCTCCGAACCCCCTTCGCCGCCTCGGATCACCGCGTCGCCGGACACCCCATCCTCACCCGGCCCCAGGGCCGCCGCCGCGAAGCAAACCAGCATCAGCGTCATGGTCGTCAATCCCCTCGCATCACGGACGCCACCGACCAACCCCCGATTCCCGAACAGGATAGGACGAAGTCGAGGCGTATCACAAGCACGATGTCATGGCCCGATCGCGCCCGCAGGGCCCAAATGCTCCTCGGTCATTCATGTTCCCGACTCGAAATCGGGACGTTTCGCCGCCTCCCCGAACCTCCCGACCCCTCGGCGCCTCCATTCAAAATACCGAGCGGACCGGCCACCCCCGTTGCCCGGCGAGAGATCAATCGATGAGCCAAGATGCCGTGATGGGCGAGTCGACCGAGGTGCCCGCCCCCGAGCCCGAGGAAGGCTGTCGCCCCCGATCGCGGCCGGGAGGAAGCCGCGAACTCCTGACCCTCGCCCTGCCCCTGGTCGTCAGCCAGAGCTTCATGACCGCCCAGGTCTTCGCCGATACCCTGCTCCTCGCCTGGCACGACCCTCTGGAGATGGCCGCCTCCTTCCCGGCCATGATGTGGTTCTGGCTCCCCTTCGGCCTGCTCCAGGCCACCGCCGGCTACGTCGCCACCTTCGTCGCCCAGTACACCGGCGCGGGGCGGCATCACCGCGTCGGCCCGGCCGTCTGGCAGGGCATCCTCTTCGCCGTGGCCGCCGGCTTGCTCTTCCTGCTGATGGTCCCGGCCGCGCCGTCCTTGATCGCCCTGGGCGGGCACACGCCGGCCCTGCAAGGGCTGGAGGTCACCTACCTCCGCTGCCTGAGCTTCGCCGCCCTGCCCATGCTGGTCATGTCCGCCATCAACGGCTTCTTCTCGGGCCGCGGGCAGACGTGGACCGTCCTGGGGATTGAGGTCGCCGGCACGGCCGTCAACATCGCCGGGGGGCTCGTCCTCATTTCCGGCCGCCTCGGCTTCCCTGAGTGGGGCATCGCCGGCGCCGGCTGGTCCACCGTGGCCGGCTCGTGGGTCTCCGCCCTGGTCGCCCTGGTCCTGTTCCTCCGCCCTCGCTTCGCCCGCGAGTTCCGCACGCTGGCCGGCTGGCGACCGGAGCGGGAACTCTTCGGACGGCTCCTGCGCTACGGCCTGCCCGCCGGCTCGCAGGTCTTCTCCGACGTCCTGGTCTTCCACGTCTTCGTGCAGCTCGTCGGCCGGCTCGGCGAGGCCCAGGCCGGGGCCACCGCCCTGACCGTCCGGCTGAACATGGTGGCCTTCCTCCCCATGCTGGGCATGGTCCAGGCCGTCTCGATCCTCGTCGGCCAGCGCCTGGGGGGCGAGCAGCCCGACCTGGCCGAGCGTTCCGCCTACACCGGGCTGAAGTGGGTGTTCGCGTACATGAGCCTGGTCGCGTTCGCCTACCTGACGATCCCCGGCGTGATGGTCTCGGTCTTCGAGGGCCAGGCAGACCCTGCCCACTTCTCGGCCGTGGCCGAGCTGGTCCCCGCCCTCCTGGCGATGGCCGCGGCTTACTCCCTGGCCGACGCCGTGAACATGACCTTCTCGTTCTCCCTCCGCGGCGCCGGCGACACCCGATTCGTCTCGGTCGTGACCTTCCTCCTCGCCTGGCCGATCATGGTCATCCCCACCTACTTCCTTGTCCAGTCCGGCGGGGCCATCGAGTGGGCCTGGGCCTTCGCCACCGCCTATATCCTGGCCATGGCCGCCTGCTTCTCGCTCCGGTTCCGCTCCGGCAAGTGGAAATCCATGCGGGTCATCGAGGCCGCCGAACTCACCCCATGACCCTCCGCAACCCCGAGCATCCCGGCCCGCACGACGCGGAGGTCTTCGACAACCCCCAGCACGCTCACGCCCTGACTCCTCAACGCCGGCAGCGTCATCCAGCGCCTCGTCACCGAGCCAAAAGCGACCCCGACCGGCCTGCTCGTTCTTGAGCAGGTCGTCGCGGGTGAATCAATACCATCGCCCACCTCAGGCGTCGGGCGTATGGACCTTTCCATCCCCATCCCGGGCGCTCGCGGCGACGATCCGGCCAGGCGATGACCTGTAATCGAAAAGTTCCCGCTTCAGGGGCCGCGCCCCTCACTCGGGGCTGCGTCACAATCTACGACAGACTAAAGACTTGCGTCGAGAGCGGGCGAGGGGATTCGAACCCCTGACGTCCAGCTTGGGAAGCTGGCATTCTACCACTGAATTACGCCCGCGGTGGGATGATCGGAGTTGAAGAGCGGGAGTGTGGGACACTCAATCGTCCTGAGCACCGGTCGATCATCGTTAGAGGCATGGTAATGCCGGAAGGCGGCCGGGTCAAGGAGGTGGAGGAGGTCTTCGCTTAATCCCGGAGGGGGAGCCGGGCCCGGCGTCACCGAGGGGGCGGAGGGGTGACGCCGGGCGAGGGCGGCGATGATCAGAGGGACCAGGGCTTGCGCATCGTGGGAGAGAGCAGGCGGTTGGCGTCCTCGCTGTTGGTCACCTGTTCGGCCTCGGGGTCCCAGGCGAGGGGGCGGCCGGTGAGCATGGCCAGGGTGTTCAGGTGGCAGATGGTGGCGGTCCGGTGGCCGACCTCGGCGGGGGCGACGGGGCGCTGGCGGCTGCGGACGGAGTCGAGGAAGTTGCGCTGGTGGCCGGGGCTGCGGCCGAGGTGGATCTCGTCCGGCCCGATGGTTTCCTCCAGGAGCGACGGGCTGGAGGCTTCCAGCCGACCGCCGTGGATCTCGACGAAGATCCAGCCGTCCTCCCCCTCGAACTTCAGGCCGCGGGGGCCTTCGGTCGAGCCGATCAGCTTCGTCCCGTCGGCATACGTGTTGGTGAATTCATAATCCCAGAAGACGTCGTAAAGCCCTTCGCCGCGACGCCCCTCGGCCTCGAAGTGGACCGGGCCGGTGTGATCCATGCCCAGTCCGAGCTGGGCGATGTCGATGACGTGGGCGCCTCGGTCGGTCATCTCGCCGCCGCCGTAAGCCAGGTTGAAGCGCCACCAGAAGTGGCAGCGGGCCTCGGCATACGGCACGCGGGGGGTGTGGCCGAGCCAGAAGTCGTAGTCGAACCCGTCGGGGATCGGCTCCGGCCCGGGGACCTCGGCCAGGGCCTTGGCCTCCTGGTGGTGGTTGTCGTTGTCGGGAAGGTTGATGCGGACCGTGTGCACCCGGCCGATCCGGCCGTTCTGCACCAGCTCGCAGGCGAACCGCGCATTGTCGCCCGATCGCTCGTGGCTGCCGACCTGGAGGATCCGCCCGTGGCGATCCACCGCGTCGACGATCGCCCGCCCCTCGGCCACCGTGTTCGTCAGCGGCTTCTCGCAGTAAATATCCTTGCCGGCGTGGGCCGCGGCGATCGTCGGGATTGCGTGCCAGTGATCCGGCGTGGCCACGATCACCGCCTCGATGTCATCCCGCGCAAGCAGCTCTCGGAAGTCGTGATACGAGGCGCAGTCGTCGTTGCCGACCTGTTCATTCACTTCCGCGACCGCCTGCTGCCGGTGCGAGGCGTCCACGTCGCAGACGGCCACCAGTTGCACGTCGGGCTGCTGGAGGAACATCCGGTTCAGCCCCCGGCCCCGGCCCCCCACGCCGATCGTCCCCAGCACGATCCGGTCGCTCGGCGCGGCCGATCCGTCTCGCCCCAGGGCCCTCGCGGGCACGACCGTCGGGAACGCGATCGCGCCGACCGAGGCCGCCGCGGCACTCATCAGGAACTTCCGTCGCGAGGCGTTGTTGCGCGATGCGTTCATCTTCGATGGCTCCTCGATCTGGAAAAGGGGAAGGCCCATCTCGACTGTCGGTCGACCCCCGCCGACCTCGATCCGAAGCGATGGACGATGCCCCCCGATCATCCCCCCCCCGTCCTCCGATTTCCAGTCGATACCCCCGTCGGTCGGCTCGGCTCCTTTGACGATCCCGGTGGCATGCTCATGTGAAAGGCCGTTCGACGCAAAGCATGTCATCACCGCATCGGTCATTTTCTGTGACTGCCGACGCCCATTTCCACGACTGTATAGATAGAGAGAGACGGGTTTCCCTGCCCTCATCCCCTGATCGCCTTCCGGCATCCCCTCCCTGATGTCGCCGAAGGATCGAGGCACCTCTTTGACAACCGCATCGCGAGCCATTTCCAGCCTCTCCGATGCGCATCACGAGGCGCATCAGAAGCGCATCAC
>NZ_JBFEFH010000016.1:0-159165 GCF_040717455.1 Tautonia sp. JC769
CAGGCGACGGAAGCGATGACCATACCCCCAGCATCGCCGCAGTCAGCGCCGCACAAGTCTTCGCGGCAGGTGAGACTGCTCGACCTGATGGCCCTAATCGCTACAGTCGCGTTGGTGATGGCGACTCCCGCGATCGTCAAAGGGTGCATCCCGGCTGAGGCTCACAGGTCGTGGGACCGCCGCCAATATGTCGAGTTCACCGGATCGCTGGCACTCTGGAGCTGTACGGCGGTCGCACTTGCACTCTGGCTCGCTCGTCACAGGGCAGCCCTCCGGCAACAATCCGCCGAACCCGGACCCGCGGCACTCATCGCAGCGACCGGGGCATTCGTCCTCGTTGCGGGGCAGCAGCTCGCCTTGGTTCTCGTCTTCGCCGGCACCGGTGATTGGCCCCGTCATTACGCTAATGGCTTTTGGTTCCTCACCATCCTCGGCCGCGGCTCTGTGGCATGCGGGGCAGCGATCGCCGGGGTCTGGCTACTCCTTG
The DNA here is from genome assembly GCF_040717455.1 of Tautonia sp. JC769. Classification (NCBI taxonomy): domain Bacteria; kingdom Pseudomonadati; phylum Planctomycetota; class Planctomycetia; order Isosphaerales; family Isosphaeraceae; genus Tautonia; species Tautonia sp. JC769. Next base: position 488 of record NZ_JBFEFH010000016.1, read on the forward strand.
CCATAGGCGCGTCGGGTCGACGGCCGTCGGGCTGGTTCTCGTGGCTGCTGATGGTACTCGGGAGTTTGTGGGTCTTCTGGGCACTCGTGGTTCCGACGCTACGTTTCCTTCCGATCCCGTGGCTGACCCGCAGTGGCATCGAATGAGGGCGAGGTGGGAAGCCGCGGCGAACACACCGGATAGCGTCTACCCCGAAGGGCGTGCTGGAGTACCACTGCCGTTTCTGCACAGGCGGTCGCCCCTGAGGGCCGCGTCGGCAACACGCTCTTTGTCGGGCTGTGGGGCCCGAAACCGGGCCCTGGCGGGCGGCCCGGCCCGGGAGGAGTCTCGGGATCAGGCCCGGACGGTGGGAGCCGGGGAGTTGCTGGTCGGGCGGCGGCGGAAGGGGCGGGTGAGGCCGAGGCGGAGGATGACGTCGAGGGCGCGGAGGACTTCGAGGGTGTTGATCTTCGACTTGCCTGCGCGGCGGTCCTCGAAGATGATCGGGGTCTCGCCGACGGTGCAGCCGACGAGCCGGCACCAGTAAAGAATCTCTTCCATGAACGAATAGCCGCGCGAGCGGACCCGGTCGAGGTCCATCTCGGCGAGCTTCGAGACGCGGTAGCAGCGATAGGAGCCGCTGTTGTCGCGCGAGGTGAGGCCGAGCAAAAGGCGGGCGTAGGTGTTGATCGCCCAGCTCATCAGCTTGCGCTTGGTGTTGAAGAGGGAGCTCTCGACCCCGCCGCCGGGGACGTAGCGCGAGCCGATCATCACGTCGTGGCGGTCCATGCCGGCGAGCAGGTCGGGGATGAACCGGGGGGGGTGGCTGAAGTCGGCGTCGAGGTTCAGCAGCTGGTCGTAGTCGCCCCGGATGGCGAAGCGCATGGCCTCGAGGATGGCCGTGCCGAGGCCGAGCTTGCCGGTCCGGTGCAGGACGTGGACGTCGGGCAACTGCTCGCAGAGCTCGTCCGCGACCCGGCCGGTGCCGTCGGGGGAGTTGTCGTCGATGATCAGGATCGCGGCGTGGGGCGCGTACTTGCGGATCGCCCGGACGAGGGGGACGAGATTCTCGGCCTCGTTGTAGGTGGCCAGCGAGACGACCAGCCGGGGGGGCGTGGCCGGGGATTCGGTGGCGAGTTCGGGCGCGTCGCTCACGACAGATCCGGGACGGGGCGAAACCGATCGGCGCACCAAGCTTGCCGGTCGGGACGAAGGGCGCAATGGGGCGGTCACGGGCATCAGCACGCATCCCCTACCATCGGACCAGCCTAGCAGAACCGAACCGGAATTTCAGTCCACTCGTCCGCCCAATTGCCGGGGCGATTGCGGCGCCTCGGTCCGTTGCCGGGGGTCGTTGGATGTCGCCGAGTCTGCGACGACACGCCGTCGGCAGGGATGATTCGCCCGGGCGAGCCGGAGGGGGGGCGTCTTCGAGGACTCGACGGCACCCAACGGCGAGCTACGGCGAACGGGACGGGCGACGGACGAGGCGTTGAAATTCGGGGACGGGTTCGGGAATCCTGAAGGCCGGCCGGGGTTGCCGGGCGGGTGGGGCCGCCCGGATGGAATGAAGACACAGGGTCGGGAACGGGCAGGTGCCGCCTTTTGCAGGCCCGGGCCGCGCATCCGGAGTGAATCCGAACCGCTCGCCAGGGACCACCATGCGCGAGGTCCCCCCTCGGGAATTGGGGGGCACGGGAGCATCAATCGTTGGCAACGCGCGACGGCACCTGCCCTCCCGGCGATCCCGCCCGGTGAGGGGCGGGAATTCGCGTCTCCTTGGTAACCCTCAATCGGCGATCGGTCCAGGCACGTTTGAGCCATTTCCCGCCGATCGCCCGACAATCTCACCAGGCGAGCGGGCAATCACTCCGGCTCGTTGGCGGAATTCAACTGGGAAAAGAGTCGGCTATAGGGGGCGAATTCCTGACCCGATTCGGCCCGGACCTGCGCCGAGGGCCGGGCGGACGACCAGTCGAGGCCCTCCCGGGCGTCGTCCTGCGGGGCCGCCTCCCCTTCGCAGGCACAGGGGATGCGGGGGTCGCGGGTCGGGTCGTGGGCGGCGAGGCCGCCCGCCGGCGTCCCGTTGAGGCCCCGGGCCGCCTCCAGGGCGAGGGCCCACTGCAACTGCGCCTGGATGGCCGCGTAGGGGTCGTCGATCGCCACCGTCGAGGGCTCGATCGGGCGTCGGTCGGCTCCGGCAGGGGCCGAGGGAGCGTGCAGGCCGATTTCCAGGGCGTCGTCCAGGGACTCGGCGAGGTCGATCGGCGCGAGGATGACGTCGGACTCGGCGTCGAGATCGGCCTCGGCATCGACCTCGGTGAAGGGGCCGAGGTCGGGATCGGCCGAGGGGTCCTCGGCGTCGGCCCAGCCGACCTCGATCACGCCGTCCTCGAACCGGAGGGGGGGGCGGGCCTCGCCGAGCCGGGGAGGGTCGCAACGCGGGGCGTCCGGGATCGGGGGGGCCTCGGCGACGATCGGCCCGGGCGGTCGCACGAAGGGGGAGAGCCGGGGGGAACCGGTCCGGGGCGGGGTCGACTCGCGATCGGGGGGCGAGCCGGAGATCGGGGCCGTCGCCGCCGCCGGGGGGGACGCCAGGCGAGCGGCCCGGGGGGTCGGCTCGGGCCGGACGGCGGGGGCGAGCCGATCGGCCAGGCGGAGCAGGCGGGCCGGGTTGCCGGCGGCCCGGGCGTGGAGCGTCTCGATCGTCTCCAGGGTCCAGGAGTGGTCGGGCAGCGACCATTCGAGCAGGGTCCGGGCCTCCTCGGCGTCGACCGGCCCGAGCGGGGCGTGGAGGGCCAGGCGGGCCTGGAGCGATTCCCAGGACCGGCCCCGAAGGCGGAGGGCCAGGCCGGTGCGGCCGATCAGGACGAGGCCGGCGACGCCGTCGGCCTGGCCGAGCCGGTTCGCGAGGAGCCGGAACTCCTCGAGGACGGCGTCGGAGGCGTTCTGGCCCTCGTCGAGCACGACGACCCAGCGGCGGGAGTCCTCGGTCTGCTCGGCCAGCTCGTCGAGCAGCTCGGCGCGGGGGTCGAGGACCGTGGCGGCGTCGCGACGGCCGAGCCCGCGGAGGACGCGGCGGAGCAGGTCGAGGCCGGAATCGGACGGGGAGGCGTCGACGAAGAGCCAGCGGCCCAGCTCGGGGAGCGACCCGGCCAGGTTCCTGCAGAGCCAGGTCTTGCCCGCGCCGGCCTCCCCGGTCAGGAGGACGGGTCCCCTGCCCTGCCTGAGGCTCCTGAGGCAGGCCGATCGGGCGTCGATCCGGCTGGGAAGCACGGAGGCCTCGGGGCCCGAGCCGGCCCGATCGCAGTCCGTTGCGCCTCGGGCGGAGTCAATTCGTCGGTCCATCGCCGCCACTCTCCATATCCTGGGCTGGGCCGGCGGACCGGCGTTGAGCGTTCGGTTCTCGAGCCCGACCGGGTGGGTGTCCGATCGGACCGATTGCGACTGCGATTGCGACCCGAACGCGGGCCGATCAACGGTGCCCGGTCAACCATCCCCCCTTCATATCGGAGGGGACCGCCCCGGGGCTTGATCCGGAACCGGCCCGGGACGGCGAGGGTCGCCCGACCGATCGCGATCCGACCCGCACGACCGGACCACACCGCCGGTCGGGTCGGGTCGGGCCGCGCGATCGGCCGTGCGTGCGGCGATTCGCCTTGCGACGTTTTTACAACGCCTCGCGGGCCGCTCTCGGGGAGGAGCCGGGGCGGGGACGGGGAGATCGCGGGCGGCGGTCGGCGACCCAACCCGTCACAGCCGTTGGGATTCGGGCCGAATCGGGCGGGGGGCCTGGCCGGGTCGTGGGGCGGCCTGGAACGGGGATTGCAACGAGACGGGATCCATCCGGCCGGATGTCCGCGGATCGCGCCAGCCCCGAATCATCCGCCCGGCCGGGGCGGGAGAACGCGAGCATCCCGCACAGCCCGAACGATCGGGCCGCGACCCGGGGCCGGAGGGTTGACGCCGGCCTCCTGGCATGCCGAAGGATGGGGAGACGTGATTGCCGGTCGCCCTCGAAGGGGGGCATCGGGACGGGTTTGCACGCGACTTCGGAACCGCCACGAGCAGACCCGTCAGCGCGGTTGGAACGGGCCTGGAGGGGGGACGGGGAGGACGGGGCCGCAGGGCCCGGCCCTCCCCTTGATCGTGCCGCGATCGCTCTCGCTCTCGCTCTCGCAATCGAGATCGCGATCGCGGTGATGGAGCGGTCGACTCCCCGACCCGGCCAGGCCCGACCGGCATCGAGCCAGACGTGTTCGCGTGTTGAATCCAAGAACGTATCGTGCGGTTCGGATCACCGCTCGTGAATCGCAAAAAAAGGTGAAGGAGGAGCCGATGCGTGCCGCCCGCTTCCGGTCCGCGGCCATGGCCGCCGCCGCCGTGGTGCTTGGCCTGTCGACCGGCCGAGCCTCGATGGCGCAGCAGCTCGACGTGGCGAGCATCTTGAAGGATAACCGGCCGGTCCAGCGGGGGGTCGAGTACGACACGCCCACCGACCCGGCCGAGATCGCGGCGAGCACCGCCGAGGTGCTGCCGGCCTCCCGCGTGGGGGGGGGTGTGAAGGGGGTGACGGTCGTCATCCGGGACGCCCAGGGCCGCACCCTGCGCCGGTTCATCGACGTGAGCGGCGACCGCAACATCGACCAGTGGTGCTACTACCGGGACGGGTTCGAGGTCTACCGCGACGTCGACTACAACGACGACCGCAAGATCGACGAGTCGCGCTGGCTGAACACGGCCGGGACGCGGATCGCCGTGGTCGAGGGGGGCAAGATCGCCTCGTGGCGTCGCCTGTCGGCCCAGGAGGCGAGCAAGGTCCTGGTCGACGCCCTCGTGGCCGGCGACCAGGCGATGCTGAACACGGTGATGGCCTCGGCCGACGAGCTGGCGGGCCTCGGCCTGCCGAAGGGGCTGGTCGAGCAGATCCGCAAGGAAGCCGGCGAGCGCCCGGCGGCGGTCGAGGCGCTGTCGAAGGCGCTCGGGGGCTGGGGCTGGACCAAGACGACCGCCTGGCTGCGGTTCGACGCCGACATGCCGCACCTGATCCCGGCGGATGCGTCGGCGGCATTGAAGGATGACGTGCTCCTGTTCGAGAACTCGGTGATCTTCGCCGGCGAGGCCGACGGCATGACCGACCTGGGCAAGGTGGCGTACTTGCAGGTCCCCGAGCTGGTGAAGGTCGGCGAGGTCTGGAAGTTCGTCGGCCTGCCCCGGGCGTTCAACCCGGATCCGTCGCAGGCCGAGATGATCGTCGCGTACGAGGGGATCCGGGCCTGGCTGTATCGCGAGGGGGGGTCGGGGGGCGCCGTCGCCTCGCAGGTCAGCCCCGAGCTGGAGCAGGCCCTCCGCACCCTGGCCGAGTACGACGCCGGCGCGGTCGAGATCTTCGCCAAGGGGAACGCGAAGGAGATCGCCACCTATCACTACGAGCGGGTCCGGAAGCTCCGCGACGTGATCGCCGCGGCCTCCGACGCCGACCGGATCGAGTACGAGAAGGAGGCGATCAACAGCCTCGCCGCCGCCTATCAGACGGGCGACCCGCAGATCGGCCCGGCGACGAAGCGCGTGCTGGATGACTTCGTCAAGGGGGGCGGGGCGCTCGGCTCGTATGCCGCCTTCCGCCTGATCCCGGCCGAGTACAGCCTGCAAGCCTCGAAGGACCCGGAGAAGCTCGTCGAGGCCCAGAAGGCCTGGATCGAGGGGCTCGAGGGGTTCCTGGAGGACTATCCGAAGTCGGCCGAGGTGCCCGAGGCCCTGTTCCAGCTGGCGAGCATCAAGGAGTTCAACGGCGCCGAGGACGAGGCCCGGGCGGTCTACCAACGCCTGGCGAAGGAGCACCCGGACACCCCCTCGGGCCGCAAGGGGGCCGGTGCCCTGACCCGGCTCGACCTGGAGGGCAAGCCGATCGCGCTGTCGGGCCCGGGGCCGGACGGGCAGACGATCGACGTGGCGAGCATGAAGGGCAAGCATGTCCTGATTGTCTTCGGCGCGGGGTCGTCGCCGCCGACGCAGCGGGAGCTGCCCGAGCTGGCCCGCCTGGCCGAGCGCCGCAAGGACGCCCTTGAGGTCGTCGCCGTGAGCCTCGACGGCGACCCGGACTCGGCCCGGTCGTTCGCCGAGCAGGGCCCTTGGCGGACGATCGTCGAGGAAGGCGGGATGGAGAGCCGACTGGCCGACGAGTTCGGCATCATCTCCCTGCCGACGATGATCCTCGTCGACCCCTCGGGCACGGTCGTCGACCGCGAGGTCCGATCGGCCACCGAGGCCGAGGGGCAGCTCGACGAGGCCCTGGCCAAGAAAGACTGATTCCCGCGCAAGACCGGTGCCATCCTCGCTTTCTGAATGTTGAGAGGATGGCACCGGTCTTCGTTCCGAGAAACTTCTGCTTTATTTTGTTGACAAGCACGCTCTACTTCGAGAGACTAAGCCTAATCGAACCATTCGCCATGGCGGCGAGTGCCTGATCCTGTCGGGTCATGATGGCCCCGTTGGCGGAGGGACGCGTCCCTCGGTCATCGGGGTTTTTGCGTTCAGGCAGCGTGGTGAGTCAGGCGACCACGACGGTCGCTCTCGATTTCGGTTGCGGTTGCGGTTGCAGGACGTCTGTAGAGAGAGACCGGGGCCTTGCCGGCCGCGATCCGCGGGGCCGGCCGGGAATCTTGACCGAAGGGACGATGGGAATGCGGCCCGAGCGCCGCCACGTTCGAAGGTGAACTCCCATGTCGCATCTGAGCAGTACTTCCGAGAGTCGACGACGGGCCGCGACGAGTCGGGCGACGTTGCCCGGGCTCGGGACTTCATTCGCACCGGAGCGGCCCCGGACGCCCCCGGCCGGGGGGGGCAGGAGGGTCCGGGACCGTCGGGACCCGGGCGGTCGCGATCGCCCGCTGGCGGCGTATTCGGAGCAGATTCACCCTTATGCGCTCCTGAGCGCGGCGGAGGAGCAGGCCCTGGGCGAGGCGAGCCGCCGGGGGGACCAGGAGGCCCGCGAGCGCCTGGCGCTGGCCAACCTGCGGCTGGTGATGGTCATCGCCAGGGACTTCCTCGGCCGGGGCCTGCCGATGGAGGATCTGGTGGGGGAGGGGAACCTCGGCCTCTTGCGGGCGGCCCGGGATTTCGACCCCGGCTTCGGCGTGCGGTTCAGCACCTATGCGAGCTACTGGATCCGGGAATCGATCCATCACGCGTTGAAGACCACGACGGCGCCGATCCGATTGCCGGTCTACCTGATCAACCTCTTGACGAAGTGGAACCGGATCGAGCGCGAGCTGTCGCAGCGGCTCGGGACGCCGCCGAGCCATGACGAGATCGCCGACCGCCTGGGCCTCAGCCCGGCCCAGCGGCAGATCGTCGAGCACGCCTTGCAGGCCCACCGGTGCCAGGTCGGGTCGCATTCGGAGGAGAACACGCTGTTCGCCGAGGCCGTCGCCGAGGCGGAAGGCCCCGAGGCGCGGCTCGACCACGACGAGTCGCGGCAAGCGCTGCAACACGGCTTGAGCCTGCTCGACCCGATCGAGCGCGACGTGCTGACGATGCACCTCGGCCTCGACCAGGACCCGCCGAAGACCCTGAACGAGATCGGCCAGGCCCTGGGGGTGAGCCGGGACCGGGTCCGGAAGCTGGAGGCCGCGGCGCTCCGCAAACTGAAACGCGCCTGGCAGGAGGCCACGGAGTGCCGGGCCGTCCCGGTCGGTGCGATGGCGGGCTGACCCCGCCGACGGGCGATCGAACGGGGGCCGCTCGCGTCCGCCCGGCGGTCTGCTTGTCTCGGCCCCCCGCGTCGGGGTATCGTGGTCGCAATCGGACCTGTCGTTCCTGGGCCTTGTGACCTTGAGAGTGCCAATGTCGTCCATCGAGCCCCTGGCCTGCCTCAATGGCGAGCAGATGCCCGCGTCGGAGGCGAGGATTCCGGTCTGGGACCGCGGCTTCCTGTTCGGCGACGCGATCTACGAAGTGATGCGGCTCTACGGCGGCCGGATGTGGCTGGAGGCCGAACACCTGGCCCGCCTGACGCGCAGCCTGGACGAGATGCGGATCGAAGGGGTCGATTTCGGCGGGCTGACCGACCGGATCCACCGGACGATCGCCGCCAGCGGGGTCGAGGAAGGGACGGTCTACATCCAGATCAGCCGGGGGGTCGCCCCGCGACGGCACCGATTCCCGGAGCCGGGGACCCCGCCGACGGAGCTGATCGTCGTCGGCCCTTATGACGACGCAAGCACCGCCGAGCGTCGGCAGACGGGCGTGCCGGTGGTGAGCCATCCCGACCTGCGGTGGAAGCGTTGCGACGTGAAGTCGGTGAACCTGCTCGGCAATGTGCTGGCCAACGAGGCGGCGCATCAAGGCGGGTGCATCGAGGCGGTCCTGGTCGATCGGGACGGGATCGTGACCGAGGCGACGCACTCGTCGTTGCTCTGGGTGCGCGGGGGACGCCTGGAAGGGACGCCGGAGGGGCCGGGGATCTTGCCGGGGACCAGCCGGGGGTTCATCCTGAAGCTGGCCGAGGCGCTCGGCATCCCGTTCGCCGAGGCGACGATCAGCCTCGACGACCTGAACCGGGCCGACGAGGTGATGCTCAGCGGGACGACGCTGGAGATCGTCCCCGTCACCCGGATCGACGACACGACGATCGGCGACGGCACGCCGGGGCCGATCGCCCGTCGGCTCGTCTCGGGGTTTTCGGAGGCGGTGCAGCGCTTCCGAGGCGGTCGGGAACCGATCGCGGCCGGGTCGCCGGTCGGTGCCTCCAGCGCGGGAGCCTGACCCCTTGGCCGAGCCCGAACCGCAGCCGAAATCGGACGCAACGGAAGCCGACGCCCTCGCCGCCTCGGGCACGAGCCCGGAGGAGCCGCTGCACCCGCTCGACGCCCACGCCGTCCGGGAGGCGGTGCCGAAGACGGCCGGGATCTGGGCCATCGTGCTGACCGAGGACGAGGAACGCGCCGAGGCGGTCGCCGATCGCCTGCGGCAATTGCTCGGCGGTCGGGGTCGGCCGGTGCGGGTGGTCGTCGAGCCGTTCAAGTACGAGTCGCGGGCCGATCGCCTGAAGCGAGGGCTGCAAGGGGCGGATCTGCCCCTCGTGCTCGTGACGACGGCATTGGAACCGTGGACCGAGGCCCATCTCAATCCGTTGCTCAAGGCGATCGACCACGCCGACCATGTGCTCGGCCGGCGGCGGCGGTCGTTCCTGGGACGGGTGGCGCGATGGCTGGCCTGCCGGCCGTGGGCGTTTTTGTTCGCGATTCCGCTGCGCGACGTGCATTCCCCCTGCCGGTTGCATCGGCGCGAGGCCTTGGAGAAGCTGCCGCCGCAGTCGTCGTCGCGGTTCCTCGATGTGGAATTGCTGGCGAAGGCGTCGTTCTTCGTGCAGCTCGTGAGCGAGGAAGAGGTCCCCCCGTTGCGCGACGCGGCGGGGCCGCGCGGGTTCTGGGGGGATTTTTTGGAGGTCTTCCTGCATCCGGTCATTCGGTTCGAGCCGGAACAGGAGCCGGAGCCGGAGCCGGTCGAAACTCCTGCGGTCGATTCCTCAGCTCCAGCGGAAGATCCGCAGGGCGATGACGAAGGTGGCGACGGCCCAGGCGGCGAGGATGAGCAGGTTCGGGCCGACGTCCATCAGGGTCGCCCCTTCGAGGATCACGCGCCGTAGGCCGTCGACCAGTTGCGTGAGCGGCAGGGCCTTGATGAACGGGAGCATGCCCTCGGGGAAGCGCTCGTAGGAGAAGAAGACCCCCGAGAAGAGCCACATCGGGATCATCACCAGGTTCATCAGGCCGCTGACGGTCTCGGTCGTCTGCGCCCGGCTGGCGACCAGGAGGCCGATGCCGGCGAAGGCGAGCGCCCCGACCACGTCGATGAGGATGACCAGGCCGAGGTTCCCCCGGATCGGCATGCCGAAGCCGACGACTCCGAGCGTCAGGAGGATGGCGAGATCCGGGATGAGGAAGGTGATCCGGGCGCCGAGGACCGCCAGGAGGAAATTGCGGCGGGGCATCGGCGTGGCCTGGAACCGCTTGAGCAGCTTGCCGATGCGGAAGTTGACCAGCAGGAAGCCGATCCCCCAGAGGCCGCCGCCCATGGCGTTGACGCCGATCAGGCCGGGGATGAGGAAGTCGATATAGCGCGATCCGGGTTCGTCGATGATGGCGTTGGTCGTCTCGGCCACGTCCTCGCGGCCGAGCGCCCGCTGGTAGGCGTCGTCGAAGGCCGCGCGGGCGGCCAGGGCCTCGGGCCGGGTCGGGTCGTAGCGGTAGCGGACCGCGTCGGGGCCGGTCGGCTCGACGACGAGGGGGGTCTGCCCGCGCTGGAGCCGGATCGCCGCCTCCTCCGGCCCGACCAGGTTGAGGGCCACGCCGACCCGGCCGTCCTCGGGATCGACCGCCGAGGCAACGAGGCCGAAGATCGTTCGGGACTCGTCGGTCTCGACCAGGTCGACGACCACCACCTCGGGCGCCCCCGAGTTGAACGCCAGTCCCAGGACCACGGCCAGGACGATCGGGAAGCCGTAGACCCAGAAGATCCGCGCCGGCTGGCGGTAAAACTCGCGGAGCCGGGCCAGGTACAGTTGCCAGAGGGAGGAGGAGCGGGGCATGGGAGGGGGCTTCGTCCAGGGAGGTGGCGCTGTCTGAGCGGCAGGACTGGGAATGGGTCGGGGGGACGATTCCTTGAACCGTCGCGCCGGGATCAAATCGTCACATGCCCGCCTTGTCAAGCATCGATAAAGTCAGGCGTGAAAGTCGCTCGGGAACACTGGTGCCAGCGGACCGGCTCAACCGAGGTCAGCCGGGCGATCGGCTTCCGGTTTCCCCGCCGGGTCAGGGTCAGGGAGTCTTCTCGTCTGTTCGTTTCTTCGCGGACGAGGATTTCGGGGCTTCGGGCATTCGCTTCAGCACGCGGCCGTGTTCGTCGATCACGCCTCGGGCGATCAGGTCGGCTCGACGCTCCAGGGGGGGCTGGGCCAGTCGGCGTTCAAGGGCCCGCTTGAGCTGTTCGACCATCTCCGGGTCGGCCATCGTAGGACTCCTCTCGGTTCAGGTGGGCCGGAAGACCCCGACGATGCACGCGGGATCGCGAACGGCGATCTGGATATGGGATTCCTGGAGAATCGCCGATCCTGGGAACGCCGGCTCTCCTTCAAGGAACGGACAGCGGACCGACTGGAAGGTCATGCCGTCCCGATCTGCATACGCGAATAGCTCGTTGATGATCAGGCAATCCAGGTCCCGACGCTTACCCTTATTCTTGGGCATTGGCTCGCCGGTGGCTAGCCGGATCTGTTGGAGCGAGTGATACGCGCCCTTCAGGAGCATCGTGTAGCCTGTATCCGTCAGATCCAGACACTTGCCGAGCTGGATCAACGCCCCGACGACCCCTCCTTTTCCCCAGGCCTTCGCCCGTTCGGGGGCGTACTCCCAGAAATAGATCCCCCTGCCGAGCCAATCGAAGGGGTTCTCGCTCGGCTTCCACTCCGAGACCGGAAGCTCGCCGGCGATCAGCGCATCGGCGAACTCGGGCTCGCAGCCATGATAGCCGAGCACGACCCGAGCGAACCTATCCATCAAAGATCCCTTGCTTTCCCAATCACTCATTGATCAATCAGCCCGCCCTCGAGCGTCGTCGGCGTCCGCGACCGGGGGGGGAGGACTCGCCGTTGGTGGCGTCGATGCCGTCTTCGCGGAGGTGGCGGCCGGTGAGGGCGACGAAGACGTCTTCGAGGCTGACGCGGCGGGTGGTGAGGCGGAGCAAGGGGCGTCCCTGGGATTCGAGGCGATCGAGCAGGGCGGGGATGGCGGCGTGGGGCTCGTGGACGGCGAGGGCGAAGGCGTCCCCTTCGGTGCGGGAGGAGGCGACGCTCGGCAGGTCGGCGAAGGCCTCGGGGAGCAAGGCGGGGCCGTCGCCGCCGAGGCTGAACTCGATGATGTGCTCGCCGCCGAGCCGGGCGATCAGCTCGTTGGGCGTGCCGAGGGCGATGACCTTGCCGTGGTCGACGATGGCGATCCGGTCGCAGAGGCGTTCGGCCTCGTCCATGTAGTGCGTGGTGAGGACGATCGTCCGCCCCCGCTGGCGGAGGTTGCGGATCACGTCCCAGAGCTGGCGGCGGGCCTGGGGGTCGAGGCCGGTCGTCGGCTCGTCGAAGAAGAGGAGCTCGGGGTCGCCGACCAGGGCCAGGGCCACGGCAAGCCGGCGCTGCTGGCCTCCGGAGAGGGTCTCGACGTAGGCGTCGGCCTTGGCCTCCAGCGAGACGAGCGGCATGAGGGAATCGGGATCGGGGCCGGAGCGGTAGAAGCTCTGGAAGAGACGGAGCAGCTCGCGGACGGTGATCTTCTCCGGGAAGCGGGTTTCCTGGAGCGTGACGCCGATGCGCTCGCGGATGGCGTCGGCCTCGGCGTCCCAGCGGCGGCCGAGGACCTCGACCGAGCCGCTGGTGGCGTCGTTCAGGCCTTCGAGGATCTCGACGGTGGTGGTCTTGCCCGCGCCGTTGGGGCCGAGCAGGCCGAAGCACTCGCCGGTGACGACCTCCAGATCCAGGCCGTCGACCGCGACCACGGGGCCGGTGCGGGCGGGGTAGACCTTGCGGAGGTCCTGGACGCGGATGGCCAGGTCGCCGGGGGGAGGGGTGGGCATGGGGATGAAGACTCGGGGGCGACAGCGGGCGAGGAGGCGAAGGGGATCGGATCGAAAGGGGTATTTTAGCGAGTGGGAGGGTGAGTGGACAGGGATCGGATCTCGCGCAGAGGCGCAGAGACGGGGAGAAGAGGAGAGGGAGAGGAAGGGATTGAGGACGGGTGAGTTCGGAGATCTGACGGAGGGGGTGGAAAGGCTCGGTGACTCTGCGGCTCCGCGTCCCTGCGCGAGATCCGATCCTTCACGCTGATGGAATGGGTGGATTACTCCGCGGTGCTGTGACGCTGGGCGAGGTCCGTGCCGGAGGTGCGGCGATCCGCGAGCGTTGCGGGCGGGGCGGGATTGGGGGCGTGTCGGAGGCGGTAGATGGCGTAACGGCCATCGACCCGGAGCAGCTCCAGGGACGCAGCTTCCGAATCGTCGGCACCGGGGGCGGCGGCGAGGATGTAAGCGGCCCCCTGGCGGCGGGCGAGGGAGGCGCGGTCGGACGCGAGCATCTCCTGGTAGCGGCGTTCGAGGGCGTGGCGATCGGCGAGATAGGCGCGGGCGAAGGCGGCGACATCCCCTTCGAAGGCGACGTGATCGGCGAAGCGGCGGGCCCAGTCGGCCAGGCCGCGGCCGTCGTAGGGGCTGGCGGCGCGGTTGAAGGCGACCTCGCGACGCGACCAGAGGCGGAAGGTTTTGGGACCGGGCGGGCCGATGAACCGGGCGTCGGGGGGCGTGTGCGATCGGGCCCAGAGGGCCAGGCGTTCGACGTCGTTGGTGGGGGATTCGCCGAAGCGGCAGCGGCTGATGAGGGCGTCGCGGCCGGTGCGGAGCCAATCGGGGCCGTCGGCCGGGAGGATTGCGGCGATCGCGGCCAGCACGGGCACGGCAAAGGCGAGCGTCGTGAGCCGGAGGGCACGGCCGGGGGTCCAGGCGGGCAAGGGTCGGCCCCGGAGGCGCCAGGCCCCCATCAGCACGGCCGCGCCGATGCCGAGCAAGAGGGGGAGGTATCCGGCGTCCGGGTCGTGGCGGATCAGGTGGACGATCCCGCCGAGCAGCACGGCCAGGGCGGACGGGGCGGCGGCCCGGGGGAGGCGGAGGCGATCGCCGAGTGTCCAGGTCAACTCGGTCGCGACGGCGACGACCATCGCCCCGTCGCTGCCGAGGCCGGACACCAGCAACGCCGCCCGGAGCAATCCGCCGAGACCGCCGAGCAGGGCGAGCGATCGGATGCGCTCGGCGATCAGGACGAGGCAAAGCCCCCGGACGACCGTCGCCATGCGGAACGGCTGGAAGATGGTGACGCGAGGGTCGCCGAGCAGTTCGATCGCCGCCCAGGCCGCCGCCAGCGCGACGAGCAGGATGCCGAGCAAGGCCAGGCACCGGGTCCGGGCGAGGGAGAGGGGCCGGCCGAGGTCCCAGAGTGTCATGATCGCCAGCGCCGGGTAGCAGAGCCAGGCGAGCCACTGCATCGGCCGCCAGAGGTGCGGCAGCATGTGTTGCGGCCCCTGGACGGTGAAGCTCAGGAGGCGGAAGGTCTCCGGGTCGAGCCCCTCGAACAGGGCGGCTTTCTGGGGGGCCTGGATGAGGACCGTCGGCAGCAGGGCCACGACCAAGGCCGTCATTCCGAGCAATGCCGAGGGTCGGGCGATCGCCAATCGTCCCGGCGCGATCAGGGCCAGCAGCCAGCCGGCGGCGAGGAGCATGGCCAGTTGCATCCCGAGGGCCGGATGCACCAGGCCCGCCAGGCCGATGAGCACGGCGATGGCCAGCGTTCGAAGCCGTTTTGTTTGCTTCGGGAGGGACGGGGACACCTCACCCCGCGAGCGGGGAGATGCGGACAAACTCCGACCCTCGCCCCCGCCTTGCGGGGGAGAAGAGGGTGGCCGGAGGCCGGGTGAGGGGGCCAATTGCAAGGACGTCAGGCGTTGCGATCCATCCGGGGACCCCTCACCCCGGCCCTCTCCCCGCTTGCGGGGAGAGGGAGGAAGAAGGGGAGCGGCGTAAGAGGCGGAATGTGCGTTGCGAACCTCGCCCGGTGAGCAGAGAGAGGGGGAGGGAACTCGCGACGAGCCGCAGCAGAGGAACAGGGCGATCGCGACCCAGCCGAGGCCGAAGGCGATGAGGCGGTCGAGGAGCATCGGCTCGAACAGGTGATTGGTGCCGATGTTGCCGGCGTCGGCCAGCAGGAGGAGGGCGACGGAAAGCAAAGCGACCCATTCGCCGGACCCGGGCCAGAGCGATCGGGCGAGGAATCGGACGCCGACGCAGGTGATGGCGTAGGTCAGGGCGTAGAGCAGGAACAGGGCGGCGGGCAGGCCGATCAGGCGGCTTGGGTAGTCGAGAAGGGTGAGATAGCCCTGGTGGGGATTGAAGGCGTCGAAGGCGCGGACGAAGGGGTCGGCGGCGAAGACGGCGGGATCTTGCTGGTGCAGGAGCAAGGGGAGCCGGTACGCCTGGTCGCCGTCGAGCGAGCGATAGCCGCCGAGGCTGAGGGAGAGGCCGAACAGCAAGGTGTAGGCGACCCAGGTCGGGGCGGGCCGGACCGAGGGCCGAACGGTTGGCTCGGGCGGGTCGAGATTGGGCGATCCGTCTCGCATGGAAACACTCCCCCCGGGCGATCGTCTGTGCAGGATGCCCGGCCTGGGAGTGTGCCGACGATTGGCGAGGGGGTCAAGCTCAGCGGGGGACGAGGTTGCGCAGGGCGTCGAGCTTGTCCAGGTCGCGGCGGACGTCTTCGAGGGCCTCTTGCAGGGACTGCGGCTCGGCCGAGGGCTTCGATTCGACCGCCAGCGGGGCGGCCCGACGCGAGGGGGCGCGGGCCTGGGTTTGCGGTTCGGAGGCGTCGACGGCGAAGGCGCGGCGGGTCTGTTCTTCGGTTTCGTCGGCGGGTTCGGGATCACCTTCGGCGTCGGCAGCGGCGGCGGAGCCGAGGCCCATCTCGCGGACGTGGGCGACGAGGGCCTGCACCGGCTCGGCCTCCCAGAGACGTCGGGCAGGCTCGTAGCGTGCGGAGAAGGCCAGCACGTACGAGGTTTCGACCTGCTCGCCGACCCACCCGCCCGAGGCGACGTAGTCGGGCGTGTACGGCTGGATGGCCGAGACGAGGAAGGCGACGACGATCGCCCCCTTGGCCGCGCCGAGCAGGGCGCCGGCCGACTGGTCGCCCCGGTGCGACGGCCCGGCCATGCCGGAGGCCGAGGCGATCCGGCGCCGGGAGGCCGACAGGACGGTGGTGGCCAGGCCGGAGAGGACGACGAAGACGAGGGCGAACGCGACCCACCAGAGCAGGCGGTCGAGCAGCTCCGGCCCCATCGACGTGAGGCGGGCGGCGACGATCGGCCGGGCCAGGTCGCGCACGGGGGCGGCGAGGTAGACGGCCCCGACCAGGCCCCCGATGCGGATCGCCTGGGCGAAGAACCCCCGGAACCAGCCCCGAAGGGCGGCGATCACCACCATCGCGCCGAGGATGACGTCCATTCCCATCGCAATCTCATCCTTCCGCCCACCCAGGCAAGACGCACTCGATCCTGAATACTGACATATTCGGTGTCGGGGGGCGGATCTTGGGGAAAAACCGCTCGCGGCCCGTTTTCGAGAGGACGATCGGCGGCCGGCAAGGCGTCCGATGAGTCTTGCAACCGCGATGCCCCGTCGGCTTGATCATTCCGCACTTCGAGCGATCGCACAAGGGCGACCGGGCCCCGACGGGGCGTCGCGGGGAGGTTCCACCGAGGGCCGGATCGGACCGGGAGGTGAGGTGCCAGGGGGGCCATGCACGGGGAGGGAACTCGCGCAGAGTCGCAGCGACGCGAGAGGAGAGGGAGAGGAGGAGTGAGGAATCTCCCGCCGGGACCGGTGATCTTCGGCTTGCCAACGGCGCAGGATCGCAGAGAATGGGGTGGGATGATCCGAGCCGTTCTCGTGCGACCGAGGACGCGGGTCATCCTCGCACGGAGGCATGCCCCTCGCCCGGACACCCGCAACGGCCGACCCCGACCAATCGACCGACCACACTCCGCCGAGCGATTCGGGCCGAGGGCCAGGAACCCGCGTCATGGAAGTCAGGACCGCCGAAGACGAGGCACGCGCAGAAACCGACGCCCCCTCCCCTGCTTCTTCATCTTCGCCTTCGCAGTCGACCGCGGCTCCGGGGGCGGAGCCACGCCAGGCGTCGCCGAGGCCACCGGAGGATTCGCCGGTCCAGAAGCTCGGCGAGCAGTTCTTCGACGCGGTGGCCGAGATCGGCAACGTGGCCGTCTTCTCGGGGTTGACCCTGATGTGGCTGGTCCGCCGGCGTCCGAGGTGGGCGACGCTGGTGCCGAACTTCTACCTGATCGGCGTCAAGAGCATGCCGGTGGTGGCGATCACGGGGATGTTCATCGGCATGGTGCTGGCCGTGCAGGCGCACCGGCAGTTCGCGGCGATGGGGATGGAGACGCGGCTGGGGTCGGTCATCAACATCTCGCTGGTCAAGGAGCTGGGGCCGGTCCTGGCCGCGACGATGCTCGCCGGCCGGGTCGGGTCGGCCATGGCCGCCGAGTTGGGGACGATGCGCGTGACCGAGCAGATCGACGCGCTCGACGTGCTGGGGGCGAACCCGATCGCCTATCTGGCCGTGCCGCGGTTGCTGGCGTGCGTGCTCCTGATCCCGCTCCTGACGCTGATGGCGGACTTCATGGGGATCATCGGCGGGGCGGTCGTGGCGACGCAGATGCTCGGGGTCGACTCGTACCACTACTGGGCGCATTCGAGGGCCTATGTGGGCGGGCTCGACATCTTCGCGGGGGTGTTCAAGAGCTACTTCTTCGGCGCGGCGATCGCCCTGATCAGTTGCCATCGCGGGTTTAAGTGCTCGGCCGGGGCCGAGGGGGTGGGCAAGGCGGCCACCGAGGCGTTCGTCACCTCGTTCGTGGCGATTTTGTTCCTCGACTTCTGCCTCGGCCTGGCCTGGAACAAGTTCTACGTGGCCCTCTGGCCCGAAACCAACACCCTGGTCTGACCCGACCTGACCTGGCCTGGTCGTGTCGCGGGGACCGATCGGAGGGGCTCGACATCGTGATGAACAGCACTGCCGGGACGACGGCGACCCCGGGCGGCGCCGGGTCGGTTTCGACCGAGGCGGCCGAGCCGGTGATCGCGCTGGAAGGCATCGGCATGACCTTCCGCCATCAGCAGGTCCTGCGCGACGTGACGATCCGGGTGCCCAAGGGGCAGACGCTCTGCATCATCGGCGAGAGCGGGTGCGGCAAGACGGTCTTGCTGAAGCTGATGATCGGCCTGATCCGCCCGACCGCCGGGACGGTGCGCTTCGAGGGAATGGACCTGAACCGGCTCAGCTCGTACGAGTTGAACCAGGTCCGCCTGCGGTTCGGCTTCCTGTTCCAGATGGCCGCGCTGTTCGACAGCCTGACGATCTACGACAACGTCGCCTTCGGCCCCCGCGAGCACGCCCTGTACGACGAGCGGATGCTCCGCCGGATCGTCCACGAGCGGCTCCGCGAGGTCGGCCTGCCGATCGGGATCGAGCCGAAGAAGCCCGCCGAGCTGTCGGGCGGCCAGCGCAAGCGCGTCGGCCTGGCCCGGGCGCTCGCCCTCGACCCCCAGGTGATGCTCTATGACGAGCCGACGACGGGGCTGGATCCGATCATGAGCGACGTGATCAACGAGCTGATCCTGCAGACCCAGCGCACGAAGCACACGACGGGGGTGGTGGTCACGCACGACATGAAGACCGTGACCAAGGTGGCCGACCGGGTCATCATGCTCTACCCGCTGGCCCGGCTCAAACCGGACGAGCCGCAAATTCTCTACGACGGTCCCCCCGAGGCGCTCGAAGACCACCCCGACCCGCGTGTCCGTCAGTTCGTGCGGGGCGAGGCGGGCGAGCGGCTGAGCGAGTTGAGCAACGAGCGCGGCTGACGGGTCCGCCGCGAGGGATCGGCCGAAATCCGGATCGAGGGCAGGAACGCTCCCCACGAGGCACGCCCAACGGGCATACTTGGGTCGACGCAACACGATTTCCACCGCGAGCGCGAGGGCCGACCATGAACGAACGTGTGATGCAATTCCGGATCGGCATGTTCGTCATCGTCGCCGGGATGGTCCTGACGATGCTGATCGTCTGGTTCGAGGCCCCGGCCCTGATCCAGGAGCGGCACTTCGTGACCGTCTATTTCCCCGAGGCGCCGGGGGTCGACCGGGGGATCCCGGTCCGCAAGAGCGGGGTGCGGGTGGGGGAGGTCTTCGCGTTCACCTTCACCGAGGCCGACCAGCCCGAGGGGGTGCTCGTGACCCTCTCGCTCGACCCGACCTACACGATCCGCGAGGGGGCCACGCCCCGGCTCGGCCGGGCCCTGATCGGCGACGTGTCGATCGACCTGCTGCCCGCGACCGGGTCGGAGCCGATGAAGACGTTCGACTCGCCCGACGAGGCCCTGCGCGAGGACCGTTGGATCACCGGCCTGGTCGCCACCGACCCGTTCTTGCTGCTGACCGACGCCTCGAAGATCTTCGAGCAGGCGGACAGCACGATGGTGGCCATCGAGGCGGCGGCCACGAACCTCTCGGCGATCGTCGGCAAGGCCGAGTCGCTCGACGAGTTCCTGACCACCTGGGGCAACACCGGCCGGAGCATCGAGACGGTGGCCAACGACCTCGGCCGCGTGCTGGACGAGAACGAGGCCGACATCAAGCCGGCGGTGGCCACCCTCCGGAGCGTCGCCGAGAAGCTCGACGCGGCCTTCGACGACAGCACCCGGGACCAGGTGAAGTTGACGCTCAACCGCGTGGCCTCGGCCTCCGAACGGCTCGACGTGCTGCTGGCCGACCTGCAACCGATCGCCGCCGAGCTGAAGGCCGGCCCCGCCGACAGCCCCCGCACGAACCTCGGCCAGGCGATCTTCCGGATCAACAAGATCGCCTACGACGTCGGCGTGCTGACGGCCTACCTCCACGACGGCCAGGGGCGGTTGAACACCAAGGGGACCCTCCAGCGTCTCGTGTCCGACCCCCAGCTTTATGAGGATGTCCGCCTCGTCCTCCGCTCGGCCGACGCCGCCGCCAACGACGCCCGATCGGTCCTGCGCACGTTCGGCTCGTTTGCCGAGAAGATCTCCCGGGACCCGGGACTGATTTCCACCGGCGTGCTCAACGGACGATAATCGAGAGCCGAGCGATGATCGGAGCCGTAATCGCGACCGACGACCTCCGGAACCGCCTGCTTCGGGCCGGTCAACCCGTTTCCGGAGATGACCAGGAGGACGGGGCATCGACCGAGGTCTGGCCGACCGCCGAGACGATCGTGACCATTGCGGTCAACCTCGACCCGACGCTCAAGCCGGCCTACCGGGAGCGCTATTTCGCCTGTTACGTGGACTCGGAGGACAATTCATCCCCTTTGCTCCGGGATGATCCGGCCTTCGCCCTGCCGCGAACGCTCCGCGAGGCGGCGGCGGGGAGCCCGGCCGCTCTTCCCTTCCTGGAGGGACCGTTCCGATGGCTCGCGCGGCGGATGATTCGATTCTCGTCCGTCCTGCTGTGGCCGGCGAGTGCTGAACCGGCCCCCGGCTGGCCTTTCTCGCAGGCCAGGCTGCTCGAAGGGCTCCCCCTGCTCCGAAAGCGGCTCGAATCCGCCTCAGCGGGTCTGGCCGAGGTCGGCGCAGTCCTGCTCCTTCCTGAGCGAGAGGCGGACGGAGCGATCCTCTGGGAGGCCGCCCGGCACGTCGCAGGGTCGTTCTCCAATTTTCATGTGAGCGATCCGGAATGCCGGGAAGTCTACCTGTTGCATCATCACGACAAGGTCGTCGCGTCGGTGCCGGACCTGGCCACGCGCCAGCAGTTGACCGAGGAACTCGCCTCCCAGCCCGACCTGTTCGCCGACTGCTCCGGCTACGTCTCCGACTGGGATGACGAGGACGAAGAGGACGCCCCCTGATCGATCGCCTCGCCGGGTGGCCGGGGCAAAGCGCAGCGTGCCCCGGGTGAGCAGGCTTGAGACACCGGGGCACGCCGCGCTTTGCCCCGGCCACACAAAACCACTCTTGAGCTTTGCCTGGCTACACAGGGGTATTCATTTGCCCGTCTGATCAGGGGATAAGCCTCACCGGCGGGTGGCCGGGGCAAGGCGCAGCGTGCCCCGGGTGAGCAGGCTTGAGACACCGGGGCACGCTGCGCCTTGCCCAGGCCACACAAAGGTATTCATTCGATCGTTTGAGCAGCGAACAAGCCTCTCCGCGGGTGGCCCCGGCCGGGATGTTCGTCGGTCGCCTCTTGCACTTGCGCCCCGACGGCATGAGCATCGGGAGACCGCCAATTGCCCCACGCTCGGGGCGATCATGGGCCACGGCGGGGGTGAAATACCACGTCCTTCCGGACGTCGACTCCAGGTGAGGCGTTGGGGGGCATGTCGAATTCATGAGCTACATTCTCACACCGATTGCCGTCGATCTTGGGCGGATCGCGAGTCTGATCGGCTCGGGGGACGATCGCCTGGTCGGCGTCCTGGTCGAGGAGTTTGGCCACCGGATCAAGCGAATCGACAAGATGGCCGCCGATCATGCCGAGGACATCGAGGCGGAGGCCGCGACGACGGTGCGGGATGCCCTCGCACAGATGGTCAACGGCGAGCGATACGATGAGGAGGTCGGATTCGTCTACGGGTATGCCCTGGAGTTCGTTTGCGAGCACCTCGGGGAGTGCTTGCCGAACGAGGGATGGTCGGGGATTCGGGCGGAGTGGGCCGAGATGGCGGATGAGGCCCTCGGGTCGGTCGGGGTGGACGAGGCGGCGCTCCGGCTCGGTAGCCTCATGTACCGCGGCTCCCCGGTCCCGCTGCCGGCGATCGATGACTTTCCCTTTATCGGCTACCTGCGCGGGCCCGAGATCAAGGCGGCGCTGGAGGCATTCGATGAGGAGAGGCTGACCCGGGTTGGCGACGACGAGATGCGCTCGTCGCTGGCCGAGCTACGGGGTTGGCTCCGACGATGTGAGGCCAGCGGGCGAGACCTTATCTGCTTCTACGCCTAACCGCTCTCATGGCCTCTGCCGTCAAGAGCGCACCTTCGGCCGGGTGGCCGGGGCAAAGCGCAGCGTGTCCCGGGTGAGCAGGTTGGAGACGCCGGGGCACGCAGCGCTTTGCCTCGGCCACACAAAACCACTCATGTGTTTTGCCCGGCCACACAGATGTATTCCTTTGACCGTTTGAGCAGGGGATAAGCCTCACCGCGGGTGGCCCCGGCGGGCCGGTCCGCTGGGCCTGGTTGTTCGGGGGCGAGCCTGTGCGGAGGGACGCGATGCGAGGGAAATCCAGAGTCGTCGTATGCAGCTTGGTCGTCCTTGCGACGTGCATCCTGCTCGTTTTCGTCGTTGCGGCGACGGTGCCACGATCGCTCCGCGGTCACGCGCCTGCGTTCATGGTCCCGATGGTTCGTGCCAGGATCGAGAACCTCACGCCGGGGATGACCCATCAAGACGTCCGGGAAGAACTCGGTGTCTTCGATCGGTTCCTCGATGGCGGGATCGGCGGCGGCCCGCGCAACCGCAGTTGGGTGGGTCGTAGTCTGAGGCCCGGCTGCGGCATCAGTCTGGTCTTCGACTACACCACCCAGCCCCCTCGATTGGTTGAGGCGCAGCTTGTCGGCGACGGCTGGTCGGAATGAGGGCGGGAACCCGGGGCCTCGTTCGAAGCCTGGACATTTGTGGGAGATGCAACCCGAGGGAGGCGGGTGCGTCGGGCCCCTTGAGGCTCGACGCACCCCGATCAAAACGAAGACACTTCCAGGACGTTGCAATCGTCCTGGAAGTGTGCGGATGGCGGTTGCGTTTCTATAGCGTCGCGAGGATCACTGCTGCTGGAGGGCGACGACCTGGGGCTTCGAGCGTTCGGCCGGGGCGAGGTCGAAGCGGTCGAGGTTCATGACCTTGGTCCAGGCGGCGACGAAGTCGTTGACGAACCGGGTTTGGCCGTCGTCGCTCGCGTAGACCTCGGCGATGGCCCGCAGCTGGGAGTTGGAGCCGAAGACGAGGTCGAACCGGGTGGCCGTCCACTTCACGTCGCCGGTGGCGCGGTCGCGGCCCTCGAAGAAGTGCTCGCACATGGGGGAGACCTGCCACTCCGTGTTCATGTCGAGCAGGTTGACGAAGAAGTCGTTCGTCAGGGTCCCGCGACGATCGGTGAGGATGCCGAGATCCGCGAGCGGGCCGCCGCCGGAGTTGGTGCCGAGGGCCCGCATGCCGCCGATCAAAGCGGTCATCTCGGGGGCGGTCAGGGTGAGCAACTGGGCGCGATCGACCAGCAATTCCTCGACCGGTCGGTCGATTTCCCGGGCCATGTAGTTGCGGAAGCCGTCCGACTTCGGCTCGAGGAAGGCGACCGACTCGACCTCGGTCATCTCCTGGGTGGCGTCGGTCCGGCCCGGGGTGAACGGGACCTCGACGTCATAGCCGCCTTGCTTCGCGGCCTCCTCGACGGCGGCGGAGCCGCCGAGCACGATCAGGTCGGCGAGCGAGACCTTCGTGCCGTCGGCCTGGGCGGCGTTGAACTCCTGCTGGATGGTTTCGAGCGTCGCCAGGACCTTCGCGAGCCTGGCCGGCTCGTTGACCGCCCAGTCCTTCTGGGGGGCGAGGCGGATGCGGGCGCCGTTGGCGCCGCCGCGCTTGTCGCTGCCGCGGAAGGTGGAGGCCGAGGCCCAGGCGGTGGAGACCAGGTCGGAGGTGGACAGGCCCGAGGCGAGCAGCTTGCTCTTGAGCTCGGCGATGTCCTCGTCGTCGATCAGCGGGTGGTCGACCGGCGGGACCGGGTCTTGCCAGATCTGCGGCTCGGCCACTTCGGGGCCGAGCAGGCGGGAGACGGGGCCCATGTCGCGGTGGGTCAGCTTGTACCAGGCCTTGGCGAAGGCGAGCTTGAACTCGTCGGGGTTCTCGTGGAATCGCTTCGAGATTTCGCCGTAGGCCGGGTCCATCTTCAGGGCCAGGTCGGTGGTGAACATCATCGGGGCGTGGGACCTGGTCGGGTCGTGCGCGTCGGGCACGGTGTCCTTCGCCGACTCCTCCTTGGGGGTCCACTGCCAGGCGCCGGCGGGGCTCTTGGTCAGTTCCCAGTCGTAGCCGAAGAGGTTGTCGAAGTAGCCGTTCGACCACTGCGTCGGGGTGGAGGTCCAGGCCCCTTCCAGGCCGCTGGTGATGGTGTCGCCGCCACGGCCGGTGCCGAACTTGTTCTTCCAGCCGAGCCCCTGCTCGCTGATGTCGGCGCCCTCGGGGGCGGCCCCGACGTTGTCGGCACTGGCGGCGCCGTGGGCCTTGCCGAAGGTGTGGCCGCCGGCGATCAGGGCGACGGTCTCCTCGTCGTTCATGGCCATGCGGGCGAAGGTCTCGCGGATGTCGCGGGCTGCGGCGATCGGGTCGGGCTTGCCGTTCGGGCCCTCGGGGTTGACGTAGATCAGGCCCATCTGGACGGCGGCCAGGGGGTTCTCCAGCTCGCGGTCGCCGGAGTAGCGCTTGTCGCCGAGCCACTCGCTCTCGGGCCCCCAGTAGATGTCTTCCTGGGGCTCCCAGACGTCTTCGCGGCCGCCGGCGAAGCCGAAGGTCTCGAATCCCATCGATTCGAGCGCGACGTTGCCGGTCAGGACCATCAGGTCGGCCCAGGAGATCTTGTTGCCGTACTTCTGCTTGATCGGCCAGAGGAGCCGGCGGGCCTTGTCGAGGTTCGCGTTGTCGGGCCAGCTATTCAAAGGGGCGAACCGCTGGGTGCCGTAGCCGGCCCCGCCCCGGCCGTCGGTCACCCGATAGGTGCCGGCGCTGTGCCAGGCCATGCGGATGAACAAGGGGCCGTAATGACCGTAGTCGGCCGGCCACCAGTCCTGCGAGGTGGTCATCAGCTCGCGGAGGTCGTCCTTGACGGCCTCCAGGTCGAGCTTCTGGAACTCCTCGGCGTAGTTGAAGTCGGGCCCCAGTGGGTTGCTCTTCTGCGAGTTCTGGTGGAGGATCGCCAGGTTCAACTGGTTCGGCCACCAGTCGCCGTTCGACATGGATCCGGCCGCGGTGTTCCGGGCCTGCGGCGGGTTGACCGGGCCCATCACCGGGCAGGCGGCCGCGGGCTGGCCGTCGTCGACCCGGGCCGCGGTCGTGAAGATCTGAGCATTCGGAGCGTCGGCGGCCAGCGGTTCGCCGCCTTTCGGCGGGACCGGAGGAAGCTGGGCCACGCCGGCGGACGTGACCAGACACGCCCCGGCACACCAGAGTGCAAGAGTCCGCAACGCCATTGGAGAGCTCCTTGTTTTCGTTCGTCGGGGATCCGCCCGGAGGCGAGCAAATCGCGTGATGCGGAGGGATTCGAAGGCGGCCTGCATCGGCCCGCGAACCCCTACCATTGAAGTATGGTCCGGGGACGCCCATAATCCCAATGCATTTTCCTTCTCTCTCCGATGCATCGCGTGCATGGTTCGACGGGGTGGGTGATGGACCTCGACCAGTTGCGGTATTTCCTCCGGGTCGCCGATCGCCAGAACTTCACGAGGGCGGCCGAGGACCTGTCGATCTCGCAATCGGCGCTCAGCCGATCGATCCAGAAACTGGAGGAGGAGCTCGGTCAGCCGGTCTTCGAGCGCAAGACCCGGTCGGTCTCGTTGACCGACGCGGGCACCCTGCTGCAAGCCCGGGCGCAACAGGTGCTCACCATTCTTGAGGATACGAAAGCGGAGATCACCGACGACGGCCAGAGCGGCCGCGTGCGGGTGGGGGCGATCCCGACGATCGCCCCGTACTTCCTGCCGGGGGTCCTGCGTCAGTTCTCGAAGGCCTTCCCGAAGGCCACCTTGATCGTGCAGGAGCACACGACCGACGCCCTGCTGAAGAGCTGCACGCAGGGGGAAATCGACCTGGCCATCCTCGCCTTGCCGGTCCCGGCGCGGTATCTCGAATTCGAGGAACTGTTCGAGGAAGAATTGCTGCTCGTGCTCCCCCCGGATCACCCCCTGGTGGCGAAGGAGAAGCTCCGGATCAAGGACGTGGACGCCTATCCGTTCGTGCTGCTCGACGAGGCGCACTGCCTGTCGGACACGATCGTGACGTTCTGCCGGCAGCGGTCGTTCCAGCCGGTCGCCGTCGAGCGGACGAGCCAGCTGGCGATGGTGCAGGAGCTGGTCTCGCTCTCGCACGGCGTGTCGATGATCCCCGCCATGGCCCGCGAATGCGACCAGAGCGACCGCCGCGTCTATCGCTCCTTCTCGGGGCAGAAGCCGACGCGGACCGTCGCCGTCGTCTGGAACCCGTACCGCTTCCAGAGCCGCCTGATCCACGCCTTCCGCGAGCACCTGCGCCACTCGAAGCCCGGGGCGGCGGCGGCGCTCGGATGATTGGCGTTGCGGAGCAGAAGCCCGATTGAAGGGGAGTGCGCCTCGGTCGCCATCGACCGTGGAGGCGAGGGCGGGGAGGAGGGGTTGGAGTTCGGATCGCAAAGGCGCGGCAATCGGGCCGGCGTGCCCCCCCACCCGGCCTGCGGCCACCCTCTCCCCCGCGAGCGGGGGAGAGGGTTAAGAAGGTCAGATCGCTCGCCTACCGCGACCGGCCGATCGTGAAGATGCGGAGCGGACCCCGGGGACGCCCCGAAGGCCGGGGCGATTCCCCGACGCCTCGCGATGCGCCGAACGGGGAGACGGCCGGGGGCTCGGGCAGCGGCAAGGCCTCGGGAGGGGCGACCTCGACCGGCGGCCCGTCCGGGTACGGCTCGACCGATCGAGGCAGGAGTTCGGGCTGGGCGTTCGGGTCGGGCAGGATGGGGAGGTCGGAGCCGTACGGGGTCGACGAGCCGGGCGGCGGCACGGTGGGCACCCGACGTTCGTAGAGCGGCGCGACCCGATCGTACGGCACCTCGCCGTAGACCCGAGGTGCCCGCAAGGGAGGCAGCGGCGCGACGTCGACCTCGACCTCGTACTCAGCGGGATAGGGCATGCCGGCGACCTCACCCACGCCGATCACGGGAGTCGGCGAGCAGACGAGGCAACCGGACTCGCAGCCCCGTTCGATGCGGTCGAGGGCCTTGCGCGATCGCTTCCGGGTCCAGAAGTCGGGGTCGCCGACGGCGGCCTGCTCCAGCGCGACCAGGGCGGTCGGGTCGCAGGGGTGGAGCTTCGCCAGGGTCTCGGCGACCGCCTTGCGGACCTTCTTCGAGCAGTCGTCGCGCAGGGCATCGGCCAGGACCGGGACCATCTCCGGGTGGCACTGCCACTCGTAATCGCGCAGGGACCGGGCCGCCCGGGCGCGCTGATGGTCGCTGATGTGAAGCTGCAAGACTTCCAGCAGGTTGTGGACCTTGATCGCCTCCGACCCGCATGTCTGGCAGCAGTCCGGCCCGCCGAACGCGTGCCGGTCCTTCTTGAGGCAATCGAACAGTCCCAGGCCCCCGACGGTCAACTGCACCGTCAGCAGGGCCGCGCACGTCAAGGAAGGCGTCATCATGATGCTACTCCTCGGTCGAGGTCGTTCCGTTCGTCCCGATCGGGAGCCGATCGTCCGCTCCGACCGACACCTCTACCTTACCCCGCGAGCCCCGAGAATACAAAAAATCACCCCAAATCCCCCAATCGCCCCATTCGTCCAACGAGCGGATTGACCCGGAGAGCGGGTCTGCCGGGGCGTCTGGCCAGCAGGCCGGGCTCTCGGTTC
Source organism: Tautonia sp. JC769 (assembly GCF_040717455.1). Classification (NCBI taxonomy): domain Bacteria; kingdom Pseudomonadati; phylum Planctomycetota; class Planctomycetia; order Isosphaerales; family Isosphaeraceae; genus Tautonia; species Tautonia sp. JC769. Next base: position 27,737 of record NZ_JBFEFH010000016.1, read on the forward strand.
GATCGAGGGGGGAACGTCGTCAGAAAAAAAGGGGAAAGAAAATGTCCCGCGAATGCTCTAGGATCGTAAGGGGAGAGGGAGTCGAGGCCGCGAATCTCGGGCCGGGGCGGACGGCTCGGTCGGAATCGGTCGGACGCCGGGCACTCGCCGGGGGTTCGAACGGGCGGTGCGGACCGGCTTCGGCGTCCCGGCCCCGGGGCGTCCTGGCCGCCTCGTGGCGGATGGCATGCGAGCCCGATCGCCCGCCGACGCCCCTCTCGAACCGAACGCATCTTGACGGCGACACGAGCTGAAGGAGATCGAGGTGGGACGATCGCGGACAGTCCAGCGGGTCAATTTCAAGGCGTTGATCGGCACGGTCGTGGTGCTGCTGGTGCTCGTCATCGGCGGGGTGTTCGCCGCCGGCATTTTCCGGGAGCGGGTCCGATCGGAGCTGGTCCGGCAGGCGGAGACGCTCCTCGAGAAGGACCGGCCCCAGATGGCCATGCGCCACCTCGAGCGCTACCTGAAGAAACACCCCGACGACGTCGAGATGCTCGATCGCTACACCCGACTGCTGTCCGAGGCCGTCCTGGAACGCGGTGACAGATCCCGGGCCGCCGGGGCCATCAGCCAGAACGAGCGGCTGCTCCGGCTCGACCCCGAGGGCCTGGCGGAGGGCTCCGATCGCCAGCAAAACCGCAAGTGGCTGGCCGAGCTGTACATCCGCCGATCCGGCGGCCAGGGCGCCACCGCCGAGCGGACCGTCGCCGGCAATTTCTTCACCAACGCGGAAACCGTGATCGATGACCTCATCGTACGAGGGGCCGACGACGCGGAGACCTACCGACTCCTCGGGCTCGCCCGCGACGGCATCGCGGGGACGAACCGGCCGGTCACGCCCGCGATCGAGGCGTACAAACAGGCCCTGGCTCGCGACCCGACGGACGTGGTCAGCGTCGAGCGGCTGGCCCTGCTCTATCGGGATCGGCTCGATGAGCCGGAGGAGGCCGAGTCGCTGATCGACGAGCTGGTCCGGAACGCCCCGGACTCGGTCGAGGCGTGGATCGTCCGCTATAACTTCTACCTGGGTTCGTCCCGGCCGGAGAAAACCTCGGAGTCCCTGACCCGGGCCGCCGCGTTGATCCCCGACGAGGACGACGGCTCGGCTGACTTCCGAGAGGTCATGCTGGTGACCGCCGCCGATGCCCTGGCCCGAGGCGAGCTGGATCGGGCGAACTCCGTGCTCGATCGGCTCCCCGAGTCGGACCAGAACATCCCACGGGTCGCCTTGCTGCGCGCCAGCATCGCCCAGCGGCAGGGCCGCACCGACCGGGCGATCGAGCGGCTCCGCGAGGCGGTCCTGCTGACGCAGGACGTGGACCTCATCTGGCAGCTGGCCAACGTCCTGATCGATTCCGGCGACCTGAACGGGGCGTCGATCTTCGTCAGGCGGTTCGGCGAGGTGGTCGGCGAGAATCGGGTGTCGAGTTATGACATGCTCCGAGGGAAGTTGCAGCACGCCGCCTCGCAGCACGACCGGGCGATCGCCTCGTTCGACCAGGCCGAGCCGGACCTGATGGCCTCGCTCAGGCCGACGCTCCTGCTGCTCCGGGCCGACAGCAAGCAGAAGCTCGGCCGGCGGGCCGAGGCGCTCGACGACCTGCGGGCCGCCGTCGAGCTGGCCCCCGACAACCCCCAGGTCCGCCTGACGATGGTGCAGGCGTTGGCCCCCGAAGGGGTCGAGCGCGCCCTGTCCGAGCTGCGCAATGCCATCGGCGAGAATCCCGACTCCCTGGAACTCCGCACGGCGATGCTCCGCTACCTGCTCGCCCAGCAGGCCGCCCTGCCGGCGGGCCGCCGCTCCTGGGCCCGGTTCGACGCGGCCCTGGGCGAAGCCCGGGCGATCGAGGGGAGCGGCGACGATCCGGCCCTGGCCCTGCTCGACATCCAGCGGCTCCAGGTGGACGGCCGGGTCGACGAGGCCCTCGACCGCCTCGACGAGGCCGTCGCGGAGCATCCGAACGAGGTGGTTTTCTGGACCACCTGGAGCGACCTGCTGGTGCGGCAGAACCGCGTCGAGGAGGCGCTGGCGGTCCTGGAACGGGCCGCCGGCCCCGAGGCGGTCGGCACCCGCCCCGCGTTGACGATCACGCAGGCCCGGCTCCTGGCGCAGCTCGGCCGCGGTCGCGAGGCGATCGAACTGCTGGGCCGGGCCGCCGCCACCCTGCCGACCAACCAGCGGCCCGAGGTCCTCCAGACGCTCGGCCGGATGCACATCGCCCGGGGCCAGTTCGACGAGGCGAGGGCCGCCTATGCCGCCTGGCAGAAGCTCCAGCCCGGCTCGGCCATCCCGCTGCTCGCGCAGCTCGAGCTGGCGATCGACACCGGCGACATCCCGGGGGCCGAGGCGGCGCTGCGGACCCTCCGGGGCCCCCAGGACAACCCGAGCCTGCCCTACCAGCTCGGCCTGGCCGAGTTCCTGCTCCGCGTCCCCGGCAACGACACGCTCGGCCGGACGAGGAAGGCCCTGGAGACCCTCGCCCCGATCCTCGGCGACGGCACCGAGGCGAACCCCGGCCTGGCCCCCGACCTGGCCACCGCCTTGCACCTGCGCGGCCTGGCCTACCGCCAGCTCGGCGAGCTGGACGGCTCGGGCGACGCCGCGTTCGAGCGGGCCCTGGCCGACCTGCGTTCCGCCTGGGAGAAGGGGGAAGCCCGGGCCCTCGCGCCGATGATCGACCTGCTCGTGCGGCTCGACCGGCTGGAGGAGATCGACCGCCTGCCGCGGCTCTCCTCCGCCGGCGGCTTCGACACGCAGATCGACCGCCTGGCCGCCGAGGCCTGCTTGCGGAACGGCCGGCTCGACCTGGCCGCCGAGTACGTCGATCGCGCGGCCCAGGACCCCTCGGCCAGCACCCCCCAGTTCGACGCCTGGCGGCTGGCCATGTTCGACCGGCTCGGGCGGACCGCCCAGGTGGAGCAGATGCTCCGCGCCCGGGCCAACGAGCGGCGCGACGCCCCCTCGTGGATCGCCCTGATCCGCTACCTCGCGGGCCGAGGGGAGCCGGAGGCCGCCCAGGAGGCCATCGCCTCGATGAAACGCCTGGTCGCCAGCGACTTCCCCGAACTGCTCGAGGCCCAGACCCAGGAGGCGATCGGCAACCTCGACGCCGCCGACGCGGCCTACGACGCCGCCCTGGAGGCCCGCCCCGACGACCCGATGGCCCTCCTGCTCGGCGCCCGCTTCGATCGCTCGGTCGGCCGATCCGATCAGGCCTTGGAGCGGGTCGAGCACCTGCTGGGCCTCGATCCCGAGTCGCGGCCCGCGGCCCGCTTCAAGGCATTGATCCTCGCCGATCAGACCTCCGACGCGGAGTCGTGGCAAGCCGCCTGGGACGCCCTCGGCCCCGAGCCCGCGCAGGCCGACCCGCAGGCCCCGCAGGATCGGATGGCCCGCGCCATCGTGCTGGCCCGGCACCCCGAGGCCTCGCGACGCGAGGAGGCCGTCGGCCGCCTCGAAGCCCTGATCGCCGACCAGCCGGCCGGCGACCCGATGGCCGCCGCCGCCCGCGAGTCGCTCGCCCGGCTCCTGCTCCAGGTCGACCGGCCCGATCGCGCCGCCGAGGTCGCCGCCGTGACCGCCATCAGCGGCACGAACCCCGCCGCCGTGGCCCTCTACACCCGCGCCCTGATCGCGGCCGGTCAGCTCGACGAGGCCGACCGCCAGCTCGATCGCCTGCGGAACCTCTCGGCCGAACCGAGCGAGCTGACCGAGCTGGACCTGCTGCTCGTCGAGGCCCGGGCCGAGGCCGGCACCGTCGCCGAGGAGCTGGCACGTGCCTACTTCGAGGCCGTCGAGGACTCCGACCCCGATCCCAACACCCTCGACACGGCCGCCGCCACCTTCCGCCGCCTGGTGCAACTGGGCGACTCGACCTTGGAACCGACCGAGCGGGTGGGTCGGGATCTGGCCGGGCGCTTCCCGACCCTCTCCTGGATGCCCGCCCAGTGGTTCGCCACCCGGGAGATCTTCCCCGAGGCCCTCGAACTGGCCGAGCCGGCCATCCAGTCCGGCGACGCCGTGGCCGCCTTGCAGGCGGTCCGGGGCGTCTTGACGGTCGTCGATCGCTCGAAGGCCGACCCGGAGCTGATGGCCCGCGCCTCGGACCTGATCGAAGAGGCCGCCGCGAAGCACGACCTGCCCGCCATCAAGGCCGTCCTGGCGATGCTCCGCCACTTCCAGGGACGGGTCGACCCGGGGCGCTTCGACGACGAGATCCGCATCTACCGCGAGCTGCTCCAGAGCGAGCCGGACAATATTGTTTATCTGAACAACCTCGCCTGGGCGTTGAGCGAATACGCCGAGCAGCCCGCCGAGGGGCTCGAGCTGATCGACCGCGCCCTGGCGACCCTCGACGTGCGGGCCCCCGAACTGCTCGACACCCGCGCCGTCATCCTGCTCCGGCTCGATCGGCTCGACGAGGCCCGGTCGACGCTGGACGAGGTGATCCGCGAACGGCCCAACAGCGCCCTCTACCGCTTCCACCTCGCCCGGGTCCTCGACCGGGCCGGCGACCCCGACGCCGCCCTCGAATCGTTCGCCCGGGCCCTGGAACTCGGCCTGACCGTCGAGGACCTCGACCCCTTCGAGCGCGACGCCTTCGCCGCGCTCTCCGAACGCTGAGACGTCCTCCCGCGACCATGCTCCGATCCGCGAGCGGATCACCCTCTCACCCGGCCTGACGGCCACCCAGGGCAGTAGGCAAGAGGCCGGCGGAAGATGGTTGGAAACCGTTCGCTCGTGCGAATGAGGCGAGGATCGAGCGAGGTGTCTGCCCCCCTCTCCCCACGGGTGGGGAGAGGGCCGGGGTGAGGGGCCCTCGTCAAAGACTCACAGCGTGTCGTCCGAACCCGCAAGCCCTCACCCGGCCTGACGGCCACCCTCTCCCCCGCGAGCGGGGGCGAGAGTCGAAGACCGGCTCCTGCTTCCTGTCCGCGAGGAACGGATGAGGTGAGGGCGAGGATTTGCCGGGCCGGCGCGTAGCCCTGACTCCCTCGTTCCGGGTATGGTGCAGGCCTGCGCAAGGCCCGTCTCCAAAATCCCGGAATCGAGGAACCCGCCCATGATCCTCCCCCCCTTGCTCGTCGCACTGACCCTGGCGATGCCCGCCATGATCCCGCAGAAGGCCCCTGAGATCCCGGTCGGCGTCGCCCGGGTCGAGATCACCCCCGAAGGCCCCGTCCGCCTGACCGGCTACGGCAACCGGACGACCGAATCGGAAGGGGTCGAGCAACCGCTCTGGGCCAAGGCGCTGGCCATCGGCGGCGACGAGGGGGACGGCCCGGCCGTCTTGATCACGGTCGATAACCTGGGCATCCCCGACCGGATGACGAACGAGGTCGCCCGACGCCTGGCCGACCGCTCGGGAGTGGCCCGCGATCGCCTGGCGATTTCCGCCTCGCACACCCACACCGCCCCGGCCCTGACCGACGTCGCCCCGTTCCTCTTCCCCGAGTTCCCGAACGAAACCGAGCAGGACCACATCGACCAGTACACCCGGACCCTCACCGACCACCTGACGGCCGTCGCGCTCGAAGCCCTGGCCGACCGCCAGCCGGGACGGCTGGAGTGGGGGGTCGGATCGGCCGATTTCGCGGCCAATCGCCGGGTGCTCCGCGACGGCAAGTGGGTCGGCTTCGGCGTGAACCCCGACGGCCCGACCGACCACTCGCTTCCCGTCCTCCGCGTGACCGGCCCCGACGGCGCGACCCGCGCCGTGCTCGCCTCGTACGCCTGCCACTGCACCACCCTGACCGGCGAGTTCAACCGGATTTGCGGCGACTGGGCCGGCGACGCCCAGGAAGCGATCGAGCGCGACGTGCCCGGCGCGATCGCCCTGATCGCCATCGGCTGCGGGGCCGACGCCAACCCCGAGCCGCGCGGCGAACGCTCGCAGGCCCGCCAGCACGGCGAGGCCATCGCCCGGGCGGTCGCCGAGGTGCTCGACGGCCCGATGACTCCGCTCGGCGGCATCTCACATGCTCAATTGAGCCGCGTGGACCTGTCCTTCGCCCCCCTGCCCTCGCGTGAGGACTGGCAAGGTCGGGCCGGGCAGACCAACCAGGAAGGCTTGCACGCCCGGACGATGCTCGAGCGGCTCGACCGCGGCGAGGCGCTGCCCGAGGCCCTCGAAGGCTATCCGGTGCAGGTCTGGGCCTTCGGCGACGATTTGGCGATGGTCTTCCTCGCCGGCGAGGTCGTGGTCGATTACGCCCTGCACCTCCGCCACGTGGCCGACCCCGATCGGCTCTGGATCAACGCGTACAGCAATGATGCCCCGTGCTACATTCCGTCCGACCGCGTCCTCGACGAGGGGGGCTACGAGGCCGACAGCTCGATGATCTTTTACGGCCAGCCGACCCGATTCGCCAACGGCGCCGAGGCGATCATCGTTGAGGCCGTGCGTAACCTGCTCCCCGCCTCGTTCCTTGCGTCAGAGGAATGACCTGAAGGCCACTCCCGGCGGGTTCTCACGAGGTGGAACCCGCCGGGGCACCGCATTGACCTTCCTTACGGGAACAACGGCTGCCGCTCCGGCCCCGGACGGAGCCAGACCCGGCAGATCGGCTCGCCCCGGCGTTCCCAGCCGTCGGGCAACGTGTCATCCCCGGCATGGAAGCGGGTGTTTCCTTGATCGTCTCGCGCTGCGAACAAAGGCGCCGTCCCGGGGGGCGGGTCGTCCGCGTCGACCGGCAAGGCGTGAAAGCTTGGTGTCCCCTCGATGTCAGCGCCGACGTGCAGGGTGACGCCCTCGTCCCCCTCCACCTCGACGACCGGGACGGTCCCTTCTCCCGGCCGATCGAGCGCGAAGAAGGCCACCGCCCCTTCGGCCGGCCGGTCGCCGAGCCCCTCGATCGGCCGGAGCCGTTCCTGACCCTGGTCGTCCGAAACGCGGTAGAACGCGACCGGCAGGTTCAGGCGAGGGTCGCCCAGATCGAGGCGGTACATGATCTGATTGTAGTCATACCGGGGTGTTGTTTGCTTGGCCCCTGAAAACAGCTCGGTATACGTCCCCTCGAAGAAGAGGGTCCGGCCCTCGTCGGCGTCGAAGGCGCGATGGTGCATCGGGTTGTAGAAGCTGTAGGTGTCGTGCGTCACGATGCGCCGGGCGAAGGCCCAGGGGCCGAGGGGTGAATCGGCCTCGGCATACCAGACTTCCCCGAGCACCGACCGGCCGAAGAGCTGGGTGGTGATCATGACCCATCGCCCCCGATGGGCGTTCGGCGCGACGGTCCCGGCATGGGCGAAGACGGGTTCGCCCGTCTCGATGTCGCGGAGGTTGAGCAGCCCCTCCCCCTCGGCCAGCGTCCCGGCCGTGATCAGATCCGCCTGCTCCTTCGGCCCCAGGACCGCCACGCCGGCCCGCCAGCGATAGACCGGCCGCCCCTCGTCGTCCCGTTCCACGCGAGGGGTCTCCCCATCGCCTTCCAGACAGGTGAACGCTTCATAACGCGACGAATCGGTTAGGGCTTCCGGGCTCGCTTCGACCCGGACCAGGGGATACGGGGTCGCGAAGTGCAGGAAGGTGGTGCCGTTGCCGTCTTCAATCGGGATGGCATGACCATTCGGGGCCAGCCCCTCGGGATCGGGGAAGACCGCGACCCGTGCGAAGTGTTCCGTGTCGTCGTCGAACCGGCAAATGCCACGCTCGTAGGTCGTCAGCGGCGGCCTGATCTTGGCATAACCGGCGTAGAGCCGCTCGCGCCCGCCCTCGTCCGGCAGGACGGCGAAGCCGGAGAGCCAGGTCGGCCCGTCGCCCGGCATTTTGGCCATCGGCCGGGAAAACCCGTTCTCATCGACGAAATAATCGAGATTGATCCCGACATTCGGATCAAGATTTCCCCGGCCCGGGAGTTCGGAGGTCGCCCCCGACATATGAAAATTGCCGAGCGGATAGCCCGGTCGGCTCGTGTCTCCCCAGAACCACCAGAGTCTCCCCCGGTAGGGGATCGTGAACACGCTGTCCTGCCCGAACACCAGGCCGTTGACCAGCGGTTCCTCGATCGGCGCTTCCCGACCGATCCGAGCACTCTCCGCGTAGATCCCGCCCCCGGTGATCCGATAGAGGCGCTCGGCGATGTTCACCCGTGGCAGCTCAACCCGGGCAACCTCCCCGGGTTTGACCCGCAACCGGACGCCCCGGTAGCCGAACCCGTCGCTCGGGTACTCGTATCCGTGACCCGACACCCAGAAGTAGGTTTCGATCCCGACCAGCTCCGGCGCATCGATGACCGCGATCCCCGCGCTATCGGTGTAGAACCGCATCTGGTGGACCGTTTTCAGCTCGACCAGCGGCACCCCCCTGCCCGTCTCGGCATCGACCACCTCGACCGCGAAGGGCACGTCCTCGGCGGAAGCCGACAGGGAGCCACAGAAGGCGGCAAGTGAGAGAATGACGGCATTGTGTATCAAATGATTGTTCATGGCATCGTCATCGTTTGGTCGCGGCGGCGATGAGATCGGCGGCCCATTGCTGATCGGGATCGGCCAGGGGAAGCGCGAGCGAGGCCGAGTAGTCGAGGCGACGGGCATAACGCCCCCGATCATACGCGGTCGCATAAACGGACGCCAGTTCGAGCCGGACATCGGGGTCGGGCGCCCGGAGGGGGATCGGGATCGGCGGCAAGGCGCGCCGGATCGACCAGGCATAGACCTCGGCGTCGGGCCTCCGCTCCGCCCGGGCGACCACCGCGAGGCAATCGCCCGGCGGCATCGGGGCCCCCATCGGCATCCGGTGCCCGGCGAGCAGGAAATCCAGCTCGATCAGGTGGACGGCCTGCCCCAGATACGACCTCCGCTTGCGCAGGTAATCGTTCCGGCCGTGGCCGTATTTGTTCGTCGGCGAGAGCAGCTCGACCACAGCCACCAGGGACCGCTCCGGGAGCGTCTTGATCTCGATCCAGGTGTGCCGATAATCCTCGCGCTCGACCGCCGCGATCGGCACATGCACCGGCTCGACTCGCTCCACCACGGCGACCCCACCTCCCTCCCCGCGAAGCTTCCCCGCCCGGAGGACGGCGACATCGGGCCGGGCGAGCAGCCCCGGCTCGTCGTCGGATTCGTAGAGGCGGAATTGCTCCTCGATGGCGGCTTCGTAATTCTGCGGGAGCCGATCGAATAACGCATCACGCAAATAGGTGATGAAGCTTGCATGAAAATCGGGCCACCGGCCCTGGGCTTCAATATACGGGTCGACGCCGGGGAAGATGCCGGGCATGGTGTCGGTCCTTGGAGTCGAGGGAGCAGGCCCGAGGATTCCAGTCTACGAAGGGACCTCGATGGCGAAAAGGCTGGGCAGGCGTCGACCCGCCGTCAGCTCGTGCCGCCCGGGCCTTCCTCAAGCGGCGGGGAGGGAGTGAATTCGCCCAGCTCGGCCGGGGCGACGGGGGGCTTGGGCCTCGTATCCACGAGCAGGCGGAACACATCAGGCCGGGCGTAGTGGCCGACCGCGTCGAAATCATACTTGGCGCGGGGGATGAGGGTCAGATCCAGGTCGGCGGCGAGGATGCACGGGCCGTCGAAGTCGGGCCCGGCGAGGACCCGGCCCAGCGGGTCGATGATGCAGGAACCGCCCCGGGAGACGACCGCCTCGGGCTCGTCGAACCCCTCGATCGGATAGTCCGGCGGGTAGTCGAAGCGCCGGGCGAACTGGTTGCAGGAGAGGACGAAGCACCGCCCTTCGAGCGCGACGTGCCGCATGGTGGGCAGCCAGGTGTCGCGGCCGTCGGCCGTGGGGGCGATGTAGAGCTGAACGCCTTGCGCATAGAGATGCATGCGCAACAGGGGCATGTAATTCTCCCAGCAGATCGCCGCCCCCAGCCGTCCGATCGGGGTGTCGATCACGGGCAGGGTCGAGCCGTCGCCGAAGCCCCAGACGAGCCGTTCGGAGCCGGTCGGCATCAGCTTGCGGTGCTTGCCGAGCAGGCGCCCATCCGGCCCGAAGAACAGGACGGTGCAGTAGAGGGTGCCCCCGTCGCGCTCGACGACCCCGACGACCAGGTGGGCCGATGCGAGCCGGGCGGCCTCGCCGATGGCGGTCGCGGCGGGGCCGGGGACCTCGACCGACGCCTCCCAGTAGCGGCGGAACCACTCGCGGCCCTCAGGCGTCCGCCAGCCGACCCGGGCGCCGAAGTCGAGCCCGCGGGGGTAGCCCGGCACGAACGCCTCGGGGAAGACGATCAGGGTCGCCCCGCTCGCCGCGGCCTCGACGGCCAGGGTTCGGAGGCGGTCGATCGAGCGGTCGCGGTCGAAGCCCACCGGCGCGGCCTGCACGACGGCGGCCCGGATCGTGGTCATTGGGTCGGCCTCCCCGGCAAGGACAGGAGAACTCAGGCGGCCTCGCGCCAGGATTCCGAGGGCGTCAGCGGCGGGGGCGGGACCGGCCCGAGCGTCGGCCATCGTCCGGAGGTTTGCGGGGCCGGTCGGGAGAGCAACTCCAGCAGCGACGGCCCCCCGGTCCCCCCGCGTCGGAAGAAGTACCCCCGGCAGACCACCACCCGATCCCGGTACGGCGGCCAGCGGCGAAGCAACCGGTCGGCCTCGGCGATGCGGAAGTGGGGCACGCTCATGAACAGATGATGCGTCAGGTGGAAGTCCTGCCCATACGGGAAGACGCAGAATCGCAACACCGGATGCACCCGGAAGACGCGAGAATTGGTCAGGTCCCCCGCGTCGGGGGCGTTGGCATGATGGGCGATCTCGCGGAGCTGCATCAGCATGGGGTAGAACGTCAGCAGCGGGAGCACCCAGAACAGGAAGAAGACCGGCCAGTCCCCCGAAACATGAACACCCGAAAATACCAGCAACCAGTAGGCCCCTCGCAGTCGCCTGGCCACGCCGACCCGGTAGGCGGCCGAGGGGACCCCTGCCCCTTCCGGGGCGGCCAGGTTCGCGGCCCGGGCGCGGCCGAACAGGTAGCGGAGGATCGCGGGGGGCCAGCAGGCCCGCAGGACGTAGCGATTCCAGAAGGCCCGGGGAGGGATCGGGAAGCGGTGCGGTTCGGGATGGTTCAGGCGGATCAGGTCGGCGTCGCGGTCGGGATCGTTGACGTAAAGGTGATGACTCCAGTGGGCGGCCCGGTAGCGTTGGGTCAGGGCGACCAGGGGAAACAGCAGGAACAGGTCGGAAACCAGCTCGTTGGCCAGGCGGTTGCGAAACAGGACGAAGTGGCTCGCCTCGTGCGCCAGCCCCGAGAGCCGGTGCTGGCCGACGGCGACGAGGAAGGCTACGGCAGCGGCGATCGGCGCGAAGACGATCGAGGGCAGGCGGCCGTCGGACCAGGCCGAGAGGGCGACGGCCCCGGAAACCAGGGCGAAGGCAATCAGGGCGTATTCGCGGGCGATGCAGGCGACGTTCGTCCGGTTGTCCGGCCTCGACATCGCCACGAGGGCCTGTCGGGCCTCGTCCCAGGTCAACTCGGGGCCGGTCTCCCGGTTCATCGACGCCTCCTGCCGGTCGAGCCTGCCGCGGCGGAACGTACGGGGCGCGGAAGGGGAACGGGTCGCGGGTCCGCATGTCGAGGCGAGCGATGGACCCGTTACCTCATTCCCTCTTCGGCAGGCAGGCCCGGCCGGGTTGAGCCGATTGGCCGGATCGCGCGGGCGGCCGATGCCCCGGCTCAGGAGGAGGGCTGGCGCCTCGGCTCGGCCGACCCGTCGGCGGGCGTTTCGGTTTTGGCCGAGGAGGTGTCGGCCGAAGGCTGCTCCTGAGAGGCTTCGGGTTTGGGATCGTCGTCAACCCCGTGGAGAATGGGCTTTTCGCCGAAGATCTTATCGAAGTTCGGGAAGCCGTATTTGCGGACGATCGGGCCACTCATGGTCGGGTGTGTCTCCTTTGGTGGGGACGGTCAAAGGGGGACGAACGGGGAGGCGCCCGGAGCGAGGCCGGGCGGGAAGCCGGGTCAGGGCATCAGCCGCGGGCGCGGAGGCGGCGGATGTTCCGGACGCGGACGTGGACGTTGCGGGGGACGCGGGCGAGGCGGAGCCGGGTGTAGCGGCCGACGATCAGGCGGTTGCCGCGCCAGATGACCCGGGGGTTGATCAGGGCGTCGAACCAGATCGGCATCAGGAACAGGTCCTTGATCGGGCTCAGGGCCAGGGTCTTGAGGCTCGGGGTGTGGCCGCGGAGCAGCTTCGATTGCGCCGCGTCGCGGAGGATGCCGAGGCTGATCAGGGCCAGCAGGCCGCCCCAGGCGATGCCGGAGACGTCGGAGAAGGCCCAGGCGAGGGCGATGGTCGAGAGATTCGCCAGGGGCTCGATCACGAACAGGGGGCCGGCCATCTGGCGGCGGATCTTGAACCAGCGGGAGTGGCGGTTCAGGAACCAGCGGAGGCTCCGGGAGCGGTTGACGTTCTCGATGACGTGGTGGCTCAGGCGGATCGTGTAGCCGGCGCGTCGGACGCGCATGCCGATGGCCTGGTCCTCGGCCAGCAGGTTGCGGACCGCGGCGAAGCCGCCGATCGCCTCCAGGACCCGGACGGGCAGGAGCATCGACTTGCCGACGACGCAGGTCAGGCCCATGGCGTTGCCCCAGGCGACGTTGCCGGCGACGAAGCCGTTGAGCTGGAGGTTCTCCAATGCGGCGCCGAAGGAGCGTTCGCCGACCCCGGTGAACAGGTTCGTGACCAGGCCGACGCCCGGCTCGGCCAGGTAGCAGGCGGTCTCGCGGAGGTAGTCGGGGCGGACGCGGACGTTCGAATCGGAGATGAGGATGACGTCGTGGCGGCGGACGCGGTCCATCATGGCCAGGCTCTCGACCTTCGGGTTGAGGCCGAAGACGGAGCAGCCGATGATCAGCTCGGCGTCGTGGCGGGGGAACTCGGCCAGGAGGCGGCGGACGACGTCGATGGCCGGGTCCTGGGGATCGGCCACGCAGAAGAGGAGCTGATAGGTCGGGTAATCGAGCCGGAAGAAGCTGCGGAGATTGTCTTCGAGCCCCTCGTCGAGCCCCTTCAGCGGCTTGTAGATGGAGACCGGCGGGGTGTGGTCGGGCAGGTGCCGACGACGGCTCCGGCGGGTCATCAGGACGAGGAAGAGCCACGAGGCCAGGGTGGTGAACACCGCCACGCTGGCCGCCGCGATCAGTAACAGGCTACCACCGCTCATCATCGGACGATCCTTGGCGGTTTGCGCCAACGGTGGGGAGGGACTCCAAGGGCAAGTCGCATCGAATCGGGTCGGGACGGAACGAAGAGCAATTCGCCTGGGGGACGTCGGGATTTCGGAATCCGGGCGCGGCGACCATCGCCGCAGGCCCGTGCGTCCTTCCTGGTTCGGCCGGAGGGCCGGCCGAACGGGCGGCCGCTCAATCCTCGGGCTTGAACCGGAGCTCCATCGGCGCCTGGCAGCAGGGGCAAGGCTGATCGAATCGGACGCTGATGGTGCAGATGTCGCAGTAATATTCGGGCGTGCGCAGGTCGCCCGAGTCGTCGGCGATCTTCGCCGAGAGGACCTGGAGGTACGGGAGCCCCTCGATCCGGCGGGCGACCAGCTCGGCCGACCGGTCGCGGAGCCGGTCGTCCTCGAAGAAGGCCCGGCTGCCGACGTTGTAGAGCAAGGGCAGGAGGGAGCCGTCCTCGCCCCGCAAGACGACCTGATCGGCGATCGGCCCCTGGGGAGTGGTCACGCCGAGCGGCTCGATGGCGTCGGTCAGGCGGAGGACCGTCCCGGTCAGGGTCACGGTGCGTGCCTCCGTCGCCTCGTCGGCGGCGACGGGAGGGGCGACGGTCATCAGGGCCAGAACCATCCGGGCAATCATGGGCGTTTGTGGCGTCGAGGTGGGTGCGGGTCCATTCTCTGGTCGGTCATGTCATCATATCGGCTGCGGCGTCGGCGACAACCAGAATCCGGGGCCACCGGGGCCGGTGCGCCCGGGGTGCGCGGTTCGGTGCGCCGGATCAGACGGGGCGACTCCTTCGGTTTCTGCTTACCCCATTCAAGGTTACGTCATCAAGGCCCCGTTCGTTTGGGGAAATCGCGGCGAGGGGTCGATCCGGCGCCATGAAGCCGGTCGGGACGAGTGCGGGAGCCGAGACGGTCGATGGTCCGCTCCGGCGCCCGGTGCGCCGGTCGGGCGCGGCTTGGTGCGCCAATTCGAGCAGGAGGAAATCGAGGGTTTGTCCTTGCGGAATCAGGGGTTGCGTCAGGAGGCGTCGATTCGTTTCGGGAAATCGCGGGGGGGGCGGACAACGGCGAAGGCTCCCCGATGACCGCCCGGGAGCCGAGGCCGAACATCGGGACGCAGGTCGAGCCGGTGCGCAGGCCGGGCGGGGCCTGGTGCGCCCCGGTGCGCCGGAGAAAATGAGGTGTTTGTGGTTGCGGAGCCAGGAGTTGCGTCATCGAGACTCGGTTCGTTTCGGGATTGTCTCTGAATCGATGCCAGGGTCGAGGAGCGTCGGTTGCCGTTCCGGGGATCGGGGCGCACGCCGGGCGGGGGGAGGCGTTCGTTGCCGGCGGCGGAGCCTGGGAGCCCGCTCCACGAGGGACGACGCCCCAGTGATAAGATCGGGAGAAATCCGAGGTCCAGTCACACAAAATCAAGGCCGGGAGCGGCCGGAGTCGCGGAGGTGGTCGAGCAAGGCGGTCAGGTCGGCGACGATGTCGGGGTGGTCGGCGAAGCGGTTGTGGTGCTCGGAGGGGTCGGAGGCGAGGTGGTAGAGCTGGCCGGTGGGGCCGTTGGGCTCGGGGTCGAGGCGGCGGGGGGTGGAGAAGCCGGCGCTGCCGAGGGTGGGGATGAGCTTCCAGGGGCCGCGGCGGACGGAGAGGACGCCGGAGGAGGACTGGGTGACGAGGGTGTCGCGGAGGGGGCCGTCGGGGGTTTGGCCGCGCCAGACGGGGAGGAGGTTGAGGCTGTCTTCGGCGGCGTCGTCGGGGAGGTCGCGGCCGACGAGGGCGGCGAGGGTGGCGAGGAGGTCGGTGAAGCTGAGCAGGGCGTCGGTGGTGCGGCCCTCGGGGGCCTGGCCGGGCCATCGGACGAGGAAGGGGACGCGGTGGCCGCCTTCCCAGGCGTCGCCCTTCATGCCGCGGAAGGGGCCGGCGGCGCGGTGGCCGGTGCGGTCGATGTCGGCCGGGTTCCAGACCGGGCCGTTGTCGCTGGCGAGGATGACCAGGGTGTCGTCGCGGCGGCCGAGGCGGTCGATCGCGTCGAGGACCCGGCCGACCTCGTGGTCGGCGTGGGCGACGAAGGCGCCGTAGAGACCGGCCTCGCCGAGTTCGAGGAAGCGGGCGTCGGGGAGCCAGGGGGTGTGGGGGGCGGTCAGGGCGAGGTAGAGGAAGCTCGGGTCGTCGGGCTGGTCGGCGGCGAGGCGGTCGAGGGCGGCGACCGCCTCGTCGGTGAAGCGGGGGAGGACCTCCTCCATGACGAAGCCGGGGGCGATGGGGCCGGCCCGCCAGAAGGCCCCCTGGATGCGGGACCAGGGGGCGGGGCTGAAGTGGTCGTCGATGGCGAGGGTCGGGGCCGCGACGGGGAAGGCGCCGTCGATGTAGAAATAGGGCGGGATGTCGAGCGAGGCGTGCATGCCGAAGAAGGTGTCGAAGCCGCGATCGACGGGGCCGCCGGCCAGGGGGCGGTCGTAGGAGAAGTCGATGCCGCCGTCGAACCCCTGGTGCCACTTGCCGACCATGGCGGTGGCGTAGCCGGCGTCGCGGAGCAGGGAGGGGAGGGTCGGGCGGCCGGGCTCGATGATCGCCCGATCCTGCCAGTCGAGGTCGGCGCGCCAGGGGTCTCGGCCGGTGAGCAGTCCGTATCGGGAGGGGACGCAGACGGAGCCGGGGGCGTGGGCGTCGGTGAAGCGGAGGCCCTCGGCGGCGAGGCGGTCGATGCGGGGGGTGACGGTCTTCGCCCCGGGGTTGTAGCAGCCGAGGTCGCCGAACCCGAGGTCGTCGAGCAGGATCAGGACGACGTGCGGCCGGGAGGGATCGGGCGAGGTCGGGGCGGCCGGGATGGGTGCGGCGAACAGCAGGCAACCGATCACGGTGACGACGACTCGTCTCATGGGGGGCGCTCCGAGTCCGCGAGAGCGGGGCGAAGGTCACTCTCGCGATCCAACGCGGTCAAGAATGCGGGTTTGAGCGAACTCGATGACCGGCCATGATACGGCGCTGACCGCCGTCGCGTCACCCGATCGGCCGAGGGACGCGCAACGAGAAACGCCCAGGCCCCGGAGATCGCATCTCCAGGACTGGGCGCATCGAGACGATGGAGCGGAGTGTTGCCGGAATGACCGGGTGGGCCACTCAGTACTGGCCGCTCGCCTTGGCCGGGGCCTGCGGGGCGGGAGCCGGGGCCGGGGCGACCTTGGCCGGGGCCTGAGGGGCCGGGGCAGGAGCCGGAGCGGCCTTCGCCGGGGCCTGAGGGGCCGGGGCAGGAGCGGCCTTGGCCGGGGCCTGCGGGGCCGGGGCAGGCGCCGGGGCGACCTTCGAAGGAGCTTGCGGGGCCGGGGCCGGGGCAGCCTTCGCAGGAGCCTGCGGGGCGGGGGCCGGGGCCGGGGCGACCTTCGACGGGGCCTGCGGGGCCGGAGCGGCCTTGGCAGGAGCCTGCGGCGCGGGGGCCGGGGCAGGAGCGGCCTTGGCCGGGGCCTGCGGTGCCGGGGCCGGGGCCGGGGCGACCTTCGAAGGAGCTTGCGGGGCCGGGGCCGGGGCAGCCTTCGCAGGAGCCTGCGGGGCGGGGGCCGGGGCCGGGGCGACCTTCGACGGGGCCTGCGGGGCCGGAGCGGCCTTGGCAGGAGCCTGCGGCGCGGGGGCGGGGGCGGGGGCGACCTTGGAGGGAGCCACCGGAGCCTGAGCGGCCGGGGCCGCCTTGCCGGGGGCCTGCGGGGTTGGCATCTGCTTCGACTGGGCGTGGGCCGACGAAGCAACAAGGGCGGCCGCGGCCGCGGCACCCAGGATGGTTCGGAAGGACATTTGCTGCGCGCTCCTCGTGTTGATCAGAAACCTGACTCGACTACCTTCGACCCGGAGCCAAACCGCCGCGACCCGGAGCCGAGGTCTGCTCCAGTATATAACTTCTAGAGTTTGGGTGATCCAGTGATTTTGCTAAAGTTCCGGAAAATCGGTCGAATTGTCCGGTCTCGCAAGATCGATTCGCCCCGGAAGTCTGGCCGAATCAGGCTCCGAATCGCGGTTGCGGGATTCTCGGGGGTTTTTCGAGCGAGGCCGGCCGGACGGTCTGGCTGGCCTGGGGGATCTGGACTCGTGCAGATCGCGTGCCCGGCGGCCTTACCCTTGGGGTGATCTGCGGTGTTTCGGGCAAGATGGGATGTCCCCGGCTCCCTCGGGAGGACCTCCCGGTTGCGCCAATGACCGACGCGCATCGAATCCATCCGAGGACGAGTCCCGCTTCGCGTATGCTCCAATGACGAGATCGCCCGCGAGACGCACCGTTGCACCGCTTCCACCCTCGATGGTCGCGTCCCGGGTGGCCCCGATTGCTCGCCAATCGGGGCGGCGCAGCCGCACGAGGCCGCGGGGGGCCGCGCTGAGGTCTCCCGTCGCTCCGCGACCCCGGTTGGCGAGCCACCGGGCCTCCCGGGAAACGACGCATCGCCTCGGTTGAGGGTGGAAGCAGCAATGGGCCGCCGCGGGCAAGGCGTCGGGTTGCCTGGAATCGCCCGGCGGGGCCATCGAGGCCGCTCGACGCGGGCCGATCGCCGCGTCACCGATGGGCCGATCGAGAGGTTCTGGCGATCCGATGGGCGGGCGCTCTCGGGTCCGACCGTTCTGGCCCGGCGCTCGCTCAGGGGTTGCCGCCCAGGGAACCGCCGCCGAGCGACCCGCCGCCGAGCGAGCCACCGCCGAGCGACCCGCCGCCGAGCGACCCGCCGCCGCCCAGCGAACTCCCGCCGCCGGTCGAGCCGCCGAAGGGGGTGCTGCCGATGGTCCCCATCGGGGTGCCGGAGAATGGGGAGGAGATCGGGCCGCCGCCGCCGCCGAGGGTGTTCATCGGCGTGCCGGAGAAGGCCGAGGCGGCCGAGCCGGAACCGAGGCCGAGGGCGTTCATGGGCGTGCCGGAGAAGGACGAGGGGGTGCCGTAGGTCGGGGTGCTGCCCAGGCCGAGGTTCGACCGGGAGTTATAGGAGGGGAACGCCTGGTTGAGCAGCGGGATCCCGCTCTGGGGGTCGGCGCGGCCGGGCTGGAGGCTGAAGCTCGGGTTGTTGACGATGCCGTCGGCGGCGCTCGATCCGATCCGGGGGGTCGCCCCCTGTCCGGCCCGGAGCATCCGATTCTGGAGGCTGTAGGAGACGGTCTGGTCGTAGACGATCGTCGCGCCGGTCGAGGGGTCGTAGGCGACCGATTCGAGGCCGCCCCGGGGATTGGTGTAGGTGTAGAGTCGGACGCCGGAGGCGACGGCCGACGGGGGGACCGTGACCAGGGCCCCGGCGGTGGGGACCCGGGCCGAGATCAGGCCGGGGACCTCGGCGGCGTCGGCCATCGCCCCGGCGGGGGCGGGGACGGGCATCCCGGTGTTCAGGAGCCCGGTGTTCAGTTCCATCGGGTTGCCGTCTCGCGTCGCGAAGGGGGCGACGCGGGCCTGCTGCGGGGGAGGCTCGGCGGCCCTCGACTGCGGCGGGGCGAAACTCTGCGCCGAGGCCGACCCGACCATCAGCAGGCAGAACGGCAGGATGAGGAGCCGTCGCATGGATCTATCCTCCCTCCGGTGGGTCCGCGAGGCTCGATCGACGCTCACACTCACACCGGGACGAACGAGAGGCGAGGGGACGTGAGCCGGGGGTCGAGCGATTTGTTGAGATCGGGGCGCCCCGATCTCAATGAACCATTGTACGTCAGACCGGGCGATCACGTCGATTGGGTTGCGCCGATTCGGGCCCGGCGATGGCCGCTGACCCTCGGGGGCGCGGGCGGCGGATCTCGCCGGCCGACCGGGCGGCGAGCGTCGAAGTCGCGACGAATGTTCATTGGACAGCAGGACGGGCGAGACCGAGGCGGGGCGTCCTCGAACCGGGGGCGGGCCCATCGCCCCGCGTTTCGCCCCCGGATCGAACGGGGGCGAAACGCGCCGGGGCGATTCGAATAAAGCCTTGTTTGCATCGGGGGTTCTTGCGAGGATCGAGGCCCGGCACTGCGGATGTTCGGGTCGTGATTGACACACGGACCTTCGTCCCCCCGGGCGATTGCCGGCCGGGGCCGGCCGGGCCCGGTGATTCCCGGCCGGGGGAGGACGAGCAAGACGGAAACGCGGGGACGCGTGGTCCTGTGAGTTTGCGCCGAGATCGAGACTGAGACCCCATGAGCCAATCGAATTCATCGCGCTCGCCTGATTCGCCCCCGCCTCCGCGATCGGCCCCGAAGCGTTGGGAGACGCTCGGGAGCGACCTGCTGGCGTCGGTGGTGGTCTTCCTGGTGGCCTTGCCGCTGTGCATGGGGATCGCGATCGCGTCGGGGGCGCCGGTGGCGTCGGGCCTGATCACGGGGATCGTGGGGGGCCTGGTCGTCGGCACGCTGGCCGGGTCGCCCTTGCAGGTGAGCGGGCCGGCGGCCGGGCTGACGGTGATCGTCTACGACGCGATCCGGCAGCACGGCCTGGAGATGCTCGGCCTCCTGGTGCTGATCGCCGGGGCGGTGCAGTTGGTGGCGGGGATGTTGCGGTTCGGCCAGTGGTTCCGGGCGGTGTCGCCGGCGGTCATCAAGGGGATGCTGGCCGGGATCGGCATCCTGATCTTCGCCAGCCAGTTCCACGTGATGGTGGATGACGCGCCCAAGGGGAGCGGGATCGAGAACCTGCTGACCATCCCCCAGGCCATCGAAAAGGGGATGGTCTGGCCCGACCTGGGCATGGAGGAGGAACGGGCGTTCCGGACGCAGGAGCTGCGGGAGATCGGCGAGCTGCACCGCAGGCAGGCCCGGCTCCAGCAGCAGACCACCGAGCGGCTGCCCAATCACCTGACGATGGAGGAGTGGAAGGCCGAGCCGCCGGAGCTGCACGAGGCCGAGATCGCCGCCCTGCGGGAGCTGGCCGACGAGCAGCAGGCGATCGTGGCGGACCTGCAATCCCTCGAGCCGGTCCTCCATCAGCTCGAAGCACTGGACGGCGACCCGGCGCGGATGGACCACGTGCAGGAGGCGGTCGCCGAGGCGATCGGCGATGCGACCGCCGCGGCCGGCGACCTGGCCGAGGGGAGGGAATACGACGCGATCGAGAGCCAGCAGGCCGCCTTGGAATCGCTCGAGGAGCTGCTCGCGGACCTGAAGAGCCATAACATCGCCGGCGCGGTCGGCCTGCTGACGATCCTGATCATCGTGCTCTGGGACGGCCTGGCGCCGAGGCGATGGAAGGTGGTCCCGGCGACGCTGCTGGCGATCGTCGTCGTGACCACGCTGACGACGGTCCTCAAGCTGCCGGTGCTGTACGTGGAGGTGCCGACGAACCTGCTGGAGGGGGTGTCGCTGCCGCGCTGGGAGGTCCTGGCCGATGCGCCGTGGGCGGCCTTGCTGTCCAGCGCCCTGGTGATCGCCGCGATCGCCAGCGCCGAGACGTTGCTCTGCGCCACGGCGGTCGACCAGATGCACCAGGGGCCTCGGACCCGATACGACCGGGAGCTGACGGCGCAGGGGGTGGGCAACATGATCTGCGGCCTGCTCGGGGCGTTGCCGATGACGGGGGTGATCGTGCGCAGCTCGGCCAACATCCAGGCCGGGGGGAAGACGAGGCTGTCGGCGATCTTGCACGGGTTGTGGCTGCTGGTGTTCGTGGTCGGCCTGGCGGGCTTGCTGCGGCTGATCCCGACGGCGAGCCTGGCGGCGATGCTCGTCTACATCGGCTACCGGCTGGTCGACCTGGCGGCGATCCGGAGCCTGCGGCAGTACGGCCTCAGCGAGGTGCTGATCTACGCGGCGACGGTCCTGACGATCGTCGTCGAGGATCTGCTGACGGGGGTGGTCGTCGGGATCGCCCTCTCGGGGATCAAGCTCCTGTACACGTTCTCGCACCTGAACACGAAGCTTGACGTCACCGAAGGGGGCAAGAAGGCCGTGATCGCGCTCGAAGGGGCGGCCACGTTCATCCGGCTGCCGAGGCTTGCCGCCGAGCTGGAGCGCGTGCCCCGCGACGCGGAGCTGCACGTCGACCTGACGCACCTGACCTACATCGACCACGCCTGCCTCGACCTGCTGGCCTCGTGGGCCAGCCAGCACCAGAGCGGCGGCGGAAAACTGGTGATCGACTGGGAATCGCTCCACGCGAAGTTCCGCCGCGATGCGCTGGCCGGCCCGACGGCCCCGAAGGCCACCCTGCCGGACGACCTCGTCAATCGATCCGGCAAGGCCGGGCATTGATCGATCCCGAGGGGCAATGCATTGTGACCGGCGGGCCGGGGTCGAGTTCGAGCGAAACGCCCCCGGCCCTCGCTCGCGGCCCGATGGCAGCGTTCGTCAGTCCGTCGCGGGGTCGAGTCAGCCGGGAGGGGGGGCGTCGATCGGGCCGGGCTGGGCGACCTGATAGACCAGGGTCGGCACCTTGCGGCGGGTGATGGCGGCGGCGACCTCGGTGCGGATGTGGGCCGAGGCGGCGCCGAGGTGCTCCATCACCTGGATCGGATTGATCTCGACGTTCGAGGCGAACGGGCCGACCGTCACGAGCAATCGCGATTCGTCGGGGGCCGGCTCGACGGCCAGGACGCAGAGGTTGCGGAGCACCTCGTCGTCGAGATCGCCGAGAATCACCTGCTCGACGGTGCGCTGGACCTGCGAGCAGAGCTGCATCGCCTTGCGGCTGGGGCGAGGCGCCGATCGGCCGGAGCCGGGGGCGAAGACGTCTCTCGGGTCGACCAGGCCATCCGACGGACGCCGGCCGCCTCGACGGCTTCCCGGTGAGGATTTCTTGCGCGGGGGCATGGGAACTTCCCTCTCGCGGAGCGGGGCGGAGCAGAGCGGAGGAGCATGGCACTTCCCGGCCAATTGCCGGGGACCACGACGCGCCGGGGTTCGACGATCAAGGGGCAGGGCAAGGGACGGTTGGTTGGTCGGCTCTCCAGGGGGGTCGCCCCCGGCGAACCGAGCAATTGCACAGTGCGGGCCTTGGAGATGGCCGGGCCGCGGTCGATGATCAGAAACGATCGGACGCGATCGGGTTCGGGGATCGCCCTTGCCCCTGCTTGGAAATCATCTTAGCTCGCGACGGTGGGCGATCAACCCGGGAGGTGATGGTCGGCGTCAGGAGATGGGGGGCAGCAGGGCGCGGATGGTTTCGAGGCGGTCGGCGTCTGCGGGGCGTTTGTCGGTCCGCCAGCGGAGGATGCGGGGGAACCGGACGGCGATGCCGGACTTGTGCCGCGTCGAGCGCTGGATCCCCTCGAAGGCCAGCTCGAAGACGAGCTCGGGGGTCACGGTGCGGACCGGGCCGAACGACTCGACCATGTGGCGTCGGATCCAGGCGTCGACGCGGCGGATCTCCTCGTCGGTCAGCCCCGAATAGGCCTGGGCGAAGGGGACGAGCCGCTCGGATTCGTCCCAGACGCTGAAGGTGTAATCGGTGTAGAGGCTGGCCCGCTTGCCGGAGCCGCGGCGGGCGGAGGTGAGCACGGCGTCGACGGTCATCGGCGCGATCTTCCACTTCCACCAGTCGCCCCGGACCCGGCCGACCTGGTAAATCGAGTCGAGGCGCTTGAGCATGAGGCCCTCGGCCAGGCGGTCGCGGCTGGCGGCGCGGGCCTCGGCCAGGGAGCCCCAGGAGTCGCCTTGCACCGTCGGCGAGAGGATCAGGCGGTTCGGGACGTTGGCCGCGGCGACGCGGTCGGCCAGCCGGGCGCGGCGTTCGCGGAGCGGGAGCGACCGGATGTCCTCGCCGCCGTCTTCGAGCAGGTCGAAGGCGAACAGGGCGACCGGCACGTCGTTCAGGAGCGTCTTGCCGACCGTCTTGCGCCCGATCCGCCGCTGGAGCTGGGCGAACGGCTGCACGGCCCCGTCGCGATAGACGAGGATCTCGCCGTCGATCACCGAGCCGTCGGGGAGCATCGGCCCGAGGCCAGCCAGCTCGGGGTAGCGGTCGGTGACGAGTTCCTCGCCCCGGGTCCAGAGGAACGTCTCGCCCGATCGCCGGATGAGCTGGCAGCGGATGCCGTCCCACTTCCACTCGCCTTGCCAGTCGGCCGGGTCGCCGAGGCCGGCCGGCCCCCCCTGCCCTGCCTCGTCGATCGGGTGGGCGAGGCAAAAGGGATAAGGGCGGCTGAGGTCGGAGTCGGAGGAGTCGGGGTCGAGGAGGGATCGGAAGAAGTCGGCCGAGGGGGTCCAGTCGCCCATCAGGCGGTGGGCGACGGTCCCCGGTTCGAGCTTGCCGAGCTTCGCCAGGGCTCGCGTGACCAGTTGGGTCGAAACGCCGACGCGGAAGGCCCCGCTGATGAGCTTGTTCCAGACGAACCGCTGGGGATGGTCCATCGCCCGCCAGGCGTCGAGGAGGATGCGCCGCTGGGTGGCCTCGTCGTGATTTCGGAGCGGGAGCAGGACGGACTCGATCCAGTCGGCCAGGGGCCGGTCGCTGGAGCATTCCGGGGGCGGGAGCAAGAGGGCGATCGTCTCGGCGGCGTCGCCGACGGCGTCGTAACACTCGCCGAGGAGCCAGTCGGGGATGCCCGCCTCGGCCGCGGCCCATTCGCGCATTTTCTTCGACGGCACGGCCTGGCGGGGCTTGCGGCCGATGAGGAACGAGACGGCCCAGGCGGCGTCGCTCGGGTCGGCCTGGGCGAAATAGGAGACCAGGGCCTCGACCTTGGCGGTGGTCTTTGTCGTCTCGTCGAGCGACGTGTAGAGGTCGGCGAAGGCTTTCATGGAGGGTTCCGACCGCGAGATTCAAGGAGGCGACCCGGGCTCGGCCGATGGATTGTAGGACCGGGGCCAGGCGCTTCTGTGAGACGCCCGACGCGAACACGATAATTTTGTACACTCAACCTAATTGCACTGGTCGGCCGATCGTATTATCGTAGAGTACGGATTGAGGGAGGGACTGAGCGGGCCGGGCGTGCCCGATCGTCTGAGCACGAGGCGGATATGGCCCGAAAACGGCAATCGAATCGAGGGGCCCAGGGCGACGGAGCCGGGCGCGACGAGGTGATCGAGGTGGTTCCCCTGGCCGAGGCGACCAGGGAACGGTACCTGAATTACGCCCTGAGCGTGATCACGTCGCGGGCCCTGCCCGACGTCCGCGACGGCCTGAAGCCGGTCCAGCGGCGCATCCTGTACGCCATGTGGGCCGACCTGCGGGTGTCGAGCGACAGCCGGTACGTGAAGAGTGCCGCGGTCGTGGGCGAGGTGATGAAGAGCTATCACCCGCACGGCGACCAGTCGATCTACGACGCCCAGGTGCGGATGGCCCAGCCGTTCAGCCTGCGGTATCCGCTGGTCGAGGGGTACGGCAACTTCGGCTCGATCGACGGCGACCCGCCGGCCGCGATGCGGTACACCGAATGCCGCCTGATGCCGATCGCCACCGAGCTGCTCAGCGAGCTGCGCGACGGGACGGTCGATTTCCGGCCGAATTACGCCTCGACGGCCGACGAGCCGATTGTGTTGCCCGCGCAGATCCCGAACCTTCTGGTCAACGGGGCGTCGGGCATCGCGGTCGGCATGGCGACGAACATCCCGCCGCACAATTTGAAGGAAGTGTGCAACGCCCTGATCGCGTTGCTCGACAAGGACCGGGACGTGCCGGTCGAGAAGCTGCTCAGGCACATCCAGGGGCCCGACTTCCCGACCGGCGGCGTGATTTTGAACAGCGGCGACGAGATCCGGCAGATTTACGCCACCGGCCAGGGGACGATCAAGCTGCGGGGGACGTACGAGGCCGACCCGGAGAACCCGAACCGGATCGTCATCACGTCGATCCCGTACGGGGTCGAGAAGGACCCGCTGGTGCTCAGGATCGGCGACCTGATCGGCCGGGGGCAGGTGCCGCAACTGACGAACGTGAAGGACCTGAGCACGGATGACATCCGGATCGTGCTGGACCTGAAGCCCGGCGCGAACGCCGACGCGGCCCTCGCGTACCTGTTCAAGAACACGCCGCTGCAGAACAACTTCAACGTCAACCTGACCTGCCTGCAACCGGCGGCCGAGGCCGAGGTGGCCGTGCCGGCCCGGCTCGATTTGAAGTCGATTTTGGTCCACTTCCTCGACTTCCGGATGCAGGTGGTGACGCGGCGGCTCCAGCACGAGCTGGACGCGGTCTTGCGGCGGATTCACATCCTGGAAGGCTTCGCGATCGTCTTCAACAACCTGGACGAGGCGATCGCCATCATCCGGGCCAGCGACGGCAAGGCCGACGCCGCGCCGAAGCTGATTTCGCGGTTCGACCTGTCGGAGCTGCAGGCCGACGCGGTTTTGGAGACGAAGCTCTATCGCCTGGGCAAGCTGGAGATCCAGGATATCCTCGACGAGCTGGCGGATCGGCGCGCCCGGGCGGCCGAGCTGCAAAGCTTGCTGGCCGACGAGTCGGCCCGATGGGGCCTGATCCGGGAGGAATTGAAGGCGATCGTCCGGAAATACGGCGATGCGAGGCGGACCGCGATCGAGGGGCCGGTCGAGACGGTCGAGTTCCGCGAGGAAGATTACATCGTCGACGAGGACGCCTGGGTCATCGTCACCCGGGACGGCTGGGTGAAGCGGCAGAAGTCGTTCACCGACGTGGCGAGCATCCGGGTGCGGGACGAGGACCGGGTGGGCTGGGTCTTCCGCTGCCGGGCGCGGCAGACGCTCACGCTGTTCACGACCCGGGGGGTGGCGTACACGCTCCGCGTCAACGACATCGCCCTGACCACCGGCCATGGCGAGCCGATCCAGCGGCAGTTTGCGTTCGAGGACCGCGAGGCGATTGTGGGGGTCGTCTGCCACGACCCGCGCTGCGTGCCGACGCCCAGGGCCCCGTCGTCGAAGAACGGCAAGGCCCGGCAGGGGTATCTCGACGCCGACTTGCAGCCCGGCAGCAGCAGCAACGGCGACGGCCACGGCCCAAGCAACGGTGACGGCAAGACTTCGCCGCCGCCGTACGGCGTGGCGGTGACGGCCGGGGGCAAGACGTTGCGGTTCTCGCTCAGCTACGTGGCCCCGGTGTCGACCAAGAAGGGGCGCGGGATTGTGAGGATCGACGCGAGCTATCCCGACGACGCGGTGATCGGGGTCGAGGCGTCGGACGGGTCGGAGAATGTCTGCCTGGTGACGCGATCGGCCCGCATCCTGGTCTTCCCGGTCGATGAGGCGAACGTGGTGTCGGGGGTGGCCAAGGGCGTGAGCGCGATCCGGCTCGATGCGAAGGACCGCGTGCTCGGCTTCACCCTGGCCGGGGCGAAGGGGGACGGCCTGGAGGTCCGCACCAGCCGAGGGGCGGTGCAATCGCTGCGGGCGTCGAAGTATCCCGTCACGAGCCGGGGCGGCAAGGGGTACGCGATCATGCAACGCGGGTCGATCGCCGAGGTCGTCTTGCCCGAGGCGACCCCCGTACCGCCGATGGATCAGGTGGATCAGGAGCGCTCGTAAGGCATTGGGAGACCTCGACCGATGAGCGAGGAATCGAAGCCGGGAGAGCCGCCGACGCCCTCGGCGAAGCAAGCGCGGGCCGCCCGACGGCATCACCGCAGCCGAATGATCGCTCGGGCGAAACGCTCCATCAAGCTTTCCTTCATGAGCACCCGGGAGCGGGAACGCTTCGCCCGGAAGGCCCACGATCACCTGGCCTCCTGTTCGTGCTGGATGTGCGGCAACCCGCGTCGCTGGTTCGGCGAACCGACCCGCCAGGAACGCCGGGCCGAGTTGTTCCAGCCGCTCGACCCCGACACCGACCGCTGACCCGACCCGACCCGACCCGACCCGACCCGAGAAGGATCGAAGCCGATGGCCGTTGGAACCTATAACGCCGAATCGATCACCGTCCTGGAGGGGCTCGAGGCCGTCCGGAGACGGCCGGGCATGTACATCGGCGGGGTGGACAAGGCGGGCCTGCACCACCTGCTCTGGGAGATCGTCGACAACGCGATCGACGAGGTGATGAACGGCCACGCCACCCGGATCGTCGTCACCCTGTCGAAGAACGGGAAGACCTGCTCGGTGTCGGACAACGGGCGAGGCATCCCGATTGATGTGCATGCGAAGACCGGAAAAAGTGCCCTGGAAGTAATCTTCACCACCCTGCACGCCGGCGGCAAGTTCGACAACGACGCCTACAAGGTGGCCGGCGGTCTGCACGGGGTGGGGGCGAGCGTCGTCAACGCGTTGAGCGAGCGGCTGGACGTGCAGGTCAAGCGTGACGGCTTCGTCTGGACTCAGCGCTACACGCGGGGCAAGTCGCAGGGGAACGTCGAGAAGGGGGATCCGGCGCGGGGGTCGGGCACGACGGTCAGCTTCACGCCCGACCCGGAAATCTTCGTCGACGCGGTCTACGACCCGAACCTGATCGCCGAGCGCCTGGAAGTCAAGACCTACTTGAACAAAGGGCTGTCGATCCAGTTCGTGGACGAGCGGGCCGGCACCTCGGTGGAGTACCGCCACGACGGCGGCGTGAGCGACTTCCTCGACGCGGTGAATCAGAGTCGAGAGGATGTCCGCGTGTCCGCCTCCCCTTTCGTGCTGGAGCGGGAGGAGGACGACCTTCGGCTGGAGGTGGCCCTGGCCTGGACCGAGGCGACGGACGAGGACATTCGCTCATTCGTGAACACGATTCCCACGCGGGACGGCGGCACGCACGAGTCGGGTTTGCGGGAAGCGGTGCGGGCGGCCGTGCAGAAGTTCATCAAGGATCACGAACTGGCGAAGAAAGGGCCGGAGATCAAGGCCGAGGACATCCGCGAGGGGCTGACGGCGGTGCTCTCGGTCTGCGTCCGCGAGCCGCAGTTCCAGGGGCAGACCAAGGGGCGATTGAACAACCCCGAGGTCCGGGCACTCGTCGATTCGATGGTCCGCCCCCGGCTCGAAGACTTCCTGATCAAGAATAAGAGCATTGCCGATACGATTGTGCATCGTGTGATCCAGTCGGCCAGGGCCCGAGAGGCCAGCCGGGCGGCCGCGAGCCAGGTCCGGCGCAAGACGGCGATCAGCAACCGCCTGAACCTGCCCGGCAAGCTGCACGACTGCGACAGCACCGACCCCGAGCGCTCCGAGCTGTTCATCGTCGAGGGGGATTCGGCCGGCGGATCGGCCAAGCAGGGGCGCGACCGGCACATCCAGGCGATTCTCCCGCTGCGCGGCAAGGTCCTGAACGCCGAGCAGGCGACGAAGGGAAAGCTCCTGGAAAATAAGGAACTGACCGATCTGGTGAGCGCCCTGGGCTGCGGGATCGACGAGCACTTCGACCCGGCCCGACTGCGCTACGGCAAGGTCATCCTCCTGACCGATGCCGACAGCGACGGCCACCACATCGCCACCCTGTTGCTCACGTTCTTCTATCGGCACTTGCCGGGCTTGATGGATGCCGGGCGGGTGTATCTCGCCTGCCCCCCGCTCTACAAGGTGACGTACGGCAAGGAAAACTACTGGGCCGCCGACGACCGCGAGCGCGACGCGATCCTGAACAAGCTCCCCAAGAACGCCAAGCCCACGATCACGCGGTTCAAGGGGCTAGGCGAGATGCCCGCCAAGCTCCTGTTCGAGACCACCCTCGACCCGGCCCGCCGTCGATTGCTCCGCGTGTCCGTTCCCGAAGACGACCGCTCGTACACCGACCACACCGTCTCCGACCTGATGGGCAAGGAACCGGAGGCCCGGTTCAAGTTCATCATGGAAGAAGCCTACTCGGCGCGGGATATTGATATCTAGCGAACCGACCTCACGCGGCTCTCGGCGACGATGACGATACGTTCTTGCATCATCTCAAGGCTCCTGATGCTCGTGCTGCTCACCGGCATCGCCGTCGCGTTGCTGCGTCCCGGTGCCGGGGGCTGGCTCGATCCGATCTTCACGCTCCTTCTCGGGCTCTACGCGGCGGCCATCCTCGGGGCGTTCGTGCTTCGCAAAAGTGCTCGCCGGTTCATGACGGCAGCCGCGATTTCCGGTTGGGGCTACCTGGCCCTGGGCCTCGGTGCAGGACTCGAAGGCCCCCACACCTCGCTCACACCGGACCTCCCGACGAGCCGATGGTTGACGAAACTTCACGATGCAACGTATGACAACGCCTTCCTGGCTTCGCAAGCGCTTCTCTTCGAATACTGCTCCTGCGCTGCGTGTGAGACAGAGTTCCGCACGAAACACCGCGAGCAATATCTCCGAGTCGGCCATGGAGTGATCGGGGTCGTCCTCGCCTCGGCAGCCGGACTCATCACCCTCACGAGCTCGATTCATCCTCGATCCGATGAGAACCGACCTCTGTCCGGATCAGTAGGACCGCCATGAGATCAATTCCCGCTTCGCCGAGAAGGTACCGAGCATGTCAACTCTTTCGATCACTCTTCCCGATGAGATGAGGTTATTCATCGAAGCCCAGGCAGCCGAGCAGGGTTGTGCCTCGGCCGGTGAGTACCTCTTGGCCCTCGTCCAGGAGGCCCAACTCCGCCAGGCGTAGGCCGGGATCGATGCGAAGCTCATCGAGGCGATTGAAAGCGGCCCGGCAACCCCAATGACTCGCGAAGATTGGGATGAACTCGAGCGAGAAGTCTGGGAACGGGATCGACAAGAACGAACTGGATCATGAAGGTCCGCAAGTTCCCTCCGTGTCGTCGGGATCTGGCCGAAATTGCGGAATTCATCCGCCGCCAGAGTGGGCCGTTCAGGCCGTCCAATTCCTCCGATGCGCGGAGGAAACCATCCAACGGCTGGCATCCATGCCTGGCCTCGGCGCACGTTATGAACCCGGACGACCGATCCCGGCCGAGATCCGGTTCCTGCCAGTCTCCCGGCACCGATGCTTACTGGTCTTTAATCGGATCGTTCCGGGCGGAGTCGAAATCCTCCGAATCATTCACGGGCCGAGAGATCTCGATCGTTTGACCGCCACCGAATTCGGCGTCGAAGACGACTCGGACGATGACGCCCCCGAGCCTGGCCCGGCTTGATCCGTTTCCTTTACGGGCGTTCGATCGATTCTCGACCCCGTACTTCCTCATCATCCCCATCAATGTCCCCTTCACCCACGAATCGCGTGGCGACGACCTGGGCGTCTTTGCCGTGCTCGCGGAGCCAGCGGACGAGGACGGCGGAATAGCCGTGGGTGGCCCAGACGGTTTCGGCCCCGGTGGCGTCGATGGCGCCGACCAGGCCGGGCCAGTCGGCGTGGTCGGAGAGGACGAAGCCGCGGTCGACGGCGCGGCGGCGTCGGGTGCCGCGAATGGCCATCCAGCCGGAAGCGAACGCCGACGACGAGGGGCTGAACTTGCGCGACCAGGGGGTCCCGTGGGCCGAGGGCGGGGCGACGACGATGCCGCGGGCCCAGGCGGAACGGTTGGTGGCGGTCCCGGCGTACTGGGTCGGCGGCAATGGGACGCCCGCCTCGCGGTAGGCGGCGTTCAGTTTCTCGACCGCCCCGTGGCAGAAGATCGGGCCGATGGAGGGGTCGAGGCCGGAGAGCAGGCGCTGGGCCTTGCCCAGAGCATAGGCGTAGAGGAGGGAGACTTTCCCCTCATCGGCATTGGCACGCCACCAGGTGTTGATGGAATGAAAAATCTCGGCCTGTTCGGGCCAGCGGTAGATGGGCAGGGCGAAGGTCGACTCGGTGATGAAGGCATGGCAGCGCACGGGCTCGAAGGTCGAGCAGGTGGCATCGGGGCCGACCTTGTAGTCTCCGGAGACGACCCAGACGTGCCCCTTGTGCTCGACCCGGACCTGGCTCGACCCGAGGATGTGCCCCGCCGGGTGGAGGGAGACGCGGACGCCGTTGACCTCGGTCACGTCACCGTAGGCCGTCGCGTCGATGACCGGCTCCTCGCCGACCCGGACGCGGAGCACCCCGGCCCCTTCGCGGGCTGTGAGGTAGCGCCGCGATCCCCAGCGGGCATGATCGGCATGCGCATGGGTGATCACGGCCCGATCGACCGGGACCCAGGGGTCGATGTAGAAGTCGCCGGCCGGGCAATACAGGCCGGCCGGGCTCAGTTGCAGGACGGCATCGGCGGTCTTCATTCCGTTGAGTGTAGCCGGTTCGGTGCGACCGGGGAGGGTCGGGAGGGGGGCGATTCCCGAGGTGACCGGGGGCGAGGCGGCGGGCCCGGTCTCTTGAGCGCGGTTTCCGATCGGTCGAGGGGTCCGGATCGGGGGCGGAGCCCCCTCCGGCAAGGATGCCTGAGGGAGGGGGCTCCGTCGATCGACGCCTCTCGCGATCGGTAACCGTAATCGGGAACCATCGTCATGCCGATTCGGCGGGTCAATCGCCGGTACGCGTGAAGGTGGCGTTGGAGTCGGTGACGGAGGTGATCTCCTGGCCCTGGACGCTGATGACCGCTCGGAGGCCCTGCTTGACCTCGGACGAGGCGAGGCGGCCCGCGGACGTGTCGAAGGTGTAGGTGCCGGTGCCGGACTGCTCCTCAACCTTCATCTCGAAGGGAGAATCGGGGGCGACCTTGAAGTCGTCGATGTTCATGGAGAGGGCGATCCGGGCGGCCGAATCCGATTCGGCCTCCTCCAGGGTGTAGGTGTTGGTCAGGGCGAGGACGCCCTGGGGGGTGGGCAGCTCCACATTTCGGGTCCAGGACGCGCCGGCCTCGACCTCCTCCTCGGGCAAGATCAAGGTCGACTGGCCGATCAATCCCTTCATCCCCTCGGCCGAGGCGAGGTTCTGCAGGGCCTGGGCGCCGGGGCCGGCATTGCGGAGGCGCTCGATCATCTCGTCGGGCACCTCCACGTCGCTGACCTCGCCCCGGGTATTCATGACCAGCACGACCCGAGAGCCGACCAGGGCGTCGATGACCGGCTTGAGCATCGCCGCCGGGCCTTCGCCGGCCGCGTCGTCCTGCGAATCGTAGGCGAAGCTGGCGAACTGGGAATCGAGCGACACCCGGACCCGCTCGATCGTCTGCGCCACCCGGGCGGAGCCGTCGTCGTTGACCGAATCGACCTCCCAGGCCATGTCCACCGTCTGATTGATCGTCGTCTTCACTTCCTGATTCTGGACCATGGCCGTGGTGACGGTCGTCTGGTTCAGCTCGTACTGGTGCGTGTCCCCCTGGGCGAACTTCCAGCGGAGGGTCTCCGCGGCCCCCGACGGGGCGGACAGCAGCAGGCAAGCCGTCGGCACCCACACGAGGAGGAATCGCGATCGCAGCGGCATCGGGTCGTCTCCCTTGTCCCGCCCCACGGGGGTCGATCCCCAAACGCGAGGCGGCCTGTACTCCCCGGCCGCCGGACTGCTCGCAGACCGGACGCTCCGACCGGGCCAAGGCACCAGTTTGACCAGCTTCCCCCTCCCTCGACAAGCTCCAGACGCGATTCCACGGAAATTGGATATTGAAGTCCCATTTCTGATCGATTATGCTCGACCGGGAGTACTGCATGGAAACCGCGTGGGATAGGGCAGCGATGGGGGGCAATCGGATGGGCATGGACAGTGTGATGTCGTGGAGATTGCCTGCAATGGTGGGGGGCGTGATGGTCGTCCTGGCGATGGGGGCGGCCGAGGCGCAGGACATGGGGTTCGAGCGGCCGCCGATCGACTATCTGACGGCCGAGGTGGACGACCCGATCGCCCGATTGCAAGCGAGACTGGCGGAGGGGGAGACGCAACTCGATCACGACCCGAGGCGAGGGTACTTGCCGGCGGTGCTGGAGGCCCTGGGGGTCTCGCCGACCTCGCAGACCCTGGTGTTCAGCAAGACGAGCTTCCAGCAGAGCCGGATCTCGCCGAGGACTCCGCGGGCGATTTACTTCTCCGATGACGTGTACATCGGCTGGATTCCGGGGAGCGACATCCTGGAGATCACGGCGGTCGACCCCGAGCAGGGGGCGGTCTTTTATCAGCTCGACCAGGTGCGGACCCGCCGGCCGGAGTTCGAGCGGCGGACGCACGACTGCCTCAGTTGCCACGCGACGCCGAGGACTCAGGGGGTGCCGGGGCATCTGGTGCGGTCGGTCTATCCCAGCCCCGATGGCCAGCCGGTTTACAATGCCGGGACGTTCCTGACCGACCACACCAGCCCCATTGCCGAGCGCTGGGGCGGGTGGTTCGTGACCGGCATGCTCGGCGATCAGGAGCACATGGGCAATGCCTTCGTCCGCGATCGGGACCGCCCGGAGGAGCTGGATCGCCGAGACGCATCGAATGTGACGGATCTCTCCGATCGATTCAACACCTCGCCGTATCTGCTCGAAACGAGTGATGTGGTTGCGTTGATGGTTCTGGAGCATCAGACACAGGCCCAGAATTTCATCACCGCGCTGAGCTATCAGGCGCGCATGGCCGCGCATTATGACCAGACGATGAACGAGGCGCTCGGCCGATCGAGCGACCACCGATCGCCCAGCTCGGTCCGCCGCGTCGAGTCGGCGGCCGAGGACCTGGTGCGCTCTCTCCTGTTCGTGGATGAGGCCCCGCTGTCGGAACCGATCGCCGGCACCTCCGGCTTCGCCGAGCACTTCGCCGGCCTTGGCCCGAAGGACGATCAGGGCCGATCGCTGCGTGACTTCGACCTGCAGACCCGCCTGTTTCGCTATCCGCTGAGCTACCTGATTTATTCCGAGGCGTTCGACGCCCTGCCGCCGATCGCCAAACGGTCCGTCTACGACCGGCTCGACGCGATCCTCTCGGGCCGGGGGCGCGATGCTGATTTCGAGCACCTGACCCCCGATCTGCGCCGAGACATCCTGGCGATCCTCCGCGCGACCAAGCCGGACTTTCCCGGCGGCGATCCGCCGGGTTGACGATCGGCCGCCCCCCTGGCCCGTTCGGGGGCGAGAGCGAGCGATTGATCGATCAAGCGATCAGGGGAAACACCGTCCGAAGGCGATCAGGAGCCTCGGATCGCCGCGAAGACGGACCCGGAAGGTGAGCAGGAGCCAGACGATGCTGGCCTCCTTGCGGAGGAAGCGGAGCCAGCTCGCGGAATCGGCCGTGACCCGCAGGTCGGGCCGACCGACGCAACCGTCGAGGACCTCGATCGATTGATCGCGGATGATCACCGTGCACTCGGCCGCTTCGGTCCCGGTGAAGCGGAAATGGTAGGTGGCCGCAAGGCCCCTCGACTGGCCGCGCTGGAAGACGTTGCGCATGAAACGGATGAACAACCCGACCGAATTCGGCCGCAGGACCGCCCCGACCCGGGAGGTGCGTTTGTGGGGGAATCGGCGGGAGACATACGCCTCGGCATCCGAGTTGGGCTGCACGTAGATCGTCTCTTCCTTGGCCTGGAGCGGCTTGACGATGTCGTTGAGGAAGCCGCTCCGGTCGTCCAGGAAGGGGCCGATCACGTCCTCGCCGGCCGGGCACACCGCGACGCAATAGGCCGCCTTGTAGTTCGGCCCGTAGGCGAGCGATTGCCACATCGAGGCGCTTTCACCATCGCTGACTTTCGCGCGATAGGCCTTGCCGCTGCCGCTCTCGGCCACGGTCTCGACCCACTCGGTGAAGCCCCCCATGAACTCGCGGTAGTTGTGCGCATAGCAGGCGGAGAAGTCGAACGCGCCGTCCGGGGTGATCGCCCCGACCGGGCAGGCCGCGACGCAAAGCTTGCAGCTGACGCACGGGTTGTAGTCGATCGCCCGGCCCTGCTCGGCAACGTCGGCATCGATGAGCACGGCCCCGAGCAGGATGAAGCTGCCGAAACGCGGGTGGATGACGTTCCGGTGCAAGCCCATCTGACCGAGCCCGGCCGCGACGGCCAGGGGCTTGAGCGACAGCGACCACGTCTTCTCGGGGAAGCGGTCCATCTCCATCGGGAAGGCCATGGGCGGGTTGAGCGCCCGGACGCCCAGCCCGGCCAGCTCGCGGACGATCCGGCGCGAGGCGTCGTTCACCCCGTCTCCGGTGGCGTGGAACTCGTGATTGGCCATGTTGCGGGCGGGGCTCCGGACGGGCTCCGGGGTCATCCGGCAGACGAGCGCGATCACCGTCCTCGTCGCCGGATAGACCCGCAGCACGTCCGATCGCTCGGCGTCAAGCTCGGGCCGATCGATCGAGACGAACCCCACATCGTCCGCCCCGGCCGCCAGGCAGAGCCGCCGCAGTTCCGCCGCATCCAGCCGCTCCGGGCCGCTCGATCTCCGGGGCATGCGACCGATCGCCACCACCGTCGGATGCTGTTCCAGTCGGGTCATCAGCTCACCACCTCCCCTTTTACTTGCAAAACGCAAGCTTACTGCTTGCAATTTACAAGTTCCTCCCGGATACTGTCAAGGGCGCAAGGGAAAGGGGCAGGACGATTGCCAAGTCGTGGAGGCGGCCTCGTTTGACTGGTGCACCGAACCCTCGAAGACGGACCGCCGAGCGTTGAAGGCGGATCGGTTCCTCTTCGAGGGCTGAACGCACCTGACAGGAGAGGCGTTGCGATCGTCCCGCTGAGGAGCCTTCGGAACGACGAGGAGAGGACGATGACACGCCCGTCGAAGCGGCGATCGCCGTGTCCGGTGTCGTGCACGCTGGACCTGATCGGCGACAAGTGGACGATGCTGGTGATCCGGGACTTGATGTGCGGCAAGTCGCAGTTCGTGGAGTTTTGCAGGTCGCCCGAAGGGATCGCGACCAATATCCTCGCCGATCGCCTGCAACGGTTGGTCGAGCACGGGCTCGTCGAGAAGGCGGCCTCCGACGAGGAATCGCGTCGGGACCGCTACCGGCTCACCGCGAAGGGGAAGTCGCTGCGCGCGGTGCTCGACGCAATCGCCCACTGGGGCCTGGCCAACATCGAGGGGACCGAGGCTCGCCTGAAGCCCAAGGAGGGATGAGGCCATCGACAAGAAAAATCACGTAAGATCATTTTTTCATACGTCTTGATTTTCCGGGCGTGGCGCTTCGGGGGGCGGGATCAAGGGGTGATCGGTGGAGGTCTGCGGGCGAGGACGGCACGCGAAGGGGCATCGCGGCCGCCGCCGACGAGGAGGAGGGTAGCGGATTCGGCCCCCTTGGGGCGGAGCTGGGAGCGGAGGGTTTCGGGGCGGATCTCCAGGCCGCGGACCTTGATTTCGAGGGTGCCGACGTTGCGTTCGAGCAGGGCGCGGCGGAGGACCTTCACGTCGATCGGGAACTCGTCGAGGACCTCGAAGGCGGCGAGGAAGGGGGAGTCGACGCGATCGGGGCCGGTGAGGAAGTCGGTCGCGTCATTGATCCGGCCGAGGTCGTGGGCCTCGGCGAACGACTCGACGAGGCCGGAGCGCAGGAGGGCGGGATCGGGGTCGAAGGCCCAGGCGTCGAGCGAGCGGGCCGGGGCGAAGCCGCCGGGGGGGCCGTCGCGGTCGGTCCAGGTGCTCCCTTCGGGGAGCCGGGTGGCGCGGCGTCGGCAGGTGACGAGGTCGCCGAACCAGGCGGTCGCCTCGCGGGCCTCGCCGCCGAGGCTGATGAGCTCGACCTCGTAGCGATCGCCATAGAAGTGGGCGTCGAAGTCGCTGGCCGGGCCGAGCTTGATCGCGCCGCCCCGGGCGCGTTCGGTCAGGTCGAGCAGGGCGTGGGGGCCGGGGTGGTAGTCGCTGAGCATCTGGGCGGCGCGTCGGGAGCCCTCGACGCGGCGGTCGGGGTCGACGTGGATCCGGGCACCGTCGGGGATCGGGAACCGCAGGGCGTCGGCGACGACGGTGGAGAGGCGGTCGCCGACCTCGTATACCCCCGCGTTCCAGAGCGCGCGGCGGGCCATCCCCTCGTCGCGATCGACGCCGACCACGCGATCGGCCGCGTTGGCCTGGGCGATGGCGTCGCCGCCGATCCCGCAGCAGAGATCGACGACGAGCGGAGTCCCTCGGAATCGCTCGGCCTTGTGGCGGGCGACGGGTTCGGCGGTGGATTGTTCGACCCCGACCGGGTCGAGCCACATGCGGTCGGCCCGATCGAACTTGGCTCGGCCCTTGCGGCGGGCCTCGGCCAGGCGGAGGGCGGCCGAGACGACCTCGGCCGGGGCCGCCTTGCGCCAGCGGGCGAGGGCCGAGGGGCCGGGGCGCGGGGTGGCCTCGACCTCGGCGAGCAGGGTGCGGCCGTCGTCGGTGGTGATGAGGAAGGCTTCGGCGTCGAGGGAGGTCATGCAACGATCCAAAGGGGGGAGGTTTTTGAGTCTTCAATCCGCGAACCGGCTCTGACAGATGGGGCTCGATTGGATTAGAATAACGAATCTTGCGCCGATCTGACCTAGAGAGCGGTTTCCGATTGTGGGTTGCGGCTCACCTGCCGCCTGGCCCCCTCACCCGGCCTTCGGCCACCCTCTCCCCCGCGAGCGGGGGAGAGGGATGAGAGCCAGACCCACGAGCCCCGCGCTCGCCGCTCGATCTCGATGGAGGAGGCCCGCCATCGTGTCCGCGATTGCCCCGACGACTCCCCCCCACCGCCGACCCGACTCGATGCCCCCACTGCCGGCTCCCCCTGCGCGGGCGAAGGAACCGCTGGCGATCGGGTCGGTGACGGTCCCGACCCGGTTCTTCCTCTCGCCGCTGGCCGGGTACACGGCGTTGGCGTATCGCCTGACGGTGCGCGAGCTGGGGGGGCTGGGCCTGGCGACGACCGATCTGGTGAATGCGCGGTCCTTGATCGAGAAGCGGGCCAAGGCGTTCGACCTGGCCTCGACCTGCGGGGAGGACCAGCCGGCGTCGATCCAGATCTACGGCGCGACGGCGTGGGAGATGATCGAGGCGACGAGGATCGTGAGCGACCTCGGGCCGTCGATCATCGACATCAACATGGGTTGTCCCGTGCGCAAGGTGGTGAAGTGCGGCGGCGGCTCGGCCTTGATGTGCGACAGCGAGGGGGCGAAGCGGCTCGTCGGCGCGGTGGTCGAGCACTCGCCGGTGCCGGTGACGGTGAAGATGCGGCTGGGGTGGGACCAGCAGAACCCGACCGCGCCGGAACTGGCGCGGTTGTTCGAGTCGATCGGCGTGGCGGCGGTGATCGTCCACGGCCGGACGAGGGCGCAGGGGTTCAGCGGCACGGTCGATCGCGAGGGGATTGCCCGGGTGGTCGAGGCGGTCGATCGCATGCCGATCGTCGGGAATGGTGATATCCGCACGCTGGTGGATGCCGAGGCGATGTTCCGCGAGACCGGGTGCGCGGCCATCTCGATCGGCCGGGGGTCGCTCTCGAATCCGTTCCTGTTCCGCCAGTTGCTGCACTGGGCCGAGCACGGCACCGCGGGGCCGGAGCCGGGATTCGAGGACCGCCTTGAGGTGATGGTCCGCCACTTCCACCGCCTCGTCGAGACGCGGGGCGGGCACCTGGCCTGCCTCCAATTCCGCAAGGTCTTGAAGTGGTACAGCTACGCGATCCGGCCGCCGAAGGAGCTGTACCTGCAACTGGTCAACCTGCCGAGCGTCGCCGTGTTCGACGCGGTCGTTGCCCAGATCCGGGCGGCTGGGCCGAGCACCCCCCTGCCCTCCCAGTTCGAGCCGCGCGTGCCGACGCCGAAGGGGCCGATCGACAAGTGGTGAGGGACCGGCTCCGCTCCTAACGCGCTCTCGGCGAAATTCCCGCGAAAAAACCGGATTGATCGTGGCCCGATCCGGCATTACCTCGTGGACACTTCGAGCCCAGGGAGGATCGCGAGCCGTGCCCAGAGCGATGAACGAGGCGAGTCTCCGGCACCTCGGCACCCTGTTCGGGGGTGGTTCGGGGCTGGGGATGTCGGACGGGCAATTGCTGGAACGGTTCGTCACCCGGGAGGGGACGCGGGCGGAGCGGGCCTTCGAAATCCTGGTCGAGCGGCACGGGCCGATGGTGCAGCGGGTGGCGCGGTCGATCGCGAGGGATCGCGACCTGGCCGACGACGCGTTCCAGGCCGTGTTCGTCACCCTGGCGAGGCGGGCAAGGTCGCTCTGGGTCCGGGATTCGATCGGCCCGTGGCTGCACGCGGTGACGGTGCGGGTGGCGACCCGGATGCGGGACGATCAGGCCCGGCGCCGTCGGATCGACGCGAAGGCCGCCGCCTTGATGCCCTCCTCCTTCGAGCCGGGCGTGCCCGATGACCTCGGGGCCGCCTTGCACGAGGAGATCGCCCGCTTGCCCGAGGCGCAGCGCCTGCCGATCGTGCTCTGCCTGGTCGAGGGCCTGACCCATGACCAGGCGGCTGACCGGCTCGGCTGGCCGGTGGGAACGATCCGGAGCCGATTGGCGAGGGGTCGGGAACGGCTCCGATCGCGGCTCGACCGGCGCGGGCTGGCCCCGTCGTCGGGGGTGCTGATCGGTCCTGGGTTGCTCATGCGATCCGGCTCGGAAGCGATTCGAGGGTCGTTGCTCCATGCGACGGTCCAGAACGCGGTGTCCGCAACGCAAGGCGGTATGATTGGCCTGGTCGGGACGGTCCCGGCCGGGGCGATCGCCGCGGCGGTGACACTGGTGAAGGAGTCGAGCATGATTCATCGCGTTCTGGTGGTCGGCTTGATGTCGGCGGGGGTCTTCGCGGCGGGGGCGTCGCTCCCGGCGCAGTCGAAGCCGGAACCGTCGCCTGCCACGGCGACGGGAAGGATCTCGGATGAGGGGAGGATGGTCACGAAAACCTATGCGGTGCCCGACCTCATTGCACTCAATAAGACAGTGCTTTCTTACTCCCAGGGCGGAGAAGGCCCACGTCGCCTGCAAGTTGCAGGTTCCGCCGACTTTCAACCGTTGATCGATCTCCTGACCGCAACGATTGCGCCCGGCACATGGACCAGGATGACCCTACCGGTTCAGAGCGTCACCCCCGAGGACACCCTCCCCGATGGCTTGATCATGCCGCTGTCCTCGAAGAACAGCATCGTCATCCGCCAGACGGAGGAGGTGCATGATGAGGTCCGCACGCGGCTCGAACAGATTCGCCGCCTCGTCACAGCCCTCAGGAGTCCACCTGAGGTGGTGGAGGAACGGATTGTCGGTCCCGAACTGACCGACGCCGAGATCGTGGAGGAACGGATCGTTGGCCCCGAGCCGGCTGCCGAGAACCAAACCTCCGTCCGCGACAGGTACGAGGAATTCCGTTTGGGTGAATTCCGCTCTCTATCTCCTCCATCGGACGAATCCCCGAAGGGACAGGGCGTGCATAGGAGATCGCACACGATCGAGGAAATCCAACCGTACTCGCAAGACACGGACGACGCATCATCCCGCAAGACCACGGTCGAGCCATCCAAGGCTTCGGAGACGATCTTGCTTGACCCGGATCGTCATCGTCAGGCAGCCACGGACACCAGGCCGACTCCGGATCAACGCATCGATTCCCTCGAACGGAAGCTCGACGCGATCCTCGACGAACTCCGGGCAATCCGGGGCGGAGAGGAACCCGAGGGAGTGCAAAGCGGGGACAACTCTGATTGAATGTCATGATCGTCGTGAGTCACGAATGCCCCGGAGTCGGACGGAGCAGACGGCATGAACCGGCAAGCGGTCCTCGATCGGTTGACATCCGAGATGGAGAACATCCGTCGCCGGTTCGGTGTCAAGGACCTCGCGCTCTTCGGCTCGATGGCGAGGAATGAGGCGACCGAGCAGAGCGACCTCGACCTGCTCGTCACCTTTGACGGTCGTCCCGACTTCGATCGGTTCATGGACCTGAAGTTCCACCTGGAAGACCTGTTCGGGAGGCCGATCGACCTGGTGACGCCGAACGCCCTGCGAAACGAGCTGCGCGGCCGGATCGAACATGAGGCGATCCATGTCCCGTGATTGGAGAACTTTCCTGCTCACGATCGGTTCCTGGAGCAGGACGCGGGTGGCCCCGGTTGCTCGCCAACCGGGGTCGCGGAGCGACGAGAGGTTCCCGGAGTAGGACGCCTCATCCTCTTGCGGCTGCGCCGCCCCAGTTGGCGAGCAACCGGGGCCACCCACCGATCGAAGGTGCGTCACGACGCACCCTACAAATCACTTCATCAAGGTGTCGCCCATCCTTGAAGTGATCGCGGATCGGATTCACCTTCGACGAGGCGGTAAGCAGTGTCGATCGAAAGATTGGCGAAGCGACGGACCTGGCCGGAGGGCCAGCGGACCTCGACGGTGACGGGGGAGGAGGAAGGGCCGAGGCCGAAGTGGAGGCGGGGGTCGCTGGACGAGAGGTAGCTGCCGCCGCCGAAGCGCTGGGCGGTCTGGGTGCGGCCGGAGGAGGTGACGGAGACGACCGCGCCGAGCGCGTCGCGGTTCGAGGCGGTGCCTTCGAGGTGGAGGGTGAGGAAGTGATGGGGTGAGGATGCCTGGCCTTCGGGGCCGAGGTAGCGGAGGAAGGCGAGCGGGTGGTCCTGGGAAAGGATCAAGGCGTCGAGGAGTCCGTTGTTGTCGAGATCGCCGACCACCAATCCGCGGCCGACGCGATCGACCGACCAGCAGGGGCCGGAGCGTTCGGAGACGTCGGTGAAGCGGGCGTGGCCGAGGCCGAGGAGCAGTTGGGCAGGCATGGCGTACGGGGTGCCGGGGCGGAAGTCGTTGACGTGGCCGTTGGCCTGGACGAGGTCGAGGAGGCCGTCGTTGTTGGCGTCGAGGAAGGCGAGGCCGAAGCCGAGGACAAACCGGGTGGCGGGGGCGAGGCGGGCATCGGCCGAGGCGTAGGCGAACTGGGCGCCGCCGAGGTTGCGGAAGAGGGAGGTGGACTCGCCGTAGAAGTTGGTGACGGCCAGCTCGGGGAGGCCGTCGCCGTCGAGGTCGCCGCAGGCGATCCCCATGCCGGCCTGGTAGCCGCCGTCGGCGTTCGAGGCCACGCCGGCGACCTCGCCCATCTCTTCGAATCGGAAGCCGCCGAGGTTGCGGTGGAAGGCGTCGGCCGTCATGTCGTTGGCGACGAACAGGTCGACCAGACCGTCGCCGTCAAGGTCGGCGGCGACCACGCCGAGGCCGCGGCCATCGGGATCGGACAGGCCGGACGCCTCGGTCACGTCGACAAACTTCCCATTGTCGTTGCGATAGACGCGGTCGTGCTCGGCGGCGTAGCGGCGCGGGATGCAGTACATGTGCTCGCCGGGGCGGTTGGGGTCGAGGCAGGGTTCCTCGCGTGCGGGGTCCCAGTGCAGGTAGTGGCAGACGAAGAGGTCGAGGTCGCCGTCGTTGTCGAGGTCGGCGAAGGCGGCCGAGGTCGGCCAGCCGCGATCGCCGCCGAGGCCGCTCGGCCCCGTGATGTCCTCGAAGGTGCCGTCCCCCCGGTTGCGGTAGAGGGCATACGACCGCCATCGGGTGATGAACAGGTCGGGATAGCCGTCGTTGTCGATGTCGCCGACGGTCACGCCGTGGCTGTAACCCTGCGAGGTGCCGGGCAAGGCGGCGGCCTCGGTCACGTCGGTGAAGGTGCCGTCGCGGTTGTTGCGAAAGAGGCGGTCGCCGGGCAGGTCGCGGGACGGGTCGGGGGGGAATGGGCCGCCCTGGAGGACGAAGACATCGAGCCAGCCGTCGCCGTCGAAATCGATCAGCGCCAGGCCGCCCGACATGGTTTCGGGGAGCTGGCGGAGCCGGGTCTGGCCGGGGTCGAAGGTGAAGCGGAGGCCGGCGGCCTCGGCGTCGTCGCGGAAGCGAGGGATGGCGAGGGAATCGGCAGCCGGTGGG
Organism: Tautonia sp. JC769; assembly: GCF_040717455.1. Classification (NCBI taxonomy): domain Bacteria; kingdom Pseudomonadati; phylum Planctomycetota; class Planctomycetia; order Isosphaerales; family Isosphaeraceae; genus Tautonia; species Tautonia sp. JC769. Next base: position 70,312 of record NZ_JBFEFH010000016.1, read on the forward strand.
GGAGCTTCGGCCGAGGAGCCGTCGAGGATGAGATCGGCCAGGGAGGGGCCGGACGCGGGGGCCGGGGCTTCGGGAAGGGAACGGGCGCGATCAAGCCCGGCGCGGGCGTCGGCGTTCGAAGGGTCGAGCCGGGCGAGCAGGGTCCACCAGCCGATCGCCTCGAAGCGTCGGCCGAGCGATTCGGCCAGGCGGGCCAGGTCGGGCAAGGGTTCGAGCTCGCCGTACTCGATCTTGCCCATCAGGTCGGCGTAGTCGTCGTGCAGGCGGTCGAGCGTGCGCTTGCGGTCGCGGAGGGCGGCGAGTTCGTCGGCGGATGCGTCGTCGTCGCGGGCGGCCAGGTCGGCCAGGCGTCCCCAGGCGGAGGCGTCGCCGGGGCGGAGCGTGATGAGCCGTTCCAGCGCGAGCCGTTCGGCCGAGGGGTCGCCCCGGGCCGCGGCATGGCGGGCCTGAAGCGCGGCGATGCGATCGGGCGTCAGGTGGTCGGCCGGGATGAGCCGCATCGCCTGCTCGGCGCGGACGGGACGACCGGCGGCCAGGGCCCAGTTCAGGCGGATGCGGGCGACGTCGGGATCGGCGGGGCGTTTGGCCTCGCAGCGCGTGAGCCAGGCGTCGGCCTCGTCGAGCCGGCCGGATTCGACGGCCAGGTCGGCCAGGCCGAGCCAGACGCGGTCGTCGTCGGGGGCCTCGCGGTGATGGCGTTCGAGGGCCTCGGTCAGGGCACCGATGGGGGGCGGATGCGTCTCGGCCAGCCAGCGCGACCGGAGCAGCCTGGCCGCCTCGACCGGATCGAGCGACGGAGACGCCCGCCACTGCCGCTCGAACCACTCGGGGAGCCGTTCGGAACGGCCGGAGAAGTAGTAGAGACGCTGGGTGAGGCGGATGGCCTCGTCGCCGATGGCGTCGCGGCGATCGACGAGGGCGGCCAGCGGGGCCTCGGCCTCGGCGAGTCGCCCATGCTCGACGGCCAGCCAGGCCCGTTCGAGCGCGGCCCTGGGGCCGAGCTTCGCGTCGAGGGGGACGCGATCCCATGCGGCGAGTGCCGCATCGATGCGGCCGAGCTTCGCCTCGCAATTTCCCAGGGCGAAGGCGACCTCGGGCTGGTTGGGCCGACGTTCCGCAAGGCGGAGCAATCGGGCCCGGGCGGCCTCGAATTGACCGGCGGCCAGCTCGCGATTGGCCAGGCCCAGCTCGCTCGCGTCGCGACGCGCCGAGGCCCACCAGGCACCACCGATGCCGACGACCACGACCATCGCCAGCCCCCCGATCAGCCCGGGTAGCCTCCGCGAACGGGGCCGGGTGGGGGAGAGACTCCGCGCATCTGCCACCAGTAAGTCTCCCCTTCGGATCGCATCGCACCGAATGGAACAACGTCGGGCGGATCGGTGCCAGGACTGGTTGATCGACGACCCGGGTATCGCGACGTGCTTCGAGCGATCGTTCGATCATGATCCCCGGCCTTCCAATCGGCAAGGCTTCATCTCAAGAATTCCCGGGGGTGTCGCACGGATTCATTCAAGGATTCGTGCAGAGGGCCGAGGGGGGAGAAGTCGGCCGGCGGCGCATGGGGGCGCTTCGGCGAGCGGGGGCGGGGGATTCGCGGTTGCATCGGGCGAGTCGCCGACGATAATGGGCCGGAGTCAGGCGGGGAGCGGGTGTCGAGTCGTGTTTCGAGGAATCTGCCCCGAATCGCGTCGGGGCGCGGCGTTCCTCGGAGTCCTTCGTGGCACGCGCGAGCGGATGCCGTCCGTTTCCCATCGGCACCGCGGAGACTGAACGACGATGAGCGACGTCGAGCCCGGATCGGATTTCCGTCCACCCTCAGCCCCGGGGCCGAGGCAACCGCGCGTCTCCCCGACCCTCTCGGCGCTGATCGCCGGGCTCATCGCCGCCGGGCTGAGTGGGGCCGCCGGCGAGTCGTTCGTCGGCCTGTTCGCCCCGGCCGAGCGGGCCGGGGCCGAGGCGGACCCGAGCCTCGACCCGGACGACGGCGAGCAGCGTTCCCCCGAGCAGCTCCGCGGGCTGGTGCTCGACGCCACCGTGACCTTCGCCGCGCAAGGCGGCTTGCTCGGCCTGATGCTCGGCCTGGCCGGTGGGGTCAGCGGCCGATCGCTCCCGATGGCAGGGCTCGGGGCGGGGATCGGGGTGATGGCCGGGGCGGTCGTCTGCGGCCTCGGCGCGTTCGGCCTGTTCACCTTGTACCTGAACCACGTCGACCCGATTGCCCCGGAACTGCTCGCCCCGCTGAGTACCCGGTCGATCCTCTGGGGAGTGATGGGGGGAGTCGGCGGGATGGCCTTCGGCATCGGCCTGGGCGACGAAAACGGGATCGGCCAGGCCATCCTGGGAGGGGCAGTAGGTGGCCTGCTGGCCACCCTCGTCTATGAGTTGGGCGGCCTGGTGCTCTTCCCGGACGCCCGACCCACCATCCCCGTCGCCGGGGGGCAGTCCGCGCGGCTCGTTGCCCATGGCGTGACCGGGGTGCTGGTGGCCCTGGGAGCGGCCAGGGCCCTGAACGCGGAGTGACGGATCGGGTCTGGTGGTGTGGGCGGGCGCGACCTCTGCCCGCGAGTCTCCATCGGGATTCATCCCAATCGAGATTCGCGATTCAAGGCGGCCGACCGGAGATTGAGCAACGCCTTCCAGCTCCAGGGCCCCGGCTGGGGGTGATCCCGCCTCCAGCCATTCGCGGGACGATCGGAAGGGCGACCGACGTGGTCGATCCATTCCTGGAGGTGGACCAGGGTGTCGTTCGCGCGGAGGACGGCGTGCTCCCTGGCCTCGACCAATGTCTGCGCGTCGTCTCCGGCCAGGAGCCGTCGGGCGGCCCTCAGGACTTCCTCGCGGTCGATCCGGTCGGCCCGGAACCGGTGAGGCCAGCCCGAGTCGCCGAGCAGGGCGTCGACCTTGGCCCCGCCCCGGATCTGGTCGATCGCGATGTACGGCACGCCATTGCGGACGGCCAGCATCGCCCCGTGGAATCGGGAGGTCAGGATCAGGTCACATGCGCGGTACTGGTGCTCGATGGCCTCGGGGGTGATGCCGGACCGGAGCAGGTGATTCTCGATGGCGAGCACGCGCCCCCCGCGATCGGCGAGGATCGCCTGCGCAACCCAGTTCACCACGTCCTCGGTTTCGTTCCAGAGGCAGCGATCGTCGCCATATTCCCCCTGCGGGCCGCGGAGCACGACGCCGAGCGTGACCCCGTCTCGGGGGTGCTCCCGAGGGCTGGGCGAGCCCTGGCGGGGGGCAATGAGGGCGACGTCCTCGAACCGCTCGGGCTTCCCCTCGCGGGCGAAGACGGAATCGAACGGGTCGATGAAGTTGAAATGCCCCTGCGGGAACATGCTCACGCTGACGCCGGCGAGCGGACGGCCTGCGAATCGGTCGAAGAGCGCGGCCGTCTCCGGGTGGGTCTTGAGGATCGGGCCGCAGACGAAGATCACGGCGTCGAAGGAATCCGGGTCGACCTGACGCCAGTCGGCCCCGGTCGCGCCGCGGACCTGGACATGGGCGCCGCTCGCGTGATCGACGCGGTGGCCGAGGCCGACGAGATGCGTCGTGACGCTCTGCATGGCGAGCAGGTCGCCGATCGTCCCATGCCCCTCGAACGACCCGTACCACGTCACGAGCAGGCGTTTCCGGGGTGCTGACGTGTGACGGGGATGAGCCGTCGCCGTTGATCGCCCCCGCAATGAGGGGATGATGCGACGCCGGGGCCGATCGGGGGCGAGGGCCCGGTCGCAGAGTCGCCTCAGGACCGAGTCCTCCCCCGGCGCGGGCGGCGAGATCTTGTGGGTGAGCTTCAGGACGGGCGTCGTGGGCGAGTCGAGCAGTTCCCGGTCCTGCCGAGTCGGTTGCCGGTGCAACGTCTCCTCGTAGGGGAGGTAGCGGTGCGGGCCGTCGGCGGAGTGTTTCGGCACGCGATCCCAGAGCGATCGGAAGTGCGGATCGGCCTCGTAGCACCGGCCGAAGAGGTGATGGACCCAGAAGTAATGGTCCCGCTCGTGCCGATCGCGCCAGTACTCGACGGTCCGGTCGTGCCATTGGCGGATGATCTCGCTCCCCATCGAGGCGGCGAGGAACCAGCTCGAGATCATCCGATCCGGGCCTGGCCGATCGAAGGCGAAGAACCCGTGCCGGGCCGCCTGGGGGAGCCACTCGTCGAGCGGGCGGAGGCAATAGAGCGTGCTGTCTGCCCAGACGCCCCCGTACCTGCGCAGCAGGGCGAGCCGCACGACATCGCTCAACGCCTCGGGCTCCAGGTGTTTCCCCTCGACCGCCCGGAATTCGTCCCGATCGAGCAGGGACGGCAGGTCGTCTCGACAGAGGGCCCGGATCGACCAGCCCGGGTTGTGCCGTCTCCAGGTTTGCAGGCAGGCTCGGACCACCTCGGGGGCCTGGTCCCAGCCCTGGAACCAGAGGCACCAGACGATTTTCGGGACCGGGACGCGACGGCTCGAATCGTGGTCGGGCATGGCAAGACCGGGGTAAGGCGTCGAATAGGGAACCAGCCTGCACGTTGCTCAGATCACTTGGACCTGAGCCTCGCCTTGCGTCACGACAACCCAGACCAGGATGGAAGCAACAGAAGAGGGCCGGAGTTATAGCGAATCCCCTCGGTTGCTTGAAGGCCTCTTCTCGGGGGCGGTCGCTCGGGTGATCACGGGGCGCGCTACTGTCTTTGGTTGAGTTGCGACGTACAATGAGATCGAGATCATCCGATGCGCCGGCTTGTGTTGGCCGGCCTCGAGGTCGATCACCCTCCATCTCCGAATCGAGGTCGGCGGTGGAAACGCGCCTGACGTTCGAGATCCAGCCGCAGCCCGACGACGTGACGTGCGGGCCGACGTGCCTTGATGCCGTGTACAGCTACTTCGGCGACGAGATCCCCCTGGAGCAGGTCATCCGGGAGATCCCGCAGCTCGAAGGCGGGGGCACGCTGGCGGTCTTGCTCGGGAATCACGCCCTGAAGCGAGGCTACGAGGCCACGCTCTACACCTACGACCTGAGGACCTTCGACCCGACCTGGTTCACCCCCGCCGCCCCGCACCTGGCCGAGAAGCTGAAGGCCCAGGCCGCCCTGAAGGAGAACCCGAAGCTGCGGATCGCCACCGGGGCGTATCTGGAATTCCTCCGCCTGGGCGGCCGAATCCGGATGCGAGACCTGAACGGGGCCTTGATCCGGCACTACCTCGAACGGCAGATCCCGATCCTCACCGGCCTCTCGGCCACCTATCTGTACCGGATGCCCCGCGAATTCGGCCCGAAGTCGGATCACGACGACATCCGAGGCGAGCCGGCCGGTCACTTCGTCGTGCTCTGCGGCTATGATCCCCAGACGCGAGACGTGATGCTGGCCGACCCGCTCTGGCCGAACCCGCTGGCGGCCGACCATTATTACGTGCAAGGGATGGACCGCGTGCTCTCGGCGATTATGCTCGGGATCGTGACGTACGACGCCAACCTGCTCATCGTCCGGCCCCGGCCGGCAGGGCGTTGACCGCGAGAGTGCGACCCATGGGGATGTATTGCGGCCTGACGGCGGTCGACCAGGACGACATGCTCCGGCTGCTCGTCGAGCCCGAGTCGGTCGGGGCGATCCTCGACGACGACTCGAGGCCCTCGGTCGACCTGGAGAAGTCGTGGCACGGCCTGCATTACCTCCTGAACGGCTCGGGCATCGGCGGCGATCCGCCGCTGGATTTCCTGCTCGTCGGTGGCGAGCCGATCGGCGAAGACGACGGGGGTGTCTGCCTCTTTCGGCCCGACGATGTCCGGCGGCTGGCCGAGGCCCTCGACCCGATCGACGACGCACAGCTCTGGGGCCGGTTCGACCCGGGAGCGATGGCGGAGGAGGGGATCTACCCCAACATCTGGGACGAGCCCGCGGCCGACCTCCGGGAGGAATACACCGGCTACTTCCGCGACCTGAAGGCGTTCCTCCGCCGGGCGAGCGACGACGGGAGGGCCGTCGTCATCACGATCGCCTGACCCGGGCCGTACGACCCTGCCCTGCACCGCCACGCCACGCCACGTCCCCCAGGATCTTCCCTCGTGCCCACACTCATTGTGACCGACAATACCACGGACTGGCCCTCGGAGCTGCCCGAGGTCGAGGTCGTCGATGCCTGGTCGTACCTGACCGGCCCTCGATTCGCCGGGCTGCGGAACGTCAGGCTGTTCAATCTCTGCAAATCGTACCGCTATCAGAGCGCCGGGTATTATGTCTCGCTGCTGGCCGAGGCCCGGGGGCACCGCCCCTTGCCCTCGATCACGACGATCCAGGACATGAAGTCCCCCGCCATGGTCCGCCTGCTCGGGGAGGACCTGGACGAACGGATCCAGAAGGATCTGCATCCGTTGCAGTCCGAGGCATTCACCCTGAGCGTCTACTTCGGACGGAACCTGGCCAAGCGCTACGACACCCTGAGTCGCTACCTGTTCGATGCGTTCCGGGCACCGATGTTGCGGGCCCAGTTCAAGAAGGCCGATGACCGATGGCAGCTCCGGGGCGTGGCGGCGATCGGTGCCCGGGAGGTCCCCGAGCCGCACTGGCCGTTCGTCGCCGAGGCGGCCCGCGAGTTCTTCGCGGGCCGCCGCGGGTCGATCCGCCGCCGGGCGGCCTCGCGGTACGACCTGGCGATCCTCCGCGATCCGAAGGAAGCCGAGCCCCCCTCCGACGAGAAGGCGCTGCAGCGCTTCACCCGCGCCGCCGAGGCCGTCGGCCTGGCCGTCGAGGTGATCGGGCCCGACGATTACGGCCGGATCGCCGAGTTCGACGCCCTGTTCATCCGGGAGACGACCGCCCCCAATCACCACACCTACCGCTTCGCCCGCCGCGCCGCCGGCGAGGGTTTGGTGGTGATCGACGACCCCGAGTCGATCGTCCGCTGCTCGAACAAGGTCTACCTCGCCGAACTGCTCAGCCACCACAACATCCCGGCCCCGAAGACGCTCGTTGCGCACGAGGAAAACGTGGACGAGGTGCTCGATAGGATCGGCCTGCCTTGCGTGTTGAAGCAGCCGGACAGCTCGTTCTCCCGGGGGGTCATCAAGGTCGAGACGTCCGAGGCATTGCGCGACGAGCTGGCGAGGTTCTGGAAGGAATCGGATCTGGTCGTCGCCCAGGAATACCTGCCGACGACCTTCGACTGGCGCATCGGCATCCTCGACGGGCAGCCCCTGTTCGCGTGCAAGTACTTCATGGCGCGCAAACATTGGCAAATCATCAAGCGAGACGCCTCGGGCAAGAGTTCCTACGGGAAGTATGAAACCCTGCCGGTGGAGCTCGCCCCGCGGAAGGCGGTCCGGCTGGCCACCCGGGCCGCCGAGCTGATCGGCGACGGGCTGTATGGGGTCGACGTGAAGCAGTCGGGCGACCAGTTCACGGTGATCGAGGTCAACGACAACCCGAACATCGAGGCGGGGGTCGAGGACGCGATCCTCCGCGACGACCTGTATCGCCGCCTGGCCGACGTCTTCCTCCGTCGCATCGAGCGCCGCAAGGCGGGTTACGGCGGGGGGAACTCCCGATCATGAGCTTTCACCTGTTCGAGCGATTCGGCATCGAGCTGGAATATATGATCGTCGATCGGGAGACGCTCGCCGTCCGGCCGATCGCCGACCGCCTGCTGGCGGCCGTCAGCCCTTCGGGGGAACCGGAGTCGGAGGTCGATCTCGGCCCGATCTCCTGGTCGAACGAACTGGCCGCGCACGTCATCGAGCTGAAGACGACCGAGCCGGTGGCGTCGCTCTCGGGTCTCGGCGGGCAATTCCACGAGCATGTCCGCCGCATCGACGCGATCCTCGAACCGATGGGTGCCCGCCTGATGCCGACGGCGATGCACCCCCTGATGGACCCGGGCCGCGAGGCCACCCTCTGGCCGCACGACTTCGGCCCGATCTATCGGACGTTCGACCGCATCTTCGACTGCCGGGGGCACGGCTGGTCGAACCTGCAAAGCGTGCACATCAACTTGCCGTTCTGCGGCGACGAGGAGTTCGGCCGCCTGCACGCGGCCATCCGCCTGATCCTGCCGATCCTGCCGGCCCTGGCCGCCAGCTCGCCGATCGTCGAGGGGCGCATCACCGGCCTGCTCGACAATCGCCTGGAATTCTACCGGCACAACTGCCGACGCGTCCCCGAGGTGACCGGCCGGGTGATCCCCGAGCCCGCATTCTCGCGGGCCGAGTACGATCGATTGATCCTCGAACCGATGTACGCCGCCATCGCCCCGCTCGACCCCGAGGGGATCCTGCGGCACGAATGGCTGAACGCCCGGGGCGCGATTGCCCGGTTCGACCGCTCGGCGATCGAGATCCGCCTGCTCGACGTGCAGGAATGCCCCTGGGCCGACCTGGCGATCGCGTCGCTCATCGTCGCCGCGGTGCGGGGCCTGGTGGAGGAGCGCTGGTCATCGACCGAGCTCCAGCGATCCCTCCCCGTCGAGACCCTGGAGCCGATTCTCCTCGCCTGTATCGACGGCTCCGGCCTCGCCGCCGCCGACCGCTCCCTCATCAGCGATCCCGCCTACCTCCGCTGCTTCGGCCTCGCCCCCCCCGGCCCCCTGCCCGCCCTCGACCTCTGGCGGTCGCTGTTCGAGTCGCTCCGGGACGAACTCGGCCCTCAAGCCGAGTGGGCCCCGCTGGCCCTGGTCCTCGACCGCGGCCCGCTCGCCCGGCGCATCCGGGGCGCACTCGACGCCGGTGCCCCCCCATCGCCCGCCGAGATCCGATCGGTCTATGCCGACCTTTGCGACTGCCTGAGCGACGACCGGCCGTTCGATTGATCGAGGCGGCGCACGCTCACGGTTTCCCCGGGTCCCAGATCGTGCCGGCGAGGTAGCGGTCGGGGCCGGTTTGGTCGTGGAAGTAGTAGACGGAGAGGATCGTGCCATCGGGACGGACGACCGAGCGGACGTAGCCGATGTCGGTGCCGCCACCGTCGTCTCGGAGAGTGATGGGGTCGGACCAGGACCGGCCGTCGTCTCGGCTGAGGCGAGCGCGAATGCTGTACGGCTCGGCGCGGTGGGCCGTGATGAGGGCGAGTCGTCCGTCGGGCAATCGGACGAGGCTCGGCGGGTTCCCGGCGCCGAGGTCGGGTTCCGGCTCGCCGAGGTACGCCCACGAGCGGCCGTCGTCGTGCGAGGCGTAGGCGTCGATCCAGCTCCGTTCCGAGTTGCGCAGCCGAATCGTGGTCACCAGGTCGGTCGGGCCAACGCGGACGGTGGCGGGCATGATCGCATAGCCGTCTTCGGGCTCGGGGCCGATGAAGGAGAGGAACTGCCAGGTCAGGCCGCCGTCGGTCGTCCGGGCGCAGAAGGGGCGGCCCTCTCGGCCGTTCGATCGCTTCGAGGCGGTCGCGAAGATGTGGCAATCGCGCGGGCCGTTGACGACATAATCGGTCCGGGCCATCACCCCCGGCTGATCGAACAGGGGCAACGGATGCGTCCCCCGCCAGGTCCGGCCGCGGTCGTATGAATAATACAACCGCGAGACGCCGCCGTTGGCGTTGGCCATGCGGAGGGTCATGGCGAAGTCGGGGTGGGTGAAGTCGATCGGCTCAGTGAGGTCGACCATGCGTTCCTCGACCGCGCCGGGGGGCATGACGCCGTGCCTCATGCCGGGAGTGCCGACCAGGACTCCGGGCGGCCGAGGGGCCTCGACCGTCCAGGTCGCGCCGCCGTCGAGGCTGCGGGCGAACAGGTGTTCCTCCGGCCGGTCGCGGTCGATGTGATGGCGGGTGCCGAGATCCTTGTAATACCCCCGGCTGAAGCCGACGAGGACCTCATCGCCCCACGACCAGATCCCGTGATTGGCGGGCCAGCCGGCGAACCGGCCCGGCTCGCCGTAGACGACGACGTGTTCCAGGACCCTCGGCGCGGCGGTCGCGTCCTGCTCGTCGGCCGCCCGGGTCGGCGGCCCGGGACAGGCCGATGCCAGGAGGCCCGTCAGCAGCACCAGCGCCCCGCGGCGGTCGACATCTCCTGATCGCATGCGAACGCTCCCGACTCGTCTCCCGATCGGGCCGAGGCCCGGCTCGCCGCCCTCGATCGGGGAGGGTTCTGCCAAGGCCAATTACCTTGACCGGGCGTGCTCGACGGGTCAAGGCTCGGCTGATCCTTCGCCTCGCCGCGGGGCTCATGTCTGAAACACCCCGCGTTGATTTTTTGGAGAAGGGTCGGATCAGTGTTGAATTTTTTCGAGAGGGGCGATCAAGATAAGGGTCGAAACCGGGATGATCGAGGCGGCGCGCCTCGCCGGTGGGTTCGAGACAGAAGGTTCGAGGACCGCGGAACCCGGGAGCAATCGGCAAGAGGCTGGGGCGAAGGTGCCCCGATCGATCGCCTGAGCCATCTCGGAGCGGTTCAAGGAGGGCGGCACCGTGCGCATCGACCTCGGATCGGCGGGATCGTACTGCGATCGCGTGAGCCGGCGGAGCTTCCTGCAACTGGGCGTGGCCGGGATGGCCAGCGTCGGGTTGCCGGGCCTGCTGGCGGCTCGGGAGGCCTCGGCCCGGCAAGGGCTGCCGAAGAAGGACACGTCGGTCATCTTGATCTGGCTCGACGGCGGGCCGGGCCACATGGACATGTACGACATGAAGCCGGAGGCACCCGAGCAGTACCGGGGGATCTGGAAGCCGATCCCGACGGTCGTCCCCGGGTTCGAGGTCACCGAGCTGTTCCCGAAGCAGGCCCAGCACACCGACAAGTTCTCGATCGTCCGATCCCTCCATCACGACACCGGCGACCACTTCGCCGGGGCGCACCGGATCTTGACGACCAAGGACATGGGCGTCTCGGGGGCGAACACGACGTCGAAGTTCCCGTCGCTCGGCTCGATCGTGGCGCGGGAGGTCGGCCCCCGGAAGCCGGGGATGCCCGCCTACGCGGCGGTGCCGATCGCCAGCAGCGTCGGCCTGAACCCGGGGTACTTCGGCGGCAACCTGCTCGGCATGCAGTACGACCCGTACCAGCCGGGCGGCGACCCGAACGCGCCGAATTACACCGTCGGCGACCTGACACTGAAGGCCGGGATGAGCATCGATCGCCTCGAAGACCGCCGCGCCCTGCGGCAGCGGCTCGACGACGCCTTGCGGCAACGCGATGCCCTGCCGGTCGACACCTCGGTCGACCAGTTCACCGAGCAGGCGTTCGACTTCGTGACCGGCCCGGCCGCCCGCGAGGCGTTCGACATCAGCAAGGAAGACCCGAGGCTCCGCGACCGCTACGGCCGCCACTCGTGGGGCCAGAGCACCCTGCTCGCCCGTCGCCTGGTCGAGGCCGGGGTCACTTTCGTCACCGTCCACCTCGGCGGCTGGGATCATCACTGGGATCTTGAAGCCGGGATGAATCGCTATCTGCCGATGGTCGACTCGCTCGTCGCGTCCCTCTTCGACGACCTGCACCAGCGGGGCTTGCTCGACTCGACCCTGGTGATGCTCTGCGGAGAGTTCAGCCGGACGCCGAAGATGAACGACGGCGGCAACGGCGGGCCTCCCGGCAGCATGGGGACCCCCGGCCGCGACCACTGGGGCAACGCCATGTTCTGCCTGCTCGGAGGGGGCGGGGTGAAGGGCGGGCAGCTCGTCGGCTCGACCGACCGCCTGGGCCAGTTCCCGCACGATCGGCCGATCACGCCGTCGAACCTGCACGCGACGATCTACCACGTCCTCGGGATCGACCCGCACCTGCAGGTGCTCGATCAGTTGAACCGCCCGGTCTCGGTGCTCGACGATCCCGAGCCGATCCACGAGCTGATCTGATCTGCTTGGAAGGAAGGGCCGGCCAGAGGCGACAATCCCCGCGGGCACCCCGCCGTCTTGTGCGCGGTGCCCGGGGGCGTCACAATCGGCGCGGCGCGGTGCAGTGGTCGGCGTCGATGGTCGGGGCCGACCTGCCTTCGCGCCCCTCCGCCGAGAAGGACCGGCCCGATGGTCATGCCGCTGGGCGACCTGCACCCGACCCGGATCACGCCCTGGGTCAATTATGCGTTGATTGCGCTGAACATCATCGTGTTCATCCTCCAGGCGAGCCGGCCCGAGCAGTTCACCGTCGCGTTCGCGGCCACGCCGTACGAGATCACCCGGAACGTCGACCTGACCGACCCGGTGACCCTGGCCGTCGAGGTCGAGGTGCCCGACGCCTTCGGCAACGTCCGGGTCGTCGAGCGTGAGGAGGTCTTGCCGCAGGGGGCGGTCCCCTTCCCGGTCTGGCTGACCCTGTTCACGTCGATCTTCATGCACGGCGGGCTGGCCCACCTGGGCGGCAACATGCTCTATCTCTGGATCTTCGGCGACAACGTCGAGGAATCGCTCGGCCACGTCCGGTATCTGCTGGTCTACCTGGCGTGCGGCCTGGTGGCGAGCCTCGCCCACGTGGCGATCGGGCCGGACTCGATGATCCCGAGCCTCGGGGCGTCGGGGGCGATCTCGGGGGTGATGGGGATGTACCTCGTCTGGTTCCCGCACAATCGCGTGCGCGTCCTGCTGGGGCGGGTCATCACCACGATGCCGGCCTCGCTGGTGATCGGGCTCTGGATCGTCCTGCAACTGGCGCTGGGGATCGGCGACCTCTCGACCGCCGGCCAGGGCGGCGGAGTGGCCTACGCGGCGCACGTGGGAGGGGCGGCGGCGGGCATCTTCTTCGGCCTGGCCTTCCGAGGCCGGGCCGAGCGGGGAGGCGAATGGCCCCTGCAACTCGGCTGGGCCTCGCGGGCGAACCGTCGGTGATCTGTGTCACCGGCCGACCGAAGGAGGGCCTCGGCAAGCCACACTCGGGTCGATGCCGCGGTTCCTCGCGTCTGCCGTCCTGGCGAGAATCGATAACGAGATTCCCCCCGCCGGCCGAACACCCGGCCGGCGGGGGGACATGACGACTCGTCGAGGCCGCCTCGAACGGCGGTCCGGCGTCTCCGGTCGATCAGCCGACGGAAACGGGCTGCGGCTCCTCGTGCGGTTGCGGTTCGGCGCCGACCTGGTCGATCCGTTCCACCTCGGCGACCGTCCGATAGCCGAACAGCCGGGCCAGGGCGTCTCGGCCCTGCAGGGCCAGGCTGAAGAGGGTGGGCACCAGGATGAGCGTGAACACGGTCGAGGCGACCAGGCCCCCCAGCACGACGCTGCCCAGGCCACGATACAGCTCGCTCCCCGCACCGGGGAAGAGGACCAGGGGCATCAGGCCAAGGACCGTGGTCGTCGTGGTCATGAAAATCGGCCGGATACGACCCCGGACGCTCTCGGCGATGGCCTCGGTGTAGGGCATTCCCTCTTCCCGGATCAGGTTCAGCGCCTGGTGGACGATCAGGATCGGATTGTTGACCACCGTGCCGATCAGGATGACGAAGCCGAGCATCGTCAGCACGTCGAGCGGCTGGAGGATGAACAGGTTGAGCAGGCTCAGGCCCGCCAGGCCCCCGACCGCCCCGAGCGGGACCGTGAGGATGATCACCAGGGGATAGAGCCACGACTCGAACAGGGCCGCCATCAACAGGTAGGTGATGATCAGGGCCAGGAAGATGTTGAACTGCAACGATTGCCAGGTCTGTTGCAGCTTGTCGGCCGTGCCGGACAGGTTGATCCGGGTCAGGCCGTCGAGCTCTCCGGACTCCTCCAGGGGCCTCACGATCTCCGCCTGAATCAAGAGCATGGCCTCCTCCAGGGCCATCTCGGCCGGAGGAGTGACCTCGATGGTGATGGCCCGCTGGCGCTCGCGACGGTTGACCTGCTCGGGACCCGAGTTGAGCTGGATGTCGGCCACGGCCGTCAGGGGGACGAGCTGTCCGGTCGGCGTGGCGATGGCCAGCGACTGCAGGTCCTGGGTCCGGGCCGCGAACTGCTCCTTGCCGATCAAGGTCAGGTCGATCTTGTCCCCTTCCTCGTAGTAGTCGGTGGCATAGGCGCCATCGACCAGGGCATCGACCGTGTAGCCGAGGTCGGCGGCGCTGACCCCCAGGTCGGCGGCCTGTTCCCACTTGGGGATGATGTGGACTTCGGGGCTCGACAGGTCGAGGCTGGGGACCGGCCGGGTCTGGGCATCCGGGATCAGCGCGGGGGTGTCGGGGCCGCCGTTGACGATGCCCATCACCCTGCCGCCCAGCGCGACGAGCTTATTCAGATCGGGGCCGACGATCTCGATGTCGATGGTCCGCCCGGCGGTCAGCCCCTGCTCGAAGAGGCTCGACTGCTTGGCCACCAGGACGATGCCGGGGATGTCCTTGGACACCCCTCGCAGCAAGGGGACGAGTTCTCCGGCCCGGAGCGGGTCGGCCGAGCGGACGCCCATGAAAATCTGCCGCCCGCGGGCGACGAAGAAGAAGTCGCTGATGACGGGGTAGTCGAGCGCCTCGGCCTCGGGGCTGCCCGGCTCGACGTCCCAGTAGGGGCGGAGCGACTCCTGGATCTCCTCGCCCATCTCGACGAGCTGGTCGAGGTTGTAGCCGGGAGGGGGCAACAGGATGCCGGCCACGAGGTTGCGGTTCCCCGACGGCAGGTACTCGACCCTCGGCATCAGGACCCAGCTCAGGACGACCGCACCGACGACGAGCACCGCGACGGTGGTCATCCGCCGGATCACCCCGCGCTGGAGCCAGAGGTTCAGGCCGACGACCGCGGCCACGAACCCCCGGCCGAAGGCATCGAGCGGAGCGAGGACGAGCCGCCGCAGGGGCCAGGTCACCGCCTGCTTGATCCGGTCGCCGAGCCGGGGCCGGGCCGCCGGCCGGGGAGGATGTCCGTTGCTGCCTGCGCTGCCGTTCTGGCTCGTCCCCGCGACCTTCCCCTGGGCCGGTCGGGGCCGATCGCGCATGATCGCCGCCGCGGCCGTCGGGATCACCGTGATCGAGACGATCAACGACAGGCCGACCGCCGCGCTGATGGCCAGGGCGATGTCGCGGAACAACTGCCCGGCCTCTTCCTGCACGAAGATGACCGGCAGGAAGACGGCCAGGGTGGTCAGGGTCGACGACAGGACCGCCCCCCAGACCTCCCGGGTGCCCCGGACCGCGGCCCGGAACACGCGCTCCCCGCGCTGATAATGCTGGTAGATATTCTCGAGGACCACCACCGCATTGTCGACGAGCATCCCGACCGCGAACGCCAGGCCGGCCAGGCTGATCACGTTGAGCGACCGGCCCAGGAGGTTGAGGATCAGGAAGGTGCCGATGATCGAGGTCGGGATCGCCAGGCCGATGACGAGCGTCGAGCGCCCGCTCCGCAGGTACACGAGCAAGACGGCCACCGTCAACAAACCGCCGACGACGATGTTCGTCTGAACCAACCCGATCGACGAGTAGATGTATTCCGTCTCGTCGTAGACCTGCATGAGTTCCAGGCCCCGCGACTTGAGCGGCCCGGCGTTCAGCTCGCTCGTCGCCTCGCGGAGGCCGGCCATCACGTCGAGGACGTTGGCCCCCGTCTCGCGCTGGGCGTTGATGGCGATGACCGAGGTCCCGTAGCGCCGGACCATGCCCTCGGGCTTGCGATAGCCGATCTGGACGTCGGCCACGTCCCGGACGTAGACGGGCCGGTCGTCGCGACGGGCGATGATGACGGCCTCGACCTGCTCGGGGCTGCGGAACTGGCCGAGGGTCCGGACGACGTAGCGTCGCTTGCCCTCCCAGAAGTCGCCGCCGGAGGTGTCGACATTCTGCTGCCTCAGCGCGTCGCGCACGTCAACGATGGTCAGTTCCCGGGCGGCGAGGCGCTCGGGGTCGACCACCACCTGCATCTCGATGGTCCGGCCGCCGTTGACGTTGGAGTTCGAGACGCCCGGCACCCGCTCGAATCGGGCCTCAATCACGTCCTCGGCGAACCGGCGCAGGGTCGGAATGTCGACGTCTTCGGGCAAGAGCTCCTGGATCTCGGGGTGGTCCGCGGCCGCGAACCGCAATCGCCTCAGCTTCAGGCCGATGTGAGAGGTCTTCAGGGCCGGGGCGAGCGCCTCGGCCAGTTCGGGATGCTCCTGCGCGAAGGCCCGGATTTCGTCGTTGTCGGGGGGCACCTGCCCCAGGATGAACCAGGCGATCGGCCGGTCGGAGAGGCTCGCCGTGCTGACCACCGGCTCGTCGGCGTCGATCGGGTACGTCGGCACCTGCTGCAAGCGGGTGTTGACCTTCAGCAAGGCCTCGGCCATGTTCGTGCCGACCGGGAATTCCAGGGTGATCGTCCCGAGCGAGGTGGACGATTCCGAGGACATCTTGGACACGCCCTCGACGCTCTTGAGCTGATCCTCCTGCTCCTGGACGATCTGCCGCTCGATTTCCTGGGGGCTCGCCCCGGGCCATCGGGTCTCGACGCTGATCGTCGGCACCTGGACCTCGGGCGTGAGCTGCGTCGGCATCGTCACCAGGGCGATCCCGCCGAACAGGGCGACGAGCAGGACGCCGACCGTCACCTTCACCTTGTTCTTGACGCAGGCGGCGACCAGATCGGCCCCGCCCTGCTCGATCAGCTCGTTGGGTTTCATGGGTAGACGTTGCTCCTCCGGTTCGGTCGATCGAGCGGGCTTCGGGGTCGGCGTGATTGAGTTGCGATGCGGAGAGGAACGGGGGCGGGAGCGGCGATCGCCGGGCGGCAGGACATCTCGGGGCACTGGCGATCGGCCCGCGAATCGGGCCTGACACCAGGGCCAGGACCACGCTCCGGTGACGCGGTCGGGCGGGGGGCCGTCGATCGGCCTCAGCCGCCGCGGGTCACGGCGGCGACGTCGTCGGAGGCCGCCTCGGCCGGGGAATCCGGCGACGGCGCCTCGGCGTCGACCTCGATGGTCCGCAGCACGCGGACCTCCTGGCCGGGCCGGAGGCGTTCGTTGCCCTGCACCACCACCCGCTGATCGGCCCGCAAGGGGCCGGTCACCTCGACGAGCGAGCCGGCGGCCACCCCCAGGGTCACGGGGACCGGCTGGACCGTGCCCAGCGTCGCGTCGCTGCCGTCCGATCCCGGCTCGAACACGAAGACCCGCGGGGAGGGGCCGCCGAGCACCAGGGCATCTTTCGGCACGAGCAAGGCCGGGTGCTCGGGACCGACGGGCAGGGTCACGCGGGCGATCATCCCCGCCTTCAGGATCGGACTGCCGTGGGACTCTTCATTCGTGAGACGGACCTTGACCGGGAAGCTTCTCGACCTCAGGTCGGCCCGGGGCACCACCAGGGCGACGGCCCCGGTGAAGGCCACGTCGGGGAGCGACGACACCTCGACGCGGGCCGACGTGCCCACGGAGATGTAGCGGATGTCGTCCTCGACCACGCTCGCTTCCACGTCCACCTGGTCCAGCTCGACCAGATCCACCACCGGGTCCCCCCGGCCGAGCCACTGGCCGACCTCCGTATATTCGGTGACGACGTAGCCGGCGAACGGGGCAACGATGGTGTGCTCGGCCAACCGGTCTTCCAGCCGATTGATGACTTCCTCCTGCGCCGTGACCTTCGCGCGAGCCCGGGCGACCTGCTCGGCCCGGGGCCCGGCGATCAAGAGGTCGAGGGCGGCCTGGGCGGAGTTGTAGGCCTGCTCGGCCGCCTCGGCGTTGGAGACGACCTCGTCGAGTTCCTGGGCGCTGGCCTGCCGGTTGCGGATCAGGCCCTCGATGCGGCGTCGGGCGGCCTGGGCGAAGTCGCGGAGGGCGGCGGCCCGGGCCAGCTCGGCGCGACCTCGTTCCAGCTCCTCCGGGCGGGTGCCGTTCTCCAGCTCTGCCAGCTCCTGCTGCATGGCCTCCAGCTCGGCCCGGGCCCCCTCGAGCTCGATGTCCAGGGTGCGCGTCCTCAGCTTCGCCAGCGGCTGACCGGGCTCGACCCGATCCCCCTCGTCGACCAGGAACTCGGCCACCCGCTCCTCAACCGTGCTGCCGATGGTACTCTCGCGCACCGGCACGACCGAGCCGACGAAGCTGCGGCCGTCGGCCACCGATCGGGAGACGACCGTCGAGACCGCCACGGGGGTCGGCCCGGATTGCTGGGCCGAGGCCGTCGCTCCGACCGCGATCACCGCGAGCCAGGCCCCGGTCGCGGCGGCCCGCGGGACTCGAATCATGAAACGGAAACGGCCTCGGGCAGTCATGGGCGAGGGTCCTCGGCAAGGGCGGGCGTGTGGGGGGGGGTGACGGGGGAGGGAGCGTCGGGCACGGGGGGCAGCCCCTCGACCGGGCGATTCTCGGCGGCGGTCGAGGGTTGCGGCCGGGTCAGGTTGCCCCGGACCCGTTCGAGCCCGGCGAACAGGCGGTGCAGGTCCTCGTCGGAAAAGCCCTCGGCCGCCCGGGACCGGACGCGGCGCGCGGCCGAGGCGATGCGTTCCCAGACCGGCTCAACCCGGTCGGTCAGCCGCAGGAGCTTCCGGCGGCGGTCTTCCGGGCAGGGAGATCGTTCGAGCCAGCCGTCCCGCTCCATCCGATCGACGATCCCGACCAGCGTCGGCGGCTCGATCCGCATCCGATCGGCCAGCTCGCCCTGCGGCAGCGGCCCTTCGAGCACGAGCCAGCCGAGGACCTGCCACTGCCGGTACGTGATGCCGTGCGGGGCCAGTTCCTCGTTCAGGGCCCGCTCCATCGCCAACGACGTGGAACAAACCGAATACAGCAGGCTTTGTTCGAAGTCGTAACGGAGCACGAGCCACCACCGGGGGAACAGAAGGACACGGAACCGGAAATACCCTCGAACGCGGGAGACGGGGCGCCGGCCGATCAACTCGGAGGAATCGAAGGCGAACCGGCCGGGCTTCGGCCTCCCGTGGTGTCTCCTCCTCCAGGAGAAGTCAGCGTCATCGAAATCGTTCGTGGGCTAACGATCTCGTCAACTTATGTTATACAAGCCCGGACAGGGCGTCGACCAGGGGGTGCCGGAATCGGGCGTGATCGATCGGTTCCTTGCGAGAGGGGGGGGCCGGTCGTTACGATTCAACGCTCACGATCGCCCTCGGGACGTGAGCGTTTTGAGCCTTGTTCTTCCCCTCGCAACGAGGTGGCCGGGTCGATGCATGCCTTCTTCGAGGCCACGAATCACTATTTCGAGCACGCGGCGGCGATTCTCGGGCTCTCCGAGAATATGAAGGTCCTGCTGGCCACCCCCGAGCGCGAGCTGCGCGTGGAGGTGGCCATCGAGATGGACTCGGGCCAGATCGGCAACTTCATCGGCTACCGGGTCCAGCACGACAACGCCCGGGGCCCCTTCAAGGGCGGCCTGCGCTATCACCCGACCGTCGACGAGGACGAGGCCCGATCGCTCGCCAGCCTGATGACCTGGAAGACGGCCGTGGTCGACCTGCCCTACGGCGGCGGCAAGGGCGGGGTCAATTGCGACGTGTCGAAGCTCTCCCGGGCCGAGCTGGAGCGGATCACCCGGCGCTTCGTCCAGCAGATCCACGACTTCATCGGCCCCGACAAGGACATCCCCGCTCCCGACGTCGGCACCGACGCCCAGGTGATGGCCTGGATCATGAACGAGTACAGCAAGTACCACGGCCACCAGCCGGCGGTGGTCACGGGCAAGCCGGTCGAACTGCACGGCTCGCTCGGCCGAGAAAGCGCCACCGGACACGGCGTGGCGATCATCACCCGAGAGTTCCTCCAGCACGCCTGGAACCGGCCGGTCGAGGGGGCGACGGTGGCCGTCCAGGGGTTCGGCAACGTCGGCAGCTTCACCTCCCGCGAGCTTTACGACATGGGGGCGAAGATCGTCGCCGTCTCCGACGCCTACGGCGGCGTCTGCAACCCCGAGGGGCTCGACATCCCGGGCCTCCAGCAGCACATGGCGGCCCATCGCAAGGTGGTCGGGTTCTCCGGCGGAGAGGCCTGCACGAACGAGCAACTGCTGACCCGAGAGGTCGATGTGCTCATCCCGGCCGCGCTCGGCGGCGTCTTCGACGCCGAGCTGGCCGAGGAGGTCCGCGCCCGGGCGATCGTCGAGGCCGCCAACAGCCCCACCTGGCCCGAGGCCGACGAGGTCTTCCACCGCCGCGAGATCCCGGTCGTGCCCGACATCCTCGCCAACGCCGGCGGCGTGATCGTCAGCTACTTCGAGTGGGTGCAGAACCTCCAGCACTTCCGCTGGTCGATCGACCAGATCCGCTCCGAGCAGGACCGCCGACACGTCGAGAGCTTCGCCGCCGTCTTCGACCTCGCCCGTCGCCAGGGCGTGAGCCTCCGCACGGCCGCCTTCGTGCTCGGCATCCAGCGCGTCGGCCGGGCAACGGTCCTGGCGGGCATTTGAAGCCCGGCGGGGCCGCGATGCGGACCGATCTCTCAGTTCGCCCGATCGATCGGTCCACACCGCGACGCCGGCGCCGGACAGCGTCCGGCACGCCCTGGCATCAACGCTTCAGCTCGTAGAGATCCAGGTGCTCCATGGCATCGACGATCCAGGGGTGGCTCCAGGGCTGCTGCAGGCCGTATCCGGTGTTGAAGACGGCGAAGCCGAGCGCCGCCAGGGTCAGCCAGCGGACCCAGGGGCGATCTTGCCCCCCTTCCAGGCCGATCGGGAGCAAGATCAGCCAGAACGGGAAGAGCCAGAAGAGCCAGCGAGCCCCCTGGGTCGAGCCGCCGTAGTTGTGCGTCTGCCAGACATAAAACGCCACGATCGCCGACGTCAGCACCAGGGTCAGCCACGAGAACGCCCGCAGGCGATCATCGAACCCGAACATGCTGCGGACCATCGCCCAGAACGAGAACAGGACGACGGGCGTCAGCGAGAAAATCCCGTGGTGGCCGATCGTCAGGTGCAGGAGGTACACCCACCAGGGCTCGGGGTTCTGGTCGAACCAGTCCATCGCCAGCGGGGTCAGCCAGTAGCTGCCGGGGTAGCGGTAGGGGGAATCGGGGCCTTCCTCGGAGAACTTCGCGTACACGGGGGTCCATTCGCCGGTCGCCAGGTAGATCGTCCCCAGGAAGGCGAGGATCGGCACCAGGGCCGCCGGCACGAAGGCCGCGAACGTCTTGCCCGGCGCCTTGACGACCATCAAGAGGAACAGCAAGACGCCGAACAGTGCCGCCGGCAACTCGTTGCACGCGGCGAAGGCCCCGAAGAACCCGGCCACCGCGAAGTAGCCCCAGTGGGTCCGCCCGTCGTCCCAGATCCGCAGGAACGCATAGAGCGCGAAGAAGGCGCTCCAGGCCGCGATCGTGTGGTTGTTCAGCGTCGTCGTGAAGATGACGAGATTGGTCCCCAGCCCCGCCGCCGCCAGCGCGAGGAACCAGGCCCAGTCGTTGCTCGCATAGCGGTCGAGCAACCGGGCGTAGAGGATCAGGAACACCAGCATCGGCACGACGTTGAGCGCGACGACCACCGGATTGAAGTAGAGCACCTGGACGGGCCACTCGACCGGCTCCTCGGGCGTGATGTCGATGACCCGGTAGCCGCCTTCCTCATCGACTTCGAGGATGCGGTTCGGGTCGCTCGGCGGCTCGTCGGAGAGGCTCTGCACCTCCTTGCGGAGCGATCGCTCCTGCTCGACCTTCGCGTCGAGCGGCACGCCGGTGATCGCCCGGGCCGGGTAGAGCATGCCGGCGATGATCGTCGGCAGGAGCGGCGGCTTGCTCGAATAGAATCGCTTGACCGGCTCCTCTCCCTCCGGGGGGAACGGCTCGGGGATCAGGACCTTATCCTGCGTGCCGAGCTGCCACGGGCACTCGTCGATCGCATAGGTCCCGCGTTCCAGGAGCGACCAGACGGTGCACCATCGCGAAATGTCGTTGGCGCTGATCATCGCCTTCTGCTTGAGCGTGGCACCGAGCATCAGGGCCACCGAGGCGACGATGAGGATCTGCCCCACGGCGCGGCGGGTCGGGCTCCTCGGGGGCCTCAGCTTCGGGTCGTCGGGCTCCATGTAGACGGTGTCGGGCAGGTCGGGGGGGTACGCCATCGGATCGCGGTCCTCTCAATCGGCGGGAGAGCAAAGGGAACGAGCGTCTCAATCTCATCCGCCGAGCGTCAGGCGGACGAGGGCGAGGAACGGTCGTTCGCGAGGGTGGTCTCGGCCGTGGATTCGGTCCTGGTGTCCGTCTCGGAGTCGATCGCCTCGGCCACGCTGAACGTGTCTTCGGCCCGGAGGTTATACGAGGTCACCAGTTCGGCCAGGATGCCGAGCGAGACCAGTTGCGTGCCGACCACGAGCAAGGCCGTCGAGTACGTCAAGAGCGGACGGCTGCCGATCGGGTGGTCCTGATTCAAGACCCAGTGGTCGACGATCCAGTAGGCCGCCAGGTATCCCATGCCCAGCCCCCCGATCGCCAGCAAGATCAGGCCGAGCACCCCCAGCACGTGCTGCGGACGCTGCCCGAAGCCGGTCAGGAAGCGGACGGTCATCAGGTCCAGGAACCCCTTGAAGAACCGCGAGAAGCCGTACTTCGACCGGCCGAACTTGCGCGACCGGTGGTTCACCTCAATCTCGCCGACCCGGAACCCCCGGGCGCCGGCCAGCACGGGGACGAACCGATGCAGCTCCCCGTAGATGAAGACCTCGCGCAAGACCTCGGCCCGGTAGCACTTGAAGCCGCAATTGTGGTCGTGCAGGTGCGTGCCGGTCAGTCGGCTGACCATCCGGTTGAAGACCCGGCTGGGCAGGACCTTGTGCCAGGGGTCGTGCCTCGTGCGCTTCCATCCGCTGATGACGTCGAGCCCTTCCCCTCGGTTCAGCAGTTCGAGGAACCGGGGGACCTCGGCCGGGTCGTCCTGCAGGTCGGCGTCGAGGGTGAAGACGATTTCCCCCTTCGCCCGGCCGAACCCGGCGGTCAGGGCCGCCGCCTTGCCGAAGTTGCGTCGGAAGCGGACCGCACGCACCCGGGCATCGCGCGCCGCCAGGCCTTGGATCACCCGCCACGAGCCGTCTCGACTCCCGTCGTCGATGAACAGGACCTCGATCGGGCCGAGGTTCTCCGACGCAGCCATCCCGGCCAGCTCGTCGAGCAGGGTCGCCAGGCTCTCGCGTTCGTTATACACCGGGATGACGAAACTGATCATGCGAAGACTCGATCTCGATCGGACTCACGATCCGGACAGACGAGACGCGGGCGACGAGCCCGCCACGGAATCGGGAACCGGGGGGACCACTTCAGCCCCCCGCCGCTTCGGACGGAAGACCATCAAGGCTCCCGAGCAGGCCAGCTCGGCCGCGACCCAGACCAGGCGGAGGACCAACGCCGCGACGATCGCCGGCTCGGCCCCGAGCAGCGGCCCGAGGCCGGCCGTCAGCACCGCCTCCCGGATCACCAATCCCCCCGGGAAGATCGCCACCAGGAACCCCGCGACGGTCGCCAGCGCCACCGCCGCGACCGCCGGCGGCCAGCCCGTCATCGGCAGGCCGCCCGGCTCGATCCCCTGGATCGTCGCCACCAGGCTCAGCCCCATCAAGGTCCAGCCGAGCAGCGCCCAGCCGATCCCTTCGGCCAGCAACCCGGCGGAGAAGCGCGGCAGGGCATCTCGATCGACCCCCGGGAACGGCATGCTGGCGGTCATCGCCAGTTTTGGGAAGATGCGCGCCTCGGCCAAAACGAGCAGGGGAATGCCGATTCCCATCGAGAGCACGGCCATCGGCACCGGCAGCGACCGCCCCCCTCCCACCGGCACCTCGATCGGCGGCCCGGGCCAGATGAGGAAGATCCAGCCGGCCAGGATGCCACCGCTCGCCATCATCACCAGGGTTTCGTACAGGGTCGCGAAGGCCGCCGTCGCCGCCCTGGCCCCATAGGGCACGAGCAGGCCGACGCGCAGCACCACCACCAACGCCTTGCCCGGCACATATTTGCCCAGGTGCCCGATCAGGTAGGCCCGCTGCGCCGGGACCAGCCGGACCGGGGTCTCGCTCCGGGCCATGATCCGGGCGAAGAAGTTCCCGAAGCAGGAAAGCCCCAGCAGATAGAGCCCCGCCGACGCCAGCAGCCAGGGGAGGCTCGGCTCCAGGGATGCTCCATAGGCCCGCAGATCATCCCAGGCCCGGATCAATGATCGCGCGACCATCCAGACGATCAGTGCACCGAGCGCGAGCTTCACCGCTCGGATCGCCGGCTTCTTCCAACGCTGCCAGGGCCCTCGGGTCGATTCGTCCATCCGTTCCCAGCGAGATAAAGATGCCTGCCTGACCGGCACACCGGCCCCGGTTTCGGGGATCCGCATCGAGACTGCGCCATTGTGCCCGATCCGATCTCCCGGCGGAATGGCGCCTCGCTCTCCCCTTTTCTCCGAGCCACCCCCTCCGGATCGGCCGCCCGAATCCCCGCTCATGACCAGAATGGTCAGCCACCGGCCACGCCCCGCCCCGCCCGAGACTTCCCGTTTCGCCCCAGGTGTGCCCGTCGCTTCTCATCTTGAGGGCCGATTCTGGGAATTTTGAGCACTCAAGGGATCGTTTGGGAAGATCCGGGAAAGAACTCTGTACAAAAACACCCTAAATCAGCTCCGGGCCGCAAACTTGAGAAAAAATTTAAGCCCATCTCATAAATCGACTTACGTCACAATATCCGGGAGCTTGTGTCGGCACTGGCATGGCCGCTGCGTTACACTTTCTAGCGTGCGACGAGGCGAGAGTCGAACGATGGAATCGACCCCCACGTCGCCCTTCAAGGCCGAAGCCTCGGAACAACACCCGACGGCTCACGCATCGCACGACACGGAGGATTCCCAATGCTGGTCCTGAGCCGCAAGCTGAACGAAAAGATCGTCATCGACGGCGGAATCGTGGTCACCGTGGTCAAGATCGACCGCAATCAGGTCCGCCTCGGCATCGAAGCCCCCGGCGACGTCTCGGTCTACCGCGAAGAGCTGCTCAGCGGTCACCGCCAGTACCGCGAGATCGACGTCCCCATCGGTGCCGGCGCCGCGACCGACGCCTGATCCCGGCCGCTCTTTGCCCCGCCCGCGCCCGATCGACTCGCGCGGGCCGGGGGCGGCCGGCGGATGGCACGCCCCTCCGCAGCAAGCCCCCCCGCTAATGACCGGTGAGTCTCGTCGATCCCTCGACCCGAGATATGCTGCGTGACGATTGCCCCACGGGATCGGTTCTCCTTTCACCAGATTTTGCTCGACACCCGGACCGGACGGACGTAGTTTCAAACGGAGTTTGAACACACACCGCGAAACGACACATCCGGACCCGATCCGCGCCTTTTGAGCCCACTTCCGAAGGAGGCCCCCCCGCCATGTCGGCATCCGAACCGTATCGCCCCGACCCGCTCGACCGTCGCTCCTTCTTGCAGGCCGGCGCGGCTTCCGCCGCGGCGCTCGCCGTCGCCGGATCGGGCTCGGCCCCCGCTGCTGCTGCCGCTGCGTCCCCTCGCGTCGCCGACGAACTGCCGAAGCGTACGCTCGGCAAGACCGGCGAGGAGTTGACGATCCTCAACGCGGGCACCTGGCGCTCTCCCGGCCTCGATCGCCTGCTCCGCCTGGCCTATTCCAGCGGCATCCGGGTGGTCGATACCGCCAAGTCCTACGGTTCGGAGCCCGGGATCGGCCGCTGGCTCCAGCAAATGCCCGAGGTCCGCAAGAACATCTTCCTCGTGACCAAGGACGGCGTGAACGACCCGAAGGATCTGCTCCGGACGGTCGACGAACGCCTGGCCGACCTCAAGACCGACTACATCGACCTCTACTTCGTCCACGGCCTGGGCTCGAACAAGGTCGACTGGCCCAAGAGCAAGGAATTCAAGGAGGCCGCCGAGGCGCTCCGCAAGTCGGGCAAGGTCAAGTACGTCGGCTTCTCCACCCACGACGCGACCCGGGCCCAGCAGATCATGAACGCCGCCGAGGGCGGCTTCGTCGACGCCATCATGCTCCAGTTCACCCCCTGGCTCGACAAGGACGATCCGCTGAACAAGGCCCTCGATGCCTGCTACGAGAAAGGCATCGGCCTGATCTCCATGAAGCAGGTCGCCGGCACCTTCGGCGCCTACAAGGAAGACGAAGACCCCCTGGCCGAGGCCCAGAAGCGCGTCCCGATGCTCCAGGAAAAGGGGTTCAGCCCGTATCAGGGCCTGCTCCAGGCGATCTGGTCCGACGAACGCATCACCACCACCTGCGTCTCGATGCGCAACACCGACCAGATCCGCGAGAACGTCGCCGCCGCGCTCGACTTCGGCAAGACCGGCCCCTTGAAGCTCTCCCAGATCCACCAGCTTCGCGACGCCTGCCGAGGCCACGGCATGACCCTCTGTGCCGACTGCGACGGCCGCTGCAGCCGGGCCGCCGGCACCGAGGCCCCGCTCGGCGACCTGACCCGCTACCTCACCTACCTCGAGCACCACGGGTACAAGTCCGAGGCCCGCCGCCTCTACGCCGAATTGTCCGACGCCCAACGCTCCTGGCGAGAGGCCGACCTCGACGCCGCCCGGCGTGCCTGCCCGAATGGCCTGAACTTCTCGAAGCTCCTGCCCCGGGTCGACGACCTGCTCGCCTGAGCGTTCGACCCCTCGATCACCGACGCGGGGCCGCCGACTGCCCGCCTTGCCCGCCCCGCGAGTCGTGTCCCGTAACGTACGGCCGGGCCGGTGCCTTCATCCCTCCGGGGACTCGGCCCGGCCCGGCCGTTTTCTCGTTGCGTGGGGTTGCCGGGGGGTCGGGTCCGCCCCCCGGGCCCGGGTCGAATTGTCCGTGCCCCCCTTGGCATGTCCCGGGTCGACGTGGTACACTGGCCGTTTGCCGGTTGCCTTCGACTTTAAGGAAGGTGCCGACCTTGTCCCCGCCGATCGGGCGAGCGGGGCTGACCGCGATCGGCGACGTCGTCGATCCGGACAAATCGCCCGAAACCGTTCCGGGAACCCACGATGCGGAGGTCTCGACCGTGGTGAAGTTACGGGTCCGTGCCGGCGAATCGATCCAGGATGCGGTCCGCCGCTTCCGGAAACTCTGCGAGCGCAGCGGCCTTCGGAAAGAAATGCGACGCAAGGCCTACTACGAAAAGCCCAGTGAGCGCCGGCGCCGCGAGCAGCTCAAGCGACTTCGCAAGGCCCGTCAGGCTTCCCGCGTCTGATCGATCTGAACACGATCCGGCCAGGTCCGATCTCGCATCGACGCCCTGAATCACGTGTTGGAATCCGGGCTCCCCAAGGCCACCAGACTTGAGGGAGCCCTCGTTCGTTTCGTCCCGATCCGAATCGTGCGTGCCGGCCCTCTCCCTCTCCTCGGTCGTCCGGGCTGAGGAAGGCCCCCCCTGCCGGAATCCGGGCAATCGCAGATCCCTCAGAGCACCTTCGCCACCAGCATCGTCTGGTCGTCGAAGGGGGGATGTCCCGCGGTGAAGCGATCGAGTGCGCGGAGGACCGAGGCGATCAGGGCGTCGGCGTCCTCTCGGCACGTGATCAGGGCCGAGTCGAGCCGATCGAGCCCGAACGGCTGCCCGTCCTGGTTCGTCGCGTCGGTGATCCCGTCGGTGTAGAGCACCAGTTGATCGCCGGGCACCAACCGTGTTTCCCCCTGCTCATACTTCACCCCGGGAAAGACGCCCAGGGGGAGCCCGCCGACGGCATCCAGCCCCCCGATCGACCCGTCCGCGCACCGCTTGATCCGGGGCGGATTGTGACCGGCATTGACGTAGGTCAACGAGCGGTCTTCCGGGTCGAAGATGCCGTAAAAGGCCGTCACGAACGCCGACCCGTCGGCCGTGTAGAGCCGGCAGAGCCGCTCGTTCACGTGTTCGAGCAGCAGCGAGGGCGGTTCGGGGTTGCCCGGGTGCCCGTGGGCGACGGCGTGGGTGATGGCCATCATCACCGCCGCCGGGGTCCCGTGGCCGCTCACGTCGGCCACCAGCAGGCCCCATTTGCCGCCGGGCAGCTCGAAGAAGTCGTAATAATCGCCGCCGGCCCACTGCGAGGTCTGGTAGTGCGCCGCGACGCTCATCCTCGGGATCGTCGGCAGGACCTTCGGCAAGAGCGACCGCTGGATCTCGGCCACCCGCTTCAGCTCGCGGTCGACCACCTTGTAGGCCCGCTCCAGCTCCTGCCTGAGCACCAGGTTCGCCGTGGCCCGGCCGAAGAGGTTGCTCATCCAGACCCGCTCGGGGAGATTTTCCGGGTCGAAGCCGTCGGGGCCGGCCCGCAGCGCGATCACCCAGTTCAGCCCCTGGCCCTGGTCGAAGTTCGGCAACGCCATCAGCGACCGCATCCCCTGCAGGTATGGCGCGGCGGGGTCGTCCGCATCGACCTGCAGGTCGTTGATGACCGTCGGCTCCTCGCCGTAAATCAGATCGGCCAGCAGGCCGCCGCGCAGCTCGGGGAGCCGGTCGCGCTGCTGCCACGGGTTGATCGACTCGGTCCAGCCGGAATAGCGAGTGACGCGATACTTCGGGAACTCCAGCCCCCGCCGGCTGAGGCTCAGCCGGGCATCGGTCGGCAGCACCTGGTTCAGCCACTCGCCGTAGGCGCGAACCATCGCCTCCGGGTCGCTCTGCAGGCTCATCTCGCGCATCATGGAGACGACGAGGTCGAGCCGCTGCTGCCAGGTGCCCGTGTTGGCGTCGAACAAGGCTTGGGTGCGGAACATGGTCGGCCCGGTCTCCTCGCGTCCGAGATCCCACCGGGTCGCCGGCCGGACTCCCGGTTGATTATTGTAGGGGCTGACTCGCTCGGGTCGAGGGGGCATGCCCCGCCCGCCTGCCCGCCCCCCCTCGACGCACAATCCCCGGCGATGGAGCATCAACAGGCGATGCGAGGACATTGGTGGATGACCGGCCCGGCCCTCCTGCTGATCGCAGGCGGCCTGGCCTGGTTCGGAGTCCGAGCCTGGGGGCCTGCCCTCCTCGACGGCCGATGGCAAGGGGCCCTCCCCCTCGGCTCGCCCGCCCGCCCCGATCCCGAACCCGGACCCGAACCCTCGTGGGACGCCATCTTCGACGCCTCCCAGGCGCAGCAATGGCACCGGGTCGAGTCCCTGCTCCGCGACCGGATCGGCCGCCGCGACGACGACGGCCGGGCCCGACTGATGCTCGCCCGGCTCCTCGCCTCCTCGAACCGACAGGGCGAGGCCGCCCGCACCCTCGCCGGCGTGCCCCAGGACGACCCGGCCTTCGCCGAGGCCCGCACCTCCCTCGGCGAGATCGCCCTGGCCGCATCCGACGCCCCCCGCGCCGAACTCGCCTTCCGCCAGGCCGCCGCGGCCGACCCCGCCGCCGTCGCCCCCCGCGACCGCCTGATCTACCTGCTCAGCCTCCAGCTCCGCCCCGCCGAGGCCCGCGCGATCCTCTGGGAGATTCATCGGGCCCAGGACGCCCCCAGGGTCCTGGCCGACCTGGTGCTCGACGCCTTCCGCCCCGAGATGGACGTGCGCGGCATCCCCCCCGAGATCCACCGATTCCTCGACCACTCCCCCGACGACCCGTTCCTCCGCCGCGCCGTCGGGCTGGCCCTGCACTGGCGAGGCGACGCGTCGGCCGCCCTGCCCCACCTCGAAGCCGCCGCCTCGGCGCTGCTCGACGACCCGATCGGCCGCTTCGCCCTGGCCGAGTGTCGCGTGCAGCTCGGCCTGCCGGTCAACCTGCCCGAGATCCTCGGCCCGACCCCCGATCCCCCGGCCGACGCCGCCCGGTGGCACCTCTTCCTCGGCCAGCTCCAGGAGGCCGACGGCCGCCGAGACGACGCCCTCGACAGCGTCCGACGCGCCGTCGCACTGAACCACGAATCCGCCGAGGCCCACCACCGGCTCGCCCAGCTCCTCGCCCCCCTCGGCGACCCCGAGGCCGACGCCCACACCCGCATGGCCGAGCAGATCCGGGCCCGATGGCTCCGCCTCCGGGACGCCTGCAACGCCCTCATCCGCGACCGAATGCCGCCCGATCCCGCTCGCTTCTCCCGGCTCGGCGACCTCTGCCGGGACGCCTCGCTCCTGGCCGAGGCCCGCGCCTGGTACGAGCATGCCCTGGCGATCGACCCTGCGTTCCAGGCCGCCCGCGATGCCCTGGCCGCCCTCGACGAGCGGGACGCCCCGTTCCCGGTCCCCCGCTCCTTCCCCCGCCGATCGGCCCCCGACCCGTCCGCCGCCCCCGGGCCGAATCCCCGCCCCGCCGCCGACGACCGCCCGCCGGTCGTCTTCGAAGACATCGCCGCCTCGGCCGGCATCGCTTATCAATACAACTTCGGCCCGCAAGAGTCAGTTTACTTAGCAGACACGATCGGCGGCGGCGTCGGCCTGATCGACGCCGATGGCGACGGCCTGCTCGACATCTACTTCGTCAACGGCTGCCCGATGCCCTACGACCGGGCCGCCCCGCCGACCCCGAACCGCCTCTACCGGAACCTCGGCGACGGCCGGTTCGAGGACGTGACCGAGCACGCCGGCGTCGGCGGCCTCGGCTACGGCATGGGCTGCGCCGTGGGGGACTTCGACGGCGACGGCTTCGACGACCTGTTCGTCACCGGGCTCGACCGCACGATCCTCTACCGGAACCTCGGCGACGGCCGGTTCGAGGACGTGACCGAGGCCGCCGGCGTTTCCTCGGACCGCTGGACGACCGCCGCCGGGTTCGCCGACCTCGACGGCGACGGCGACCTCGACCTGGTCGTCGTCTCCTACGTCGAGGACGACTCCGACGACCCCCGCCGCTGCCTCGACCCGACCGGGCATCCCATCCACTGCTCCCTGATCCAGTACCCGGCGCAGCAGGACCACCTCTTCCGCAACGACGGCGACGGCACCTTCACCGACGTGAGCGAGGCCGCCGGCATCACAGCCCCCGACGGCCGCGGCCTCGGCCTGGCGATCGCCGACCTCGACGGCGACGGCCTGCTCGACCTCTTCGTCGCCAACGACATGTCCCCCGACTTCCTCTACCGGAACCTCGGCGGCCTGCGCTTCGAGGAAGTCGGCGCCGCCTCGGGCCTGGCCCTCGACGGCTCCGGCCGGGCGACGGCCAGCATGGGCGTGGTGGCCGAGGACCTGAGCGGCGACGGCCGGATCGACCTCTTCCACACCAACTTCCTGAACGAGCCGAACACGCTGGCCCGGAACCTCGGCGGCGGACAGTTCGCCGACGGCACCCTCTCGGCCGGCCTGGCCGCGCCGAGCGTCGCCTCCACCGGATTCGGCGCCGTCGCCCTCGACGCCGACAACGACGGCCGGCTCGACCTGTTCGTCAGCAACGGCCACGTCGACGACCAGCCGCATTACAACGCCCCGATGCCCCAACGCCCGCACCTCTACCTCGGTCGCGACGGCAACCGGTTTATCCTGGCGGACTCCGACGCCTTCCCCTACCTCTCCCGGGCCGTCGTCGGCCGGGGCGTCGCCGCCGGCGACCTGGACAACGACGGCCGGGTCGACCTGGTCGTCGTCCACCGAGACGCCCCCGCCTCGGTCCTGATGAACCGGACCGAGGGCGGCCACCGCGTCGGGTTCCGGCTCGTCGGCCCCGGAGGGAACCGCCTGCCCGTCGGTACCCGCATCGCGATCGAGGCCGGCGGCCGCCGCCAGGTCCGCTGGCTGACGAGCGGGACCAGCTACCTCGCCTCGAACGACCCCCGCCTCTGGTTCGGCCTGGGAGCGGACCCTCAGGTCGACCGCGTTGACATCCGCTGGCCTTCGGGCGTCGAGCACACCCTGCGAGGCCTGACCGCCGACGCCATTTATGTCATCCAGGAAGATGTCGAGCCCGGTTCGAACCCCACCCGCTCGCGACCGCTCGCCTCGAGCCCCCCGTCGGCGATCACAGCGGACCGACAATGGCGTGAGAACCCGAACGATGCGAAATAAGATCGAAAAAATCGGGCTCATCTTGATTTCTCTTGACGCTGGCCCGTGCAGCTATTAATTCTCTTGTGACCTCGATTCTCCGGTTCGGGCTGCCATGCCCGGCACAAGAATCCGTCGAAGCTTTCACCACTCACATATTTTTCTTCGGCCACCTGGTTCAGGATCGTCGCTCTCTCAATCAGGTAGCCCTTTCGCATCCGTTCGTGCATTTCGTCGTGCATTGTTCGAGGGTGGTACTGCGTGCCGCAGGTGTCACAGGTCCCCCATCGTCCGTGAAGGATCGTCCCTACGGATTCCGCAGCGTAGACCTTGCATCCTCTTCAGGCCATTCGGCCGCACGGATCACAACTGCGAACCCCGGAGTGTTTTGCATCCATGTTTGTTCGATTTCGCTCCCTCATCGTCCTGCCGATGGCGTTTGCTTCCGTGGTGTGCCTCACTGCCTTGCCGGGATGCGGTGAGGACCAGATGGAACTCGGCCAGGAGTTCGAAAAGCCCGAGGGTTATCCCGAGGGACCGGTCGAAGAACCCCCCGTTACCGACACGGGCGACGACCTGAACCCTCGAGACGCGCTCTGATTCAGCGCCGCCCGGCCGCGACTCATCAGATGACTTGACTCACGCAATCACTTCTCGCGTCCGAAGATGCTTAAGGAACCCCGGGGGCTCGCCCCTCCGCAGGGCTTCGGACGTGTCAGACCGCCCCCCCCCCGCTGAGATCGATCGCCCCCTTGTTGAGAAACAAGGGTGGGACGGACATGCTCCGTCCGGATCGTCCGACCCGTATCGTACCTAACCTCCTTCGGAGCTTTCGCTTATGCCCTCAATTCGTCGCTCCGCGCGTCGTCGCGGGTTCACCCTGATCGAGTTGCTGGTGGTCATCGCCATCATCGGCGTCCTGATCGCCCTGCTGCTGCCGGCCGTGCAGAGCGCCCGCGAGGCCGCGCGTCGGGCCCAGTGCACGAACAACCTGAAGCAACTGGCCCTGGCCATGCAGAACTACCATGACGTCTACGGCAGCTTCCCGATGGGAGACTTCTACCAGCGCCGGGAGACCGGCGGATTCATCCGCCAGAACTTCGGCCAGTGGGTGGCCATGTCGCAGTTCTACGAGCAAGGGGCCGTGTTCAACGCCCTGAACCAGGACTTGTTCATTTATATCGCCGCCAACCACACGCTCAACGGCCACTCGGTCAACACCCTCTGGTGCCCGAGCGACGCCGAGGTCATCGGCCTCCGGAAGAACGGCGGCGTCGGCAGCACCGACACCAACGGGAACGGCTGGGACGGCATCCCGGTCCCGATGACCTACGCCAGCTACGCCGGCAACGCGGGGGTGCTGTACTACCACGCCGCTCGCTGCGACGTGCCGCAGGCCCTGATCGGCCAGAATCAGGGCATCTTCGCCCACGCCGGCCGCGCCGGCGCCCCCGACGCCCCGGCCTGTGCCAACGGCCGCGTCACCAAGATTCAGGACATCCGCGACGGCACGAGCAACACCGTCCTGGCCTCGGACAAGTCCTATGGCCGGATCGCCGCCGGCACCGCGCCGTTCGGCCCGAATTGGTGGACCTCCGGCATGATCGGGGATACCACCTACTCGGCCATCTTCCCGCCGAACTTCTTCAAGTCGGTCGCCGCCGGCGACGCCGTGCCCTGCATGTTCGTCGAACAGTGCGGCACCGGCCGGAACCTGAAGCACACCGCGAACAGCTTCCACCCCGGCGGCGTAAACACCGCCATGGTTGACGGCTCCGTCCGCTTCATCAAGGACACCGTCCAGTCCTGGAATCCGTTCATGGTCCAGTGGAATGGTCGGACCCAGCCATACACCGGCGTCGGCGGACCGCTGCCCCAGTTCGGTGTCTGGCAGGCCCTGCATACCCGCAACGGTGGCGAAATCATCAGCGCCGACCAGTTCTGATGGTCGTGACGGCCTGATTCCCCTTCGATCGCCGGCTGCTCGTGGCAAGGAGCAGCCGGCGATCGGCTTGCGCCCGCTGATCCCCTTCCGCCCCGGACCCTCGATCGAGATTCTTGACCATGCGACCGCGATGGGCCGGGCTGGCCGCTCTCGTGCTGGCCGGCGGCATTGGAGTGATCTCCTGGTTCGTCCGCGACGCGCAGCATCGGCGCTTCGAGCAATCGCTCCGCGAGGCCCGTGCCGCGTTGCTCGACGGCCGATTCGCTACCGCTCGCCGGCAACTTGCCGACCTGGCCGAGTCCCGGCCATCACACGGCGAGACCCTCTACTTGCTCGGCCTCTGTGAGCAGCAACTCGGCAACCCCTCCCGTGCCGAGGACGCCTGGCAACGCATCCCCGATGAGTCATCCGACCTCGGCCCCGCCCTTGTCCAATGGGCCGAGA
The DNA here is from genome assembly GCF_040717455.1 of Tautonia sp. JC769. Taxonomy (NCBI): domain Bacteria; kingdom Pseudomonadati; phylum Planctomycetota; class Planctomycetia; order Isosphaerales; family Isosphaeraceae; genus Tautonia; species Tautonia sp. JC769. Next base: position 104,327 of record NZ_JBFEFH010000016.1, read on the forward strand.
TCGAGCAGCAGCGCGGCCGGCTCGCCCGGGCCGAAGAGCGCCTGCGTCGCGGCATCACCATCGGCGGGGCCCACCGGCCCATCGCTCGCTGGGAACTGGTGCGTTTGCTCCGTCCCCAGGGGCGGTTCGACGAGGCCCGCCGGATCTTCCGCGACGGATTCGCCGAACATCCCGAGCCGATCGAGGCGCTCAAGGTCCTCTACTGGCTCGACGTCGACCCCTTCCCCATCGAGACCGTCCGCCGCGACCTGACCGAGGCCCACCGCCTCGCCCCCGACGACGACCGCGTCTGGCTCGGCCTGGCCTACCTCGCCACCCGGTCCGGCCGGTTCACCGAGGCCGAGGACTGGCTCGACCGCTGCCTCGCTCGCCGCCCGAGCGACCCGGCGGTCTGGCAACACCGGCTCGAATGGGCCCTGGCCGCCGATCGCCCCGCCTCCGTCACCGAGGCGCTCCCCCACCTGCCCTCCGGCCCCGATTCCGAGGCTCAGGCGCTCCGGCTCCGCGCCTGGTTCGCCCGTCTCGATGGCGACCGCGCACTCGAACGATCGAGCCTCGAACAACTCGACCGGGTCGCCCCCGGACAGCCCGAGGTCCTCGACCGCCTCGCCGCCATCGCCGCCGAGGAAGGCCGGCCCGACGATTCGAGCCGCTACCGATCCGAGCGCGCCCGGCTCGAGCAGGATCGCGAAGCCTATGTCGCGTTACTCCTCGGCGACGATCCGTTGAGCCAGGCCGCTGCCCTGGCAGAGACGGCCACGGCCCTCGGCCGCCGGTTCGACGCCGATGCCTGGCGATCCTTGGCCGAGGGCCGCCCGGACTCGGTCGGGGCGATGTCCTCCGCGACGACCGGCGATTCTCGAACCCTGGCCGACCTCTTGCCCGAGCTCACCTCGCGCACCTCGGACGATTCGCGACCGACCTCCCGATCCAATGAGGTGCTCATCCCCCGATTCGAGGACGCCTCCGCATCGGCCGGGCTCGACTTCCGGCACGACAACGGCCAGGTCCCCGGCCGCCTCGTCCTGCCCGAGACGGGCGCCGGGGGCGTCGCCCTGCTCGACTTCGACGGCGATGGCCACCTCGACCTCTACGCCGTGCAGGCTGGGCCGTTTCCTCCACCCGCCGAGGCCCCGAACGCCGACCGCCTGTACCGGAACCGGGGAAATGGCACGTTTGAAGACGTTTCCGAATCTTCCGGGATTGCCTCGCTGCCGGGCGGTTACGGGCACGGCGTGACCGTGGGCGACATCAACAACGACGGGCATCCCGACCTCTTCATCACCCGATGGCGGTCGTATGCCCTCTACCGCAACCGGGGGGACGGCACCTTCGAGGACATCACGGGGCCGAGCGGCCTCGGCGGCGACCGCGACTGGCCGACCTCGGCCGCCTTCGCCGACCTCGACGGCGACGGCGACCTCGACCTCTACGTCTGCCACTACCTCCGCTGGGACGAGCACGGCGACACCACCTGCCTCGACCCGAACGACCCCACCAAATACGCCTGCAACCCGATCGACTTCCCCGCCCTGCCCGACCGCGTCTATCGCAACGACGACGGCCGATTCGTCGAGGTGACGCGAGATGCCGGCTTCGCCGTCGCCCCCGGCCGGGGGCTCGGGGTCGTCGCGGCCGACGTCGATGACGACGGGCGGGTCGACCTGTTCGTCGCCAACGACATGACGGCCGATTTCCTGTTCATGAATCGGGGAGACTTCCGGTTCGAGGAGGTGGGCGCCGTCGCCGGTGTCGCCGCCAACGCCCACGGCAATTACCAGGCCGGCATGGGCACGGCCGTCGGCGACCTCGACGGCGACGCCCGGCTCGACCTGCTCGTCACCAACTATTACGAAGAATCGACCTCCTTCTTCCGGAACCTCGGCGGCGGCTTCTTCGCCGACCAGACGAGCGAGATCAACCTGAAGGCCCCCAGCCGACACCTGCTCGGATTCGGCCTGGCCCTGCTCGACGCCAATCTCGACGGCCGGCTCGACCTCCTGAGCGCCAACGGCCACGTCCACGACGGCCGCCCCTCGTACCCCTGGACCATGCCCCCGCAGCTCCTGCTCGGGGGATCCGACGGCCGGCTGATCGACCCCGGCGCCGCCCCCGGCCCCCCGTTCGACCGGCTCGTGCTCGGCCGCGGCCTGGCCGTGGGCGACCTGGACAACGACGGGCTGCCCGACGCCGTCCTCCAGGCCCAGAACGCCCCCCTCGTCTTCCTCCACAACCAGACCGAAGGTGCCGGGCGTTTCCTGACCCTCAAGCTCGAAGGCACGGAATCCAACCGCGACGCCGTCGGCGCGGTCGTCACGGTCGAGGCCGGCGGCCGTCGTCAGGTCGCCACCCGGTTCGGCGGCGGCAGCTACCAGTCGGCCGGCGATGCCCGCCTCCACTTCGGCCTCGGCGACGCCGACACCGTCGACGCCCTCGAGGTCCGCTGGCCCTCCGGCCTCGTCGAGCGGTTCACGTCCCTCAGCCCCGACGCCGGCCACCTCCTCCGAGAGGGCACCCCGGCTCCGCTCCCGCTCGCCGGGTTCCCCGCGGACGACACGGGGAACCCATGAGCACGTTCTCACGACCGACTCCTCACCCGATTCCCCGAACACCCCTTCCGGCCCGGCCTCGCGGGCCCCGACGCGGAGACGATCGCCGATGAGTTCGATGGCAGGGACCGGCCGGATTGCCTCGATGGACCAGTTCCGCGGCTACACGGTCGCCGGCATGTTCGTGGTGAACTTCCTCGGCGCCTTCGCCGCGATCCACTCGGTCCTGAAGCACAATAATACGTACTTCAGCTATGCCGATTCGATCATGCCCAGCTTCATGTTCGCCTGCGGCTTCTCGTACCGGCTCAGCCTGCTGCGCCGCCTCGATCAGGTCGGGCCGTCGCTCGCCTATCGCCGAATTGCCTGGCGGAGCCTCGGGCTGGTCCTCATCTCGCTCGTCGTCTACGGCGTCGGCTTCCGCTTCGAATCGTGGGACGCGATGACCGGCCCGGGCATCGCGAAGGCCCTGGCCGAGCTGGTCAAGGCCGACGCCTGGGAGGTCCTGGCGATCATCGGCGTCTGCCAGCTCCTCATCATGCCCGTCGTCGCCCGGTCGGCCTGGGTTCGCCTCGCCACCATGTTCGGCTTCTCGGCCGCCCACTTCCTCCTGTCGTACGCGTTCAACTACGACTTCGTCTCCGGGCAGCCGAACGGGATGGACGACCTCTGGGGGACCACCGGCCGGCGCGCCTGGGACGGCGGGACTTTCGGCCTCCTGCACTGGTCGGTCCCCATGCTCGCCGGCACCCTCGCGTACGACATCATCACCGCCGCCGGGCGCCCCCGCGGGTCGGCCGCCGCCCGATTGATCGCCTGGGGGGCGCTCGTCATGATCGTCTCCTATGCACTCTCTTGCTTCAGCACCCTTTACACCGCCGACGACCGCCGCACCGGCGAATCCGGCGAGCCGATCGACATCGCCGTCTCCCCCGTCATCCCCCCGCTCGGCCGCCTCTCCGACCGCCCCCCGGCCGAACTCCTCGCCACCGCCCCCCTGGTCGAGCCGGAAGTCCTGGCCAAGAACTACTGGATGATGGACAAGCGCATCGTCACCATCCCGTTCATCTGGTTCAGCACCGGCTTCGCCCTCGCCCTGTACGGCCTGTTCGTCATCGCCTGCGACCGCTTCGGCGCCTCCTTCGAATTGTTCCGCCTGCTCGGCATGAACCCCCTGGCCGCCTACATCATTCACGGCGTCGTGGAACGCACGGTGTATGCCTTCGTCCCCAGGGATTCCCCCCTCTGGTGGACGATGATCGGCCTGGCCATCTTCTTCACCATCACCCTCGTCTTCGTCCGATTCCTCGACCGTCAGAAGATCTACCTGCGCCTCTGATCTCTCAAGAAGGCGTCACGATTGACTCGACTCCCTGTTGAACATCCGATAAACTCAACAGGAACGTCGCAGGGAAATGCCCCCGGGCCTCGATCGTCCCGAGCAGCGAGAGGTTGCCCCGATGAGCCTTGCCCCCGAGTCGGTCGGTCGCTGGAGCGGTCGAAGGATCACCACCGCCGCAACCCTGGCCATCGTGCTGGGGCTGGCCCCCCAGGCCCGCCCCGCGGCCGACGACGCCGACGGCCTGGCCCTGTTCGAGGCGAAGATCCGCCCCGTCCTGATCGAGCAGTGCTACAGTTGTCACTCGGCCGAGCACGACGCCGCCAAGGGGGGCCTGCGGCTCGACACTCACGCCGCCATGCTCCAGGGGGGCGACGGCGGCCCGGCCGTCGAGCCGGGCGACCCGGAGCTGAGCCTGCTCATCGAGGCCATCCGCTACGACTCCTATGTCCAGATGCCCCCATCCAAGAAACTCGCGCCCGAGGTGATCGCCGCCTTCGAGCAGTGGGTGGCGATGGGGGCCCCCGACCCCCGCGACGCCGACGGCCCCGCCGCCCCCGAGCCCTCGGCCGAGGGGATCGACTGGGAGGCCGCCCGATCCTCCTGGACCTACCAGCCTCCGCAACGGTCCGAACCGCCCGAGGTGTCCGACCCCTCCTGGGTCCGATCGCCCATCGACGCCTTCATCCTCGCCCGCCTCGATGACGCCGGCCTGGCCCCGAACCCCGAGGCCGACCGCCGGACCCTCGCCCGTCGCCTCTCGATCGACCTGATCGGCCTGCCGCCCGACCCGCTCGAGGTCGAGGCATTCGTGGCCGATCCGTCCCCCAACGCCGTCGAAGACTATGTTGATCGCCTGCTAGCCTCGCCTCACTTCGGCGAGCGTTGGGCACGGGTCTGGCTCGACCTGGCCCGCTACGCGGAAGATCAGGCCCATATCGTCGGCGACGACACGTCGCTCACCTATCCCAACGCCTACCTCTATCGCGACTGGCTGATTGCCGCCCTCAACGACGACCTGCCTTATGACACCTTCATCCGTCGCCAGCTCGCCGCCGACCTGATCGAGCCGGCCGACGCCGACGAGCTGGCCGCGCTCGGCTTCATCGGCCTCGGGCCGAAGTACTACCGCCGCAATTCCCCCGAGGTCATGGCCGAGGAGTGGGAAGACCGGGTCGACGTCGTCTCCCGCGGCCTGCTCGGCCTGACGGTCGCCTGCGCCCGCTGCCACGATCACAAGTATGATCCCATCTCGACCGAAGACTACTACGCCCTGGCCGGGGTCTTCGCCAGCACCGTCATGTTCAACCAGCCGCTCACCGACGAATGCGAGCTGGACAAGGACGGCGGCGCCAAGGCCCCCGAGGAGGCCGTGCACATCATCAAGGATGCCGAACCGAAAGATCTCAACGTCTTCATCCGCGGCAATGTCGAGCAGAAGGGGCCGGTCGCCCGCCGCCACTTCCTCACGGTCCTCTCCGACGGCGAGCCGACTCCCCTGGGCGACGAGACCTCCAGCGGTCGGCTCGACCTGGCCGAGGCGATCGCCGACCCGAGCAACCCCCTGACCTCCCGCGTCGTCGTCAACCGCATCTGGGGCCAACTGTTCGGCCGATCGATCGTCGGCACGCCCAGCAACTTCGGCATCCTCGGTGAGAAGCCCACCCACCCCGAACTGCTCGACGACCTGGCCGCGCGGTTCGTCACCGAGGGGAACTGGTCGCTCAAGACCTTGATCCGAGAACTGGCCACCTCCAGCACCTATCGCCAGTCGAGCGCCATCACCGACACCCACCGCGCCATCGACCCCGAGAACACCCTCTATGCCCGGGCCAGCCGCAAGCGCCTGGTGGTCGAGAGCTGGCGCGACTCGGTCCTTTCCGCCTCCGGCACGCTCGACCGCACCGTCGGCGGCCCGTCGATCGACCCGAGCGATCCCGAAATCGGCCGCCGCACCCTCTACAGCCGGATCAGCCGCCTGGAGCTGCACCCGATGCTCGCGCGGTTCGACTTCCCCGACCCGAACGCCCACAGCGACGGCCGGGCCCGCACCACCACCCCGCTCCAGAAGCTCTTCGTCCTGAACAGCCCGTTCGTCACCCACCACGCCGACCGCCTGGCCGACCGCCTGGCGACCGAGGCCGGCGACGACACCCAGGCCCGGATCGACCTGGCCTATCGCCTGCTCTACGCCCGCCCCCCCAGCGAGGCCGAGACGCAACTGGCCCTCTCCTTCCTGGGCTCCGACTCCTGCGACGACCACGATCGCTGGGCCGTCTACGCCCAGGCCTTGCTCGCCTCCAATGAATTCCTCCTGATCGACTGATTCCGTCCCGACCCCACCCCTGCCCCCCTGCCCCGACAAGGAGCCTCGCCATGAGCCCCGACCCCCGCGGCCCCCGCCGGCCCTTGACCCGTCGCCAGATGCTCGGACGCACCGGGGCCGGGTTCGGCCTGCTCGGCCTGGCCGGCGCCTTGGAATCGGCCGGCCTGCTCGCCCCCACGGCCGCGCACGGGGCCGCCGCGCACGGCGTCGGCCTCGGCGGCATGCACCACCCGGCGAAGGCGAAGCGGGTCATCTTCCTGTTCATGAATGGGGCCCCTTCGCACGTCGACACGTTCGACCCGAAGCCCGCCCTGGCCCGCTACTCCGGCGAGACCCCCTCGGCCGACGAGTTCAAGCTGGAGCGGAAACTCAAGGGGGGGACCTTCATGCCCTCCCCCTTCCGCTTCCGCCCCCACGGCGAGAGCGGCGTGGTGATGAGCGACTTGTTCCCGCACCTCTCCCACTTCGCCGACGACCTCTGCGTCCTCCGCGGCATGCACACCGACACGCCGAACCACGAGCCGGGCCTGCTCCTCATGCACTCCGGCCACCAGCAGCCGACCCGCCCGAGCCTCGGCTCGTGGCTCTCCTACGGCCTCGGGTCCGAGAACGCGAACCTGCCGCCGTTCGTCGTCCTCTGCCCTGGCCTGCCGGTCGTCGGCCCGCAACTCTGGTCGAGCGCCTTCCTGCCGGGCGAGCATCAAGGCATGTCGGTCAACACGTCCGACCTCGATGTGCACAAGATGATCGCCCACCTGAAGCACTCGAAGCTCGACCGGGCCGAGCAGCGCAAGCAGCTCGACCTCATCCAGCAGATGAACGACCTGCACCGCTCCAGCCGGCCCCACGAGTCGGCGCTCGACGCCCAGATCTCCTCCCTCGAACTCGCCTTCCAGATGCAGACCGAGGCCGGCGAGGCGTTCGACCTCTCCCGGGAGCCCGACCGCCTCCGCGAGACCTACGGCCGCACCACCTTCGGCCAGTCGTGCCTGCTCGCCCGCCGCCTGGTCGAGCGCGACGTCCGCGTGGTCCAGGTCTACTACGTCGACGGCCAGAACAAGCAGCCCTGGGACACCCACTCGGCCAACGACCGCGGCCACCGCCGCCTCTGCGCCGACGCCGACCGCGCCACCGCCGCCCTGCTCGGCGACCTGAAGGCCCGCGGCCTGCTCGAGGACACCCTGGTCATCTGGGGCGGCGAGTTCGGCCGCACCCCCTATTCCGAGCCGGCCAAGAAGGGGGACCCCGGCCGCGACCACCACCACACCGGCTTCTCCATGTTCCTGGCCGGCGGCGGGGTCAAGGGCGGCTACACCCACGGCGCGACCGACGAGTTCGGCATGAACGCCATCGAGGGCCGCATGCACGTCCACGACCTGCACGCCACCGCCCTGCACCTGCTCGGCATCGACCACGAGCGCCTCACCTACCGCTACTCCGGCCGAGACTTCCGCCTGACCGACGTCTACGGCTCGGTCATCCAGGACATCATCGCCTGAGCACCCCATTCCATTTCAGAGATCAACATTCATTGCCCGGCCTCCCTCGGGGGGCTGGGCGACCAACCTCGCGGCCTCTTCGCCCCCTCGTGAGGGGCCCCGCCCCCCCCGCGCTCGGCCCGCGGCTCGCCCGGATTCGGCTTCCGGTCCGGCACGCCGCTCGCTACGATCCTCCGTTCCGCCATTCCAAATGAGACGCGGCCGAGAGGATCGATCGGGATGCACGAAGACGTCTTGTTGCAGCTTGCCGCCATTGTCGTCCTGGGCATCGGGGCGCAGTGGGCGGCCTGGCGGCTCAATCTCCCCGCCATTCTCCTGCTCCTGCTCGCCGGCCTGGTGGCCGGTCCCGCCGCCGAATGGCTCGGGCTGGGCCGCCTGATCGACCCGGCCGCCCTGCTCGGCGACGCCCTCACCCCCGTCGTCTCGCTCTCGGTCGCGGTCATCCTGTTCGAGGGGGGGCTGACGCTCAAGCTGGCCGACTTGCGGGCCTCGGGCGCGGTGATCGGCAAGCTCGTGACCATCGGCGCGGGCATCACCTGGCTGGTGGCGGCCGTGGCCGGGCGGTACCTGATCGGCGTGCCCTGGCCCCTGGCCGTCCTGCTGGGGGCGATCCTCGTCGTCACCGGGCCGACGGTCATCGGCCCCTTGCTGCGCCACGTCCGGCCGTCGGGCGGCTCGGGGCCGATCCTGATGTGGGAGGGGATCGTCATCGACCCGATCGGCGCGGTCCTGGCCGTGCTCGTCTTCGAGGTGATCGGCACGGCCGAGGGGCCGGGCTCGGGGCTGACCGTCCTGATCTGGGGAGGGGTGCTGACGGCCCTCGTCGGCCTGGCGATCGGCGTGCTCGGCGCCGGGGCCCTCACCTGGGTGCTCGGGCGGTACTGGGTGCCCGACTACCTGCACAACCCCGTCGCCCTGATGGTCGTCGTGGCCACCTTCACCCTCTCGGACATGATCCGAGAGGAGTCGGGCCTGCTGACCGTCACGGTCCTGGGCGTGGTCCTGGCCAACCAGCGGTCGGTCTCGATCCGCCACATCGCCGAGTTCAAGGAGAGCCTGACGGTCCTGCTCGTCTCGGTCCTGTTCGTGGTGCTCGCCGCCCGGCTGTCTCCGGACCAGATCGCGGCGGTCGGGCTGCGGGGCGTGCTGTTCACGGTCGTGCTGATCCTCGTCGCCCGGCCGTTCTCGGTCCTGGCCTCGACCGTCGGCTCCGGGCTCGGCTGGGCCGATCGGCTGTTCCTGATGTGCATGGCCCCCCGCGGGATCGTCGCCGCGGCCGTGGCCTCGGTCTTCGCCCTGCGCCTGCGGGCCGAGGGGATCGAGGGGGCCGATCGCCTGGTCCCGACCGTCTTCACGGTCATCATCGGCACGGTGGTGGTCTACGGCCTGGCCTCGGTCCCCCTCGCGCGCCGGCTCGGCCTGACGGGGGGCCGCTCCGGCTACCTGATCGCCGGGGCGAACCCGCTGGGCCTGGCCATCGCCCGCGTCCTCCGGGCCGAGGAGATCCCGGTCCTGCTCGTCGACACCCGGACCGACCGCCTCGACTCGGCCGATCACGAGGGCATCCCCACGCTCAACGCCAGCATCCTCTCCCCCTTCGTCCGCGAGCGGATCGACTCCGGCCGGATCGGGCGGCTGCTCGCCCTGACCCCCAACGAGGAGGTCAACAGCCTGGCCGCCCTGCACTTCACCAGCCTCTTCGGACGCCAGAACGTCTTCCAGCTCACCCCCGAGCCGCACGACGCCGCCCGCTCTCCCAACAATCACGACGCCGAGCCCGAGCCCGACCTCGCCGTCCCCCTGGCCGCGCAGCTCGACGCCGCCGAGGTGAACGAGGCCGGCCGGTCGGTCGCCCTCGAACTGCACGGACGCGTCCTCTTCGGCCCCGGCATGACCTTCCGGCACCTCGAATCCCTCTTCCATGCCGGCGCCACCGTCGAGCGGCTCGACCTCGACGACGCCGAGCCGTCGGCCGCGTTCGCCGAGCAGTTCGGCCCCGGCGCCGTCCCGCTCCTGATCGTCGACGACGGCGGCGACCTGATCCCCGTGACCGCCACCCCCCGGCCCGACGCCCGGGCACCCCGGGCCGTCATCGGCCTCGTCCCCCGCAACGGCCCGTCCCGGGCCTGATCGGCCCCGGACCGGGGCGACGTGGCCAACCCCTCGGCTCTTGGCACGCATCTTGCACTTTAGGTCCGGCACGACCGCCCGACCTTGCGATCGTCGCATGAGCAACCTCCCGGGTGGGTCGAAATCCAACACCACCATCGTCTTGGAGACTTGATTCGATGAAGATGCTCGCTTCTCTCGTCGCGCTGCTCGGCCTGGGCCTGTTCACCGTCGGCTGCTCGCCGGAAGACCAGCTCCAGAACGCCCAGGAAGACTTCGCCGAAGAGCGTGAGGAAACCGGCGAGGCCGTCGGCGGCGCCGTGACGGATGGCATGATCACGGCCGATGAAAGCGAAACCATCGCCGAAGAAGAGGCCGAAGACGTCCAGGCCGCGGGCGAGGTGCTCCAGCAGGAGGGCGAACTGCTGGAAGAGAAGGCCGATAACTGATCGACCTCCCCACGTCCTCGCCAAGAGGCCGTTCTCCCGAAGGCCCGGCCCCGACCTGTTGTGTCCGGGGGCCGGGCCTTCGGCGCGCGCCGAGCCTGGCCGGGTCGGGCCCGGCTGATTCCGCATGCGGCTCGACCGGGGAGCCTCCCGGCACCGGCACGCCTGGCATCCGGACGACCAGACGGGTCAGATCGCTTCGACCGCGGCCCAACTTCCGCCGATCGGCCCTTGCGAACCGGGCGTCGGGGGCTGATATTCGATGGCAAGACCCCGATGTCTCTGCCCCGGACCAGTGCGCCCGATCCTCAACGAGCCGAGCCGAGCCGACGACCGCCTCCCGGAGCGCCATTCATCATGTTCACATTCGTCAAATGCCCCTGCGGCCGCACGCTCCGGGCCCAGCGCAGCCCCGAGCGGACGACCGTCCAGTGCTGGGATTGCAAGGCCGAGGTGAAGGTCCCCCGCTACCGATCGCCCGACGGCCCGCGGCCGATCGCCCGGCTCCGCGGCGCGATGAAGGAAGCCTGGGCCGAGACGGCCGCCGGGGTCATCCTGCTCGCCCTGGCCGTCGTGGCCATGATGGCCATCCCCGTCGTCGGCGGCTGGCTGGGGCTGGCCTTGCTCGTCTGGGCGGCGATCGTCTACCTCCGCCGCATCGAGGAGGTCGGCCGGCTGGAGCAGGAGGCCGTCGGGCCCGACGCCCCCCCGTCGAGCTGGCGAGGCGGCCTGGCGAAGGTCATGCTCGCCTTGCTCCTCGTCGCCGCGTTCATCACCCCCCTCTGGTCGTTCGACGGCAGCCGGCAGACGGAGTACACCCCCCCGATCGTGCCGGCCCCCTGGCCGCTCGTCGTCCTGCTCGGCATGGCCCTGCTCCTGCCGATCCTGGCCTTCGCCCTGGTCGTGCGAGACGCCGAGGGGCGGCTCGGCATCGATCAGGCGATGACCACCGCCTGGAAACGCCGGGGGACGATGATCGGCGCCTTGCTGCTGCCGCTGGTCGTCTTCGTCGTGGTCGAATCGGCCCTCATCGGCGCGCTGTACGCCTCCGAGGGCCTCAGGACCGTCCTCCTCGACTTGTTCCCCCTGCCCGAGGGGCACGAGATCGAGCGAAGGCGCGTGCTGCAGGGCCAGCGGGTTGCCGATTTCAGCCCGACCGAGACAATCAGCGTCTACAACGCGGGCCTCCTGCGCGGCGCCTCGCTGCTCAGCTCGGTCCCGCTCTCGTTCCTCCGGGGGCCGGAACCCCGGATCATCCTCATCGCCTATGGCCCCCTCCGAAGTGAGGGCTACCTGCTGGCCCGGCTGGGCATCACCGCGCTGGCCTTGATCGCACTCTTCGGGTCGCTGGCGGCCCAGGCCCACCTGTTCGGCAGCATCGGGCTCTCGTCGTCCCGAAGCGACGACGAGGACGACGACGAGGATGAATCCGCCTCGCCTCCCCGCTCGGCCCGGGCCACCAGCCCGGTCAACGGCCCCCGATCCGCCATCCCGAGCGAGCCGCTCGTGGCCTCGCACGCCGGCAGCCAATCCCGGTCCAATTCCTCCTCCGCCGCCTTGCCCGCGACGACACCTTCCGCCGAGTAGCCGCCGCCTCGAACCCATTGACGCGTGCTCATCCCCGGTGGACGCCAGGCCAAGGCCGGCAGGACACCCCTCGCCGGCCGGCCATCCCCGGTTCGACCGAGCAGCGGCAATCGGTTCTCGCCCCCCCTCCCCGAACCCCGGAGCACCCCTCGATGGTCCGCCCCCTGCTCGCCCTGGTCTTGCTGGCGTCCTCCGGCCTGACCGCCTTCGCCGACGAACCGCTCCGGATCGGCACGTTCGACATCGACGCCTCCCCCCCCGTCGGCACCCCGATGGCCTACGACCCGACCGACGGCGTCCAGGACCCGCTCCACTGCAAGGGGGTCGTCCTGCTCGGCGACGGCGAGCCGATCGTCCTGCTCGCGATCGACTGGATCGGCGTCGGCAACGGCGGCCAGGCCGCCTTCAAGGAGGCGATCGCCGGGGCCGTCGGCACCTCGACCGACCGCGTCGCCGTCCACGCCCTGCACCAGCACGACGCCCCCCGGTGCGACTTCTCCGCGGCCGAACTCCTGATCGAGCACGGCGTCGACCCCTCCGAATCCTTCTTCGACCTCGACTTCGCCCGCGACGTGATCGCCCGGGCCGCCGACGCCGCCCGGCAGGCCAAAGCCGACGCCCGGCCCGTCACCCACATCGGCACGGCCGACGCCCTGGTCGAAGGCGTCGCCTCGAACCGCCGCATCCTCGGCCCCGATGGCACCGTCCGCGCCACCCGATACACCGCCTGCGCCGACGAGGCCCTCCGCGCCGAGCCCGAAGGCATCATCGACCCGAACCTCAAGCTCCTCACCTTCTTCGACGGCGACGAGCCGATCGCCTGCCTCTCCTACTACGCCTGCCACCCGCAGAGCTATTACCGCACCGGCCTGGCCAGTTGCGACTTCCCCGGCCTCGCCCGCCAGGCCCGCGAGGCCGCCACCGGCGTCCCCCACATCCACTTCGACGGCGCCGGCGGCAACATCGGCGCGGGCAAGTTCAACGACGGCGCCCCCGAGAACCGCCAGGTCCTCGCCGACCGCGTCGCCGACGCCATGCGCCGCGCCTTCGACACCGCCTCCGAGGCCGACGCCCGATCGGCCGTCTCCGCCTCCTCGATCGGCTGGGAGGTCGTCCCCGTCGTCCTCCCCGCCGCGCCCCACCTCGACGAGGAGACCCTCACCGCCACCCTGGCCGACCCCGATTCCGAGGCCCGCATCTCCGCCGCGCTCGGCCTCGTCTGGCTCCGCCGCTGCACCTCGGGAGACGACCCGATCCCCGTCTCCTGCCTCACCCTCGGCCCCGTGCGTTTGCTCCACCTGCCCGGCGAGCTGTTTGTCGAGTACCAGCTCGCCGCCCAGGCCATGCGCCCCGACCTGTTCGTCTGCATGGCCGCTTATGGCGACTACGCCCCCGGCTACATCGGCACCGCCGCCGCCTACTACCAGGGCGGCTACGAGGCCAGCCCCCGCGCCTCGAAGGTCGCCCCCACCGTCGAGATCGTCCTGCTCGACGCCATCGCCCGCCTGCTCGGGGCCCCTCGCTGAGTCGCGACGGCCACAACGTCGACCTCTTTTGACGGTTGCCGTCGCTCCCTCGATGCTCCCCCTCCGCGCCTCAATGGCCTTGAAGAACGCGCGTAGGGTGCCGTCGAGTCTTCGAAGACGCACCCCCCGCCTTCGAACCCAATGTCGGGCCTCGCGTCGCGTTGTCCGGTGCGTCTTCGCGGACTCGACGGCACCCTACACGAGGGACGTTGCCACCGTCCTGCCAGGAGTCGCCGGGATCGTTCCGCTTCCCATCGGATGCCGAAGGTCCGGAGAAACGCTGTCGATCGCACGACCGCCCGGCCGATATTCACACGGATCTGTCCGATTGCGCCCGGCGGCGATCACGCTCGCCACGATTGCTTCGGCTGGCACGGAGGCCCTCGCGATGCTCGGAACGCTCCTCGAAGCCTTCAAACTGGTCCGCGACTGCTGGCCGAAGCGCTGGTCGAACGTCCATGTGAGTTTCCCCGTCAAGGAGATGGGGGGGTGGACCGTCTCCTGCCGGGCGACACGATCCGACCAGCTCCTCGTCACCGTCACCGACGCGTCCGGCCAGTTGATCGCCTCGATGGAAGGCCCGAACACGCTCGACGGCGAGGTCCGCCAGGGCTGCAACCTGGAAGGCATGTCGCCCGGCTGGTTCGTCGACTGTTTCCGCATGGCCCGCTGCTACCGCGAGTTCGAACGCACCGGCGACCTGGAACCTTCGGGATACTTCAACTACTTCCGCAGTCGAACCGTCTATCGCTGGGAATGCCTCGAAGAAGACGAGCGATTGGCCCGCGAAGCGGCCGACGAAGCCGAGGCGGCCTGATCCCCCGCCCGCTCATTGCCCCGCCATGCCCGCCGGCAGTATGATCCTCCAACCGTTGTCAAACATCGTTGCGCAACGAACGGGAGGCTCTGAATGCCCGCCTCGTCTTGCACCGGCCCCCTCCGTCGCCGCGAGTTCCTCCGCCTCGGCTCGCTCGCCCTGGGCGGGCTCGGCCTCTCCGACCTGCTCGCCGCCCGATCCTCCGCGAACGACGGGCTCCCTCAACCCGACCCCGACACCTCCGTCATCCTCTTCTGGATGTGGGGCGGCCCCAGCCAGTTCGAGACCTGGGACCCGAAGCCCGACGCCCCCGCCGAGTACCGCGGCCCCTTCAACCCCATCGCCACCAGCGTCCCCGGCATGGACTTCTGCGAGGTCTTCCCGCTCCAGGCGAAGCTCGGCGACAAGGTCTCGATCGTCCGATCGCTCCACCACACCATGTCGGCCCACAACGACGGCTCGATCGAGCTGCTGACCGGCAAGACGCCCAGCCCCCCCGACCCCACCTCCACCTCGAAGTCCGAGCACCCCGACTTCGGCATGGTCGCCAGCCACGTCCGCGGCCTCCGCCCCGACGGCCTGCCGCGCTACGTCGGCATCCCGAAGCAGCCGTTCATGACCCGGCCGACCTACCTCGGCGTCACGCACTCCGCCTTCGCCACCGGCGACCCCTCGGCCCCCGACTTCCGCCCCCCTGCCCTCGGGCTGGTCGGTGGGATCAACGCGAGCCGCCTCGACGACCGCCGCGGCCTCCTCTCCCAGTTCGACGGCTTCCGCCGCGGCCTCGACGCCCGCCCCGACGCCGACGCCGACCCCTTCCGCGAGGCCGCGCTCCAGATGCTCACCAACCCGGGCGTCGCCTCCGCCTTCGACCTCTCCCGCGAAGATCCCCGCCTCCGCGACCGCTACGGCCGCCACCTCTGGGGCCAGTCCTGCCTGCTCGCCCGCCGCCTGGCCGAGGCCGGCTCGACCGTCATCACCATCGACGCCCTCGCCCCCACGCTCTCCGACCGCTATTTCTCCTGGGATGATCACATCAACGTCCAGACCCGCTGGGACCTCGGCGACGCCACCCGCTACCGCTCCCCCTTCATGGACCAGGCCCTCTCCGCCCTGATCGAGGACGTCTACGCCCGCGGCCTCGACCGCAAGATCCTCATCGTCGCCTGCGGCGAGTTCGGCCGCACCCCCCGGCTCGCCCACGCCGACGGCCTCATCGGCCGCGACCACTGGCCCGACGCCATGTCCGCCCTCCTCAGCGGCGGCGGCCTGGCCACCGGCCAGGTCATCGGCGCCACCAACTCCCGGGGCGAATACCCGACCGAACGCCCCCTCTCCCCCCAGGACCTCCTCGCCACCCTCTACCACCACCTCGGCATCCCCCCCCACGCCGAGTTCCTCGACTTCACCGGCCGCCCCCACCCCCTCCTCCCCCACGGCGAGCCCATCCGCGAGCTGATCTGACCCCGGGCCAATCGCCTCGACACAAGCCGCCACAACTCCCGAGACACCGCTCACGTCGATCCCATCGAGGCCCCTCATGGACATCCCGGAAGAACGAATCAAACGAACCCGTTTCATTCAAACAGACAAATACGTCATTGCCGTCGATGTCGAAATGGTCATCCCCGCCGACGATCCCGGAGAGCCCTGCTACGAACCCGAGACCGTCCGCCTCCTCCGCGACATCCACGAGCACGCCGACCGCGGCGACCTCGCCTGGCTCTCCAAACACGGCAAGGTCTACGCCACAGTCGAATTCGTTCCATGACTCCGAGCAAGCGGCCTCGCTCCTCGCATTCGACAACCTCATCGCTTAGACTCATCCGGCTTGGATGCGCCCGATCGCTCGGAGTCCCACACGTCCTCACCGCAGCCGACTTGCCGTTCCGATGATCCCGACGCAGGCAGAAATCGAACTTCCCTTGCTTGAGGCCCTCGGCTCCCTTGGCGGGGTTGCCCGCCCGAAAGACGTCTACCCGTTGGTCACGGCCAGGTTCCCCCAACTGACCCCGGAAGACCTGACGGCAACCCTCAAGCATGGCGAGCGAAGATGGATCAACAAGATTCAGTGGACACGGCAGTCCCTCGTCACGTCCGGAGACATGGCAAGCCCAGGGTGGGGCCTCTGGGCGATCACCGAGCAAGGGAAGAAACGACTTCATCAGGACTCGCAGAACGAGATCGAAACCGCAAAGCGAGTGGCGACCGCGAGTGTCAGCCTTGTCGACTTGTTCGAGACATACGACACCCAGTTTCGCTCCAAATTGCTTGAACGATTGTTCGAATTCTCACCGATCCAGTTCGAGCACTTTGCCAAGCAGTTGCTCGCCGCGTATGGCTTCGCCCAGATGACCGTGACCCAGGTTTCCAAGGATGGTGGGATCGACGGGCATGGCTTGCTCAAGGTGGGCCTCGCTCGCATGGCCGTCGCCTTCCAATGCAAGCGTTGGGAAGGAAATGTCCCCCGACCCGAGGTGGATAGATTCCGAGGAGCGATCCAGGGGGAGTTTGAACAGGGCCTCTTCTTCACCACCGCTGATTTCACGAAGGGGGCCAAGGACGCTTCGATCAAGAAAGGAGCGGTGCCCATCATCCTCCTCAACGGCGAGAGCATCGTTGACCTGATGATCGAGAAAGAATTCGGCATCCAGAAGAAGCCGCTCCAGATCTACGAGGATCTCCTGGACACGATCCTTGGGGATCTTCCGTAAAGGCACCATGAGGCTCGCTATAATCGCCCCTTGACCCATGCGACCGGATCCCCCGATCGGTCATGCCCCGACATCCGACATGTCGTGCCCTACGCTCCCTCTCCAACCACCCCGTCCTCCCCAGCAAGCAAGCCAAACCTATGAAAACCGCATTACTCGTCATCGACGTCCAGAACGACTACTTCCCCGGCGGCAAGTTCCCCCTCTGGAAGCCGGAGACGACCCTCGAATCGATCGAGCGGGCCATCGCCAAGGCGCAATCGGTCGGCATGCCGGTCATCTGCGTCCAGCACGTCGTCACGCCCGCCGCCGAGGCCCCCTTCTTCGGCGAGGGGACCGAAGGGGCCGCCATCCATCCCAAGATCAAGGCCGCCGCGCCCGACGCCCCGATCGTCGTCAAGCAATCGGCCGACAGCTTCCGCGACACCACCCTCGACGACACACTCCAGCGGCTCGGCGTCACCGACCTGCTCGTCTGCGGCATGATGACCCACAACTGCGTCACCCACACCGCCCTCTCCCGGGCCGCCGAGAAGTACAACGTCCGCATCCTCCCCGACTGCTGCACCACCGTCGACGAGATGATCCACGCCCTCGCCCTCTCCGCCCTCTCCGACCGCCTCACCCTCGTCCCCTCCGACAAGGCCCTCTGAGGCGCACAGTCATGTGCTCGTCTTCTCGTGACCGATGCCCCGCACCGGCTCAGAACGCCAGTTGCAACTGCGAGCGGAACATGATGCCCGAGTCGCCCGCCCGATAATTCGGACCGCTGTTCTGGGCGGGGATCGCGTCGAGCCAGGTCGCGTCGAACGTGAATTTCAGGTAGTGCGTGCGGTTGATGAACCAGTTCAGGCCGAGCGCGTACTCCGCCCCGCTGCCGAACGGCCCGTTGACCTGCGAGTGCCGCGCGATCAGCTCCACCCGCTCCCGCATCACGAAATACCCGCCCTGCACGTAGTAGCCGTGGTCGAACAGCCGGGTGATCGGCAGCGGGCCATCCCCCTGGATGTCGTCGAGCCAGCGGAGGTAGTACTCGGCGTTGATGCTCAGGCCGCGGTACTTCAGGGCCGCGTCGATGGCATACAGGGTGATGTCGAAGTCGTTGACCGTCACCCCCGGGGCGAGCGCCCCGGGCTCGAACAGGGGAGTGCCGTCCGACAGGCGGACGAAGTTCTGCTCGCTCACCGGCTCGAACAGGATCCCGGCCTCCGACCCGGGCGCGTACGTCAGGCTGTTGCCCAGCCGGACGGCGAGCCGCTCGTGCCATTCCAGGTCCGAGAAGCCCCGGCCGAAGTCGCCGATGACCTCCGACCACAGCGACCCGGAGTAGGCCAGCTGCTGGTTGATCTCCTCGAAGGTCAGGTCGGTCGTGTTGAACCCGTTGGCGAGCATTGCGCGGTAGAAGACCTTCTCGACCGGCTCGCCGAGCGCCCAGATCCCCACGCTGCGGTCGGGCCGGAAGAAGGTCGTGGCCATCGATCGGTCGGCGAACTGGGTCCGCGTCGAGCCCTCCAGCCACGACCGGCTCCCCGGCACGAACGCCTTGCCGATGTAGACGTCCAGCGCCCTGTTGAACCGGTAATTGATCCAGAAGTCGTGCGCGATCGCCACGTGCTGGTCGTCGGTGTCGAAGTCGAGGTTCAGGTAGTACTGCAGGTCCGGATCATAGAAGAACCCCTCGAACGACAGCCGGCCCCGCTCGATCTCGAAGTCCTGCCGATTCCGGATCGGCCGCACGATCCCCGCCGAGTCGATCCAGAACAGCCGCGACCGGCGGAACCCCGTGTGCCGGAACTGCATCCGGATGTTCGACTTCAGCAGGTACGGGACGTCCTCGTCGTCCGAGCCGATGACGAACCCCTCGTCGTAGAAGGCCTCCAGCGGGAACTTCCCCCCCTCCTCGGGCGGCTCGATCGGCGCGTCCCGGGTGTCCGTCTGGGTGGCCGGCTCGCCCCGGGAACCGAGGATCTCGGTCTGATACGCCTGGAAGGCCCCTCCGCCTCCCCGGACCGGGCCCGGGGTCGGCAGGCCCGGGGTCGGCGTCCCCACGACCCCGGGGGCGGCCTCCGGCGAGACCGGGGTCGCCGGCTCCCCCATCGGGCCGATCGGGCTCGGCCCCGGGACCGGCGGCAAGCCCGCTTCCTGCGCCGGCGCGACGGCCGGGTCCAGGCTCGGCCCGACCACCCGCATCACCTCGTCGTACTTCGTCGAGAGCGAATCGAGCCGCTCCAGGAGCATCCGATTCTGCTCCATCAGGCTCGTGTTCATCTCCTCCAAGCGGCGCAGACGCTCCTCGACCGTCGGCTCCTGGCCGATCCCCCTCCCGGGACAGGCCAGCAGCGCAGCGGCAATCACCCCGACGACGCGTCGTCTCCGCCTGCTTCGGAAATCCGTCATGCGTTCCCGTCCGGGCCCCCTCCATCGAACGATCAACATCCGCCCCGCTTTGATGATGCCGATCCTTCGTTGTCCGACCCAGACGTGCGAAGAAGAAATGTGAAGACGCCCTCTTTACCCCGGATCCGCGAACCGCTCAAGCCCGATCGCCCCCGTTGCGGTCCCGGATCCACTCCGCAATTCGCTCCCCCTCCAGCACCACCCGGCAGCACGTCGAACGTCATCCCCAATCGCCTTCGTCGGGCACCCCCGATTGCCCGTCAACCGGCGTCAGGACGGGGACATCCTCCGCTTGCACGAGCCGATCGCGGGTGGCCCGGACAGCGGCCCGCTGTCCGGGCGGCGAAGCCGCACGAGGCCGGAGACGCACCCTCGCCCCTCATGCAAGCGCGGCTTCACCTGAACACCTCGTATCGCTTCGCGCCCCGGACCACGCGGGGCGTTGTCCGGGCCACCCAGCGGTGTGGCCGGGGCAAAGCGAAGCGTGCCCCGGCGGTGTGCTCTTGACAGCAAAGGCCATGAGAGCAGTTAGGCGGTTTCCCGACCAGAGCACGAAGTCATTGTTCAGAACACTTGCCCCTGCCACTTCAAGGGTTAGGCTGACGCAACAGTTCCTCCACCTGCTGGTAGCTCGGCAGATCATGCTCGAAGCCCCAGGCGACTTTGCCCGACTTGTCGATCAAGAAGTAAGTCGGCCATGCCTCGATTGCGTAACGTTGAGCCGTCTCACCTGTATCGACCCCCACGGCGAAGGTGAACTCCTTGGCTTTCAGGAATTCTTCGACCCCTTCGGCATTGTGCTCCGAGTGGACACCGATGACAACCAAGCCCCGATCCTTGAATTCCTGGTGCAATGCCTCGGTCCTCGGCATCTTTTCGACGCAAGGGGAGCACCAGGTACCCCAGAAATCGATCAGGACGACTTTGCCTCGCAACTCCACCAGGGACAATGCGCTCGGCGTGTTGAACCAGTCGCCGACGGCCAGGTCAGGGGCTGGCCCGTCCCCCATTTCCCGGCGTAACTTCTTGGCAATCAGGGCCCGATCGACGTAGTCCGAGATCGCCCGCTCGGCGACGAGCAGGTCTCCCTCGTCCTGAAGGCGGGCGTCGCCGTAGAAGAAACAGCCAACGGGTGCCCGCCCCGTGAAGCCGTTGCCATTACCTTGGAGTTCCTTGTGCTCGAGACGGAGCCAGACGTCACCCGGCGCTTCCGCCGGGCCGCACGACACCCAGCACCAATCGCCGCTCTCTTGGGCCGCCAAGCAGACGCCGGCGCTGACGCTGCCCAGGTCCTTGTCCTTAGGCCCGGGTGACCAGGCAGGCCACGGGGGCGAATCCGCAGACTTCGGTTCGCGGAGAATGCGAAGTGCGCCCAAGGAGTCTCGCACGAAGTACCCGCGGTATCCCAGTCGAAGGCCGCCGAGGCGTCGATCCAACTCCACCGAGGGTGGCCGGGCGTCCGACGCCCTTGCCAGGACTACCCGCCACTCGACCGCGCCCGCGGTGGTTTCCCGCTTCGCAATCAACCACCCCTGCTCGACTGAGAGTCCAAGCGTTGCCCCCGCTAAAATCGTCACTCCAGCGTCATCCTTGACCGCCGGCACCTCGATCTCGCGCGTCCAGCCGTCGGGCAAGCCGACCACCGGATCGTCGGGAGCTTCAGCTCGCGTTGCAGGGGCGACGAGGAGGCAGCACAAAAGGACAAGGCAGGCTCGGCCCGCGAGCACGTTCATACTGGAACCTCCGTATCTTGCGAGGTAGCTTTCCCCGGGTGCCCCGGGTTCCGCGCCAGCGGACCCCGGGCGAGGGGTCGGCTGGCCCAGGCGGCTCCACCCGGCGGCGAGGCAAGGCTTATCTCCCGCGAAGGAGGCGACGGGGAAGCGCGACAACGCTCCCGCGATGCTCGCCCTCTGCGATCTCGACAGCAATGGGCCGGTCGGGCCAGCAGGAATCATCGTCCCACGCCGGATCGAGCTCGACGACTCCCCGCGTCCCTCTCGCGATGGCGAGTTGGCCTTCCGGTGTGGTAACGGACCAATCATACCTGACTTCCTTGAAATCGGTATGGCCGGTCGGCTTGAGCACCCGACTCGAAGGTGCCGCTCGAAACTCGGCGGCCAGCACCACGGCCCGGCCCGGTTCCAGGATGTCGGTGTTCGGGCCATGGTAGGTCCCATCGCCCATGCCCAGAAGCCAGAGGATCGGCAACAGGGCGAGCACCCCGAACAGGCCGAAGGCGACCACAGCGACGCCGACCAGGGAGGCACGCAACGAGATTCGGGGGAGTGTCATTCGAATTCCAATACTCGCAAGTATTTAAACTCTGTGAAACGAACGGGCGTTTCCGGCGCGAGCCCTGGCAGCGGGCAACCACCGACGCCCTTGACCCCGGCCTCGGCCCCGGTCCTCAGCCGAGGTCGCGGCACCGCGACATCGCCGTCGCATAGGCCTCCTTGAGCCGGACGAAGCGCTCGGTGGTTCCGCCCTGATCGGGATGGTCGCGCAGGGCGAGCGTGTGGAAGGCCCGCCGCACCTCGTCCGCCGAGCAGGGCCATTTCAGGCCCAGCAGCTCGATCGCCTCGGTCCCGGGGGCGTCTGTCGGCCTCCGCGACCGCAGGGTGACCGCGTCCAGGAAGGCCTCGGTCGCCGAGGTGTCCCGGAAGACCAGGCGGAGCCGGTGCGGCCCCCTCGGGCGTCGGAAGACCGGGCGCACCGCGGTCTCGATCCAGCCCCCCGCATCGTCCAGGACCGAGCATATCCACGCCGACACGTCCTCCGGCACCAGGCCGTCGGCCTCCACCGTGGCCCCTCCCCGACCCACGTCCCTCAGCCGGGCCGTCGTGGTCCGAAACGTCTCGCCCTGCCACCATCCCAGGTACACGCGGCGCTCCCTCGGCTCATGGCGAAGCCACTTCCGCCGCTCGCCCGTCATGCCGCCCATGGCCATCCGCCCCCCCCGCCCCCGCGACCCGATCCGCCCGATCGGCCACTCGATCCCAACCACCTCATGACGGGACGCCCCGATCCGTCACCCGACGACACGACGCGCGGGGATCGGTGCCGCGGGCCCCAGGCCTCCCCGTCGTCTCGAATCCAGGCATCCCCCCATCAGATCCTCTACGCCCCACCCCTCGACGCCGGCCGTCATGTAGCCAGGAACCCACATCGACGCGGATCCCGGCCCGGTCTCCCGCTCGACCGTCCGGGAACGGCCCAGGGCGCACGCCCCGGCAGACGGCGATCCCCTCGGCCCGCGTGTGTCCCAAACCGCCGCACGCCGGGTGCCACTGGCTCTGCCAGTGCCGGGCCGAACCGGAGCACTGGCAGAGCCAGTGGCACCCAGACATCAGCACCTTTCATCCGCCAGTGCCACCCCGCCCGCCGTGGTCCGGGCCACACGGCGATCAGGCGTCGGTCGCTTCGGGTGGCCACCAGCGGCTTTCTGGAGGCACCTCGACATCCCGAGGACCATGATACTTCCAGTGGACAGCTTCATCGAGGGAGAGCTTTCGCAAGCCGCAGTTCCAGATGCAACAGCCGCACGGAGAACCATCGACGAGAGAGATACCCCAGACGCCGGAGGGGTCATCAGGGCCCCCCACCTCGATGCAGATGCAGGGGTGGTACCGACAGTCTTCGAACAAATCGCCGGCCCAAAGATCCCCCGGCTCGTTCGCTTGCGATGGCATGTCTCGGTTCCCCAGGCAACCACTCCCGCCACTTCACCATTCGCCGCCGAACGAATGACCGTGTTCAAACATTCCTGTTCGCGGGTGGCCCGGACAGAGCGGCACGCAGTCCGGGCGGCGAAGCCGCACGAGGCCGACGACCCACCCTCGCCCCTCATGAAAGCCCGGCTTCCCCTGAATACCTCATGGCGCTTCGAGCCCCGGACTCCTCGGGGCGTGGTCCGGGCCACCCAACGGTGATGTGGTGGCCCCTACGTCGGTACGGACCACATAGGTGATGTATTTTGGCTCGTGGAGTGTGCCGCCTTTCCACAGCCAAGTGACTCGGCAGTGTCCGATCGGCAGCATCTCCACGGGCTCAGTGCCGCCGCTCACCCTGAGCAACCACTCCAACTCATCGTCGAACGGCCCAGTTCCGTCGTCGTAGGGCAGTGCCGCGACGTGGTCGCGGAGTGCGGCTTCCGGCGTGGCCGAGGTATGCTGGGACAGGTGGAACGACTCGCGTACCTCGGTGATGCAGGTGAAGATCGCCAACCGTCAGAACCCTCCGCAGCCTCACGCCGAGGTTCAGCGGCCCGAGTCGCGGGTCCGCTGAAACCGTGGGTCAGGCCCATCCTATGCTCGGCCAATCAAATGAGTGGTTTTGTGTGGCCGGGGCAAAGCGAAGCGTGCCCCGGTGTTGAGAGTTGGCTCACCCGGGGCACACTTCGCTTTGCCCCGGCCACCCGTCGCGCGGGGCGTTGGCCGGGCCACCCAGCGGTCAGACGCCGGCCCGGGATCCCTCCAGTGCCTCCACCACCCACGCCCTGGCTTGACTCCAGTGGCCGGCCCACGCCGACCAAGCCGACCGGGCCCACGCTTCCACGCGCCGCTCGTGCTCTGCCGCATCCTCGGCATCGAGCACGTCAATGACGGTGACCGTGCCCCGGGCCCGAGGCGGCGGCGGCGTGAGGCGGGCATAGTTCTTGCGGCCGTCGACCCACCGCTTCAGGGGCGCCGGCAGGTGGGTCGATCGCCCCCGCTCCATCGACCAGCACATCCCCGCCAGGTGGGCGGCGGCGGACTTCGACGATTTCATGAACTGCTCTGGGTGCTGAAGCGAGTAGGCGTCCACGGTCAGGCGGTGAGCCCGGAAAAACTCCGGGTCCGAGAACTCACGCTCCCCCAGCCGGTCGAACAGGGCTCGGCACCCGTCCAGCCCACCTACCCGCGGCGCGCCACAAGACGGGCAATCGGCTGCCTCTTCGAGCTCCCACGTGGCTTCGTGATCCATCTCGCCCTCCGCCTCCTCACGAATCCATATCGGCCGTGGGCCCGCCCCGAGGGGAACCCTGAGGCGACAAGACATACCCCCCGGGCACCGCATCGAGGAGCCCCACGACCATGGCCTCCATCATCGGCATCGACCTCGGCACGTTCAAGGGGCTCCCTGCGTCGACGACCCCGAGACCACTAGGCGACCTTCGTCCCTGGCGGGTGGCCCGGACAGCGCCCCGCTGTCCGGGCGGCGAAGCCGCACGAGGCCGGAGCCGCACCCTCGCCCCTCATGCAAGCCCGGCTTCCCCTGAATACCTCGTGTCGCTTCGCGACCCGGACCACGCGGGGCGTTGTCCGGGCCACCCAGCGGCTGCGCCGCCCCGGTTGACGACCAACCAGGGCCACCCGCCTTGGGTGCCACTGGCTCTGCCAGTGCCAGGCCGAACCGGAGCACTGGCAGAGCCAGTGGTACCCAGACATCAGCACATTTCATCCTCCAGTGCCACCCCGCCGAGGCGTTGTTCGGACCACCCGGCCAATCGGATGACAGTTCTTGGCATCATCCAGTCACTCGCACGTGCTGTTTGGCAGCTTCGATGATTCGCTCCATGACAGCCACTGGGATTCGGTAGTTTCCCTCCGATCGAAAGAATAAGAATTGAGATTCGCCATTCTCGTCGACCACCACATGTAATAGCTCATCGCCATGAATGGTCGCGATTTCCAGTGCGGTGCCATCGTAGTCGAGATCACCAGTCGTAGTCGTACTCTCGATCTCTCTGACGAGCGGCGTACTCGCGATCAGTGTTTTGTAATCGCTCATCGTCCGCGCCCCAAGAAGCCAACAAACTCGTTTGTCACCGCGTTCGAATCGTGCGCCCAGCCCGTCGTGCAGCTTGAATTCGGCGGTGTGGCCGGGGCAAAGCGAAGCGTGCCCCGGCGTTGAGTGTTGGCTCACCCGCGGGACGCTTCGCTTTGCCCCGGCCACCCGTCGCCGTGAAGTCATCCCACCAATTGAGTGAGCCAATGCGGCCAACCCAAGCCGACAAGCCACAATCCGGCGATTATGGGACACCCGAGAATCATGACCGGCACTGTACACCAGAGATAAAAACTCAGGGGAATCGGCGAATGAGGTTCCAATGGCTCGCCCGTCTGCTCGGGAGCAAGCCCACGCACGATACCGCGAGCGAGGTCGCTTACCGTTGGCGTGCGCGGAAGGTTCGGGCCGAGAGGAGGAGTGTTTGTGGGACCGAACTGCGCGTGCAGGACCTTCGTCACCCGGTCCTGGATCTGGACGAATCGCATCGAGATCAATAGACAGAAGCCGGTGCCTAGCAGATCGAAGAAGGCGATCGCTGGAGCTACGCCTTTATGCACGTCAGGTGTCGCGAGAACCGCTCCAAGGGCCGCGATATTCGTAGTGCAAACGAAAGTCCACCAAGTAACGAAGATGGAAAAGAGTCTGCGGGAATACTCGATGTGGTTTTTCAACTCCTCCGCGAGCGCGCCTCGTTTATCCGAAGATA
Source organism: Tautonia sp. JC769 (assembly GCF_040717455.1). Lineage (NCBI taxonomy): Bacteria > Pseudomonadati > Planctomycetota > Planctomycetia > Isosphaerales > Isosphaeraceae > Tautonia > Tautonia sp. JC769. The sequence continues at coordinate 130,111 of NZ_JBFEFH010000016.1, forward strand.
GATCCCGGGGAGATTCACACTGATTCATATATCACTCCGCCGCCTAAAGAATTCATGTCAGCCGTGGGTCCGTGGGTGGCCCATCGGTCGCTCACGTGAGCGCCACACCCAGACGATCAACACAACGCCGCCGACGAACCCAACGATGTACCCTACCGCACTCCCGGCGAGGTCGGCCAGGAAGAATGCGGAACGATCCGGTGGCACCCGCGATGCCAGCCGATCGGGGAGGAACGCCATGGCATGATCGCCGAGGACGAACCCGGCGGTGGAGGCGAAGAACGCGGAGGTGTAGGTCACCAAGAGCACACCAACGATGGGACGGACGAGCGACCGGACATCGCGCTTCGGGCGGTGGCCGACGCGAGCGGAGAAGGCCAAGGAGACTCCCAGCAGCAGGCCGACCCACCAACTGGCGAGCAAGCCTCGGCCGACGCCCGAGAGGGTCGCCGGCTCGGAGGAGAGCAGAGGGAGGTGGCCGAGCGCGACATGAGAGACCGCGCCGTAGGTTGCAGCAGCGAGGATGCACAGAAGTACGATGGCAACGCCTTGCATGCCGCCCCTGCCGCCCCTGCCGCCTCACCTGTTGGAGACGGATGGATGTCCGTGTTCAAACACGCCCATCCGTCCGCATCAATCCACCCGGCATCCCGATCATGGCGTATTGACCGGGGTCTTTCAAGCAAACCCCTCGGAGCAATGCGGACGGGAACGGATGACCATTGCGGACGGGTCTCCCTCCGGATTCGGCGGGGCGTCGGAGATCGTTCCGACCCCCGTCGGACACCCGGCAAGCCGTCCGGACTCGTCCGCAGGGTCGTCCCGCCCCACGCCGCCCCGCCGAAGCGACCCTCGCCCCCACGCCGCACAATCACGCATGATCGCCCGCAGAAATTGCCCATGATTCGCAGGTTTTTGTGAATCTGAACCGCTCAAATCCTGATGATCTCAGAGAGGGGAACTCCTGAATAGCGGTCCCCCTCGGCCGTCCTTCGGGCCTCCCGCCTGCCTCGATGCCCGCGCGGAGCCCCTGAGCCTGCCGTCGCCCGAATCTTTGGCAACTCGACATCGGTCTTCCATCCCCCGCGACCCGCCGAGACGCGGGCCGTCCCTCCGGGATCGCCCCTCGGCCGGCGGCCCTCGACTCCGCCGGACGAAACGAGCCAATCGCACCGGTCAATTCCCGAAACGAACCTCCCCCGATGAACGGAACCCCTTGCCACGCCAGCGATATCGCCCCGCCGCCCCCGGCGTCCCCGGGGCGCACCGAACGGCGCACCGGGCATCTCGCGCCCGCGTCGCCGCGGTCGGACCTGCCGAAATCCCAGACCGTCCCCGCGACCACTCCTCCTCCCCACCGGGACGGCACGTGAAGCGAGACGATCCCGCCCCCCTCTCCCCGAAACGAATCGGCCGCGGACGGCGCAAATCCTTCGCAGAAGAAGACAAGCGTCGCATCACGCGAGTCGCACCGGGGCGCACCGAGCCCGCAATCCGGGGCGCCTCCGGCCGAAGATCGCGGGAGGCGGGGAGAGACGGCACGGTCGACTCCCCGCCCTCGACCCTCCCGACGAAACGAAGCCATTCGAGCCGGCAACGATTGCCGAAACGAACCGGGGCCGACGAACGCAACCCGTTGCAGGATCAGCGAGATCGTCCCGAGCCCCCGGCGCATCGAAGGCACACCACGGGGCGCACCGCTCAGACGTGGACCTCGTCGGTCTGCCCCAGCAGGTCCGGGTAGCGATCGCGGACGGGGGCGACCTCCGAAGCCAGGAAGGCGGTCACCTGCTCCGGGCACCGGCCGATGAACCGGCGAGGCTCCAGGGCGGCGTCGAGGTCGATCGCGGCGAAGGCGGGGTCGGCCTTCATCCGGTCGATCAGGTCGTTCCGCTCGGCCCCGTCCTTCAGGGCGTCGGCAGCGGCGATCGAGTGGACCCGGACCCGCTCGTGGAGTTCCTGCCGGTCCCCCCCGGCGCGGACGCCGGCCATCAAGACGGCCTCGGTCGCCATGAACGGCAGCTCCCGCTCGACGTTCCGGGCCACCACCTTCGGCCGGACGATCAGGCCGGGCACCACGTTCAGGTACAGCGAAAGCAACGCATCGGCCGCGAGGAACGACTGCGGCAGGGTCATCCGCCGCACGGCCGAATCGTCCAATGTCCGTTCCAGCCATTGCGTTGCGGCGGTCTGGCCGACGGCGGCCTGCTGGGCCATCAGGAAGCGGGCGATCGAGCACATCCGCTCGGCCCGCATCGGGTTCCGCTTGTAGGCCATCGCCGACGAGCCGATCTGGTTCGCCTCGAATGGCTCCTCCAGCTCCTTCTCGTGGGCCAGCAGCCGCAGGTCGTTGCCGAACCGGTGGGCACTCTCGGCCAGGGCGACCAGGGCCGAGACGACCAGCGAGTCGAGCTTCCTCGGGTACGTCTGCCCGGTGACCGGGAACGACCCCTCGAACCCGAAGGCGGCCGCCACCCGGCGGTCCAGCTCCTCCACCTTGGCATGATCGCCGTCGAACAGGTCGAGGAAGCTCGCCTGCGTGCCGGTCGTCCCCTTCACCCCCAGGAACCTGACGTCAGCAATCCGCCGCTCGACCTCCGTCAGGTCCATCAACAGGTCCTGGCACCAGAGGGTCGCCCGCTTGCCGACGGTCACGAGCTGGGCCGGCTGATAGTGGGTGTACCCCAAGCAGGGCTCGTCCTTCCAGCGGTCGGCGAAGCTCGCCAACGCGTCGATCGCCCCGACCAGGCGGTCGCGGACCATCGCCAGGCCGTCCCGCAAGAGGATCGCGTCGGTATTGTCGGTGACGTAACAGCTGGTGGCGCCGAGGTGGATGATCGCCTTCGCCTCGGGCACGGCGTCGCCGAAGGTGTGGACGTGGGCCATCACGTCGTGGCGGAGCTTCTTCTCATAAGACCGGGCCAGGTCGAAGTCGATCTGATCGACCTTCGCCTCCATCGCGGCGATCTGGGCGTCGCTGATCGGCAGGCCCAGCCCCTGCTCGGCCCTCGCCAATGCCACCCAGAGCCGCCTCCAGGTCGAGAACTTCCGGTCCGACGACCACAGCCCGGCCATCGGCCGCGTCGCGTAGCGGGAAATCAAGGGATTTTCATACGTCTGATGGCGATCCATGGCGGGCAGGCTCTGCGCAACGGGGGAGGATGGGGCGAGGCGGGTTCGGCGGGGGGAGCAAGGGGGGGCTGCGGGCGGCCGGCCGGTGCCGAGTCGGCCGCCCTGCCAGGGGGAGACGCGAGCGACGGGGGCGGACCGTGCCGCACCGGGGCCCGATCAGTCAGATCGTCACCCGGTACATCTCCTCGACGGTCGTCACCCCTTCGATGACCTTCGAGATGGCGGCCTCGCGGAGGGTCTTCATCCCTTCGTCCCGGGCGACCTGATTGATGACCTCTCGGGTCGTCTGGGTCAGGATCAGCTCGCGGATCAGCTCCGAGACCTCCAGGACCTCGAAGATGCCGACCCGCCCATGATACCCGGTGTGGAAGCAGCTCGGGCAGCCTTCGCCCCGGTGGAGGGTCAGGTCGCGGTGCTCCTCGGGGTCGAGCTTCAACGCCTTCAGGACGGTGGCGTCGGGCTTGTAGCCGACCCGGCATTCCGAGCAGATCGCCCGGACGAGCCGCTGGCTGACGACCCCCTGCAACGCCCCCGAGAGAGTGTATCCGGGGATGCCGTAATTGAACAGGGAGGCGATCGTCCCGGCCGCGTCGGAGGCGTGGATCGTGCTGAAGACGAGCACGCCGGTCAGCGCCGCCCGGATGCCGATCCCGGCGGTCTCCTCGTCCCGGATCTCGCCGATCATCAACACGTCGGGGTCCTGGCGGAGGATCGCCCGCAGGCCCTGGGCGAACCCGAGGCCGATCTGCGTGTTGATCTCCACCTGGTTGACCCCGCTGAAGCGGTACTCGACCGGGTCCTCAATCGTCAGGACGTTCCGGTTCGGGTGCGAGACCCGGTGCAGGCAGCTATACAGGGTCGTCGTCTTGCCCGCACCGACCGGCCCGCCGACGAGCACCGCCCCGTAGGGCCGGGCCAGCAGGTTCGAGATCCGGGCCGCCTGATGCGGCTCCAGCCCCAGCCGGTTCAGGTCGAACTGCACGTCGGGCGGCTCGAGCACCCGGAGCACGACCTTCTCCCCCCTCGTCGTCGGCAGGGTCGAGGACCGGAGGTTGTACGACCGGCCTTGATCCATGACCGTCAGGGATCCGTCCTGCGGGTGGCGCGACTCGACCAGGTTCATCTCCGAGAGGATCTTGATCCCCCGGACCACCGCCTGCCCGATCTCGGCGTCGAGGCCGACCATCGGGTGCAACTGGCCGTCGATCCGGAAGCGGATCAGGTAGCGGTCCTCCTGGGGGTCGAGGTGGATGTCGGTCGCCCGGGCCTTGATGGCCCGGATCATCACCTGCTCGATCAGGTCGGAGGGCACGGCCGTCTCGGCGATCGCGTGCAGCTCGGCCCGCAGGTCGCGTTCGTCGCGTTCGCTGTCGACGGCGGTCTGAGCCCCCGAGGCCCGGGCCGTCGCCTCCGCCGGCTCGGATCGCGCGTCGGCCTGCCGAGCGTCGCGATCGGCGACCGCCCGATCCAGGTCCTCGGGCGTGACCATCCGGAGGTCCTGGATCGCCCGCATCAGGGCGATCTCCTGCTCCTGGGCGTGCCGCTGGGCGACCAGCAGCCGCTCGGCCGACAGCACCTGAGCCTCCGCAAGCGCCCGGGCCAGCGTCTCGTCGTCGAGTTCCGGCCCGGACCCCGTCGCCACGTTCTCGGCCATCTCTCGTGCCTCCGGAAGAGGAAAAATGCCGATCGGGATGCCCCGGACCAGGCGGAGCCGATCGATCACATCCCGGCCGCAGCGTCCCTCGGCTCGATCACGACGAGGGGCAAGGCCCTGAGCCGTTCCTGATCTTCATGAAAATCGGTTCGATGTCCCCATCAGCGTTCGACGTTCGCGGGGCGTCGGCCGAGGCCCCGGCCTCGGCCCCGACGGGCCCCCGGCGTTGCCGCCTCGCCCCTCGGGAGGGGTGCCGACCGCCCCCCCTCCGAGACGACCGGGGAGGGAGCGACACGTCTCATCCTTCAAGATATAAAGCGCACGCCGGCCGAAAGATACGGGGAACCCCTTCCGATTCCCCGCGATCGGTCGTCCGTCCCGAGGGCCGAACCGGCCTCGGGCCCCGGGCCCGATGTCCCCCGGATCGCCCCCCGGGCGGACGGGGGTCGGCCCGACGTCTCGACCCGGCCCGCCGCCCGGTCGGCCGACCGCCCCTCGATGGCGATGGCGGAGTTGGCCTTGCCGCCCTGATCGATCTGGACTAGGGTAACGTCCCACATCGCCGACCCCCCGCGCCGGGTGCCGGATCAATTGAGTCCGGGCCCGGGTCGCCGTCCATCGCTCCCCCCTTGCCCTGGATAGTCCCCGGGCGAGGGGCACCGACTCCCACCCTCTTGAACCTGCCCCCCGCGATCGAAGGCGTACGGAGGCCCGGAGACCGAGCCCCTGGCTCGATTGCTCCGCCGCCTCGGGGCGAAAGGGCCGGCGTTCGTAACGATACGGACCACTCTCGGCAGGAACTCAAGGGAGGGGACACGGATGACCCTTCGGCCATTCGATCGAACACGGCGGTCCCTGGTGCTCGGGACGCTGGGCCTGGGGACAGTCGCCCTGGCCGCCGGGTGCGACCCCCGCGCCCTGGCCTATTTCCTCCAGCCGTTCGAGCCCACGATCGACGCGCCCGGCCCGTCGCTCAAGGGCAAGAAGGTCGTCATCCTTTGCCACGCGACGACCGGCACCATGTCCGACTTCCCCGACCTGGAGGACGACCTGGCCAAGGGGCTCGGGCGGACCCTGGCCGGCTCCGTCAAGAAGATCGAGCTGGTGCCGCACCAGAAGGTGAAGGTCTGGGTCGACGGCCACCCCGGCTACACCGACCCCTCCGCCGCCGGCCGCGACTTCGAGGCCGACTGCGTCGTCTTCCTCGAAGTCGAGGCCATCCAGCTCGAAGACTACCGCAGCCCCGGCCTCTTCCAGGGGGCGTCTCGGATCCACGTCAAGCTCTTCGAGCTGATCGAGCCGACCGACGACAAGGGCAAGCCCATCCCCGGCCGCGACCGCGAGATCATCGTCTCGCACGACGAGGTCGTCGAGACCTCGTTCCCGAGGACCCAGGGTGCCATGCCCGTCAGCGCGACGGTCAACCGCTCCGCCTTCCGCAAGAAGTTCCTGGAGATCGTCATCGCCGAGCTCGCCTGGCAGTTCATCCCCCGGGCCTCCGGCGACATGATCCAGGACACGAGCTTCTGAGCCGACCAACCCCCGGGCCGAGGGCCGGAGCATGATTGCTCGGCCCTCGGGCCTTACGTTCGGCGTCACGCGGCCCCCGGCTTCGGTTTCGGTTGGGTCGCGAGCGAGACCAAAACCAGCACCAGGAACCCGAGCGGGATCGTCACCAGCCCCGGCTGGCTGAACGGGATGATCGACTCCTCGGCGGGCAACCCATAGACGTCTCGATACGCCTGGGCACTCAACAGGATCCAGGCCAACGACGTGATCATGCCCACGAAGATCGCCGCCGAGATGCCCCACTTGGTCGTCTTCCGCCAGAACAGCAGCATCACCAGCGCCGGCAGGTTCGCCGAGGCCGCCACGTTGAACGCCCAGCCGACCAGGAAGCTGACATTCAGCTTCTCGAACGCGATCCCCAGCGCCATGGCCACCACGCCGATCACCACGGCAGACCCCTTGGCGATCCGGACCTTCCGCAGGTCGGTCATCGGCCAGCGGAGGACGTTCTCGATCAGGTCGTGCGCGATGGCCCCGCTGGCGGCCATGATCAGGCCGGAGACGGTCCCCAGCACGGTCGTGAACGCCACGGCCGAGATGATCGCGAACGGCAGCTCGCCGAAACTCCGCGCCAGCAGCGGCGCGGCCATGTTCGAGTTCGTCGGGTCGAGCACCCCGCCGGTCATCGCGCCGAGGCCGAGGTAGAGCGTCAGGACGTAGAACGCCCCGATCGCCGCGATGCCGACCACCGTGCTCCGCCGCGCCGCCTTCTGGTCCTTCACCGTGTAGTAGCGGATCAGGATATGGGGCAACGACGCCGTGCCGCCGAACAGGGCGAGCATCAAGGAGATGAAGTCGAGCTTGTCGACCAGCCGATCGCTCCGAATCCCCTTGAAGGTCGAGCTGCCGCCGGGGACCATCAGGTCGTTCCCCTCGGTCGGCACGGGATAGTAGACGGTCGTGACCGAGCCGTCGCTTCCTCGGATGATCCGGTTGCTCCAGGTGGCAATGGTGCTGTCCTGCACGGCGGTCAGGAAGTCGATCGGGCCGAGCGGGCCGGTTTCGGTCTGATCGCCGGGCAGGCGGATCACCTGGCCGACCGCCTTCAAGTCTCCCTGGCCTTCCCCCTTGCCCTGCGGCAGGCCGTTGGCCAGCCGGGAGCCGTCGGGCAAGGCGGTGAGCGTCTGCCCCCGGGCCAGTTCATCGCCTTCGGGGTCGAGGCGATACCAGACAGTGACGATCCCGGTGGCCACGTCCTCGGCCCTGACGAACGGCTCGTCGCGCCAGGCGTCGGACTCGGGGAGGATGCGGAGGCCCGGATCGCTGCCCAGTGCATCGACGGTCGTCGTCTCGAACGGCTGGAACCGGCCGTCGGGCACGGCCGGCTCGGTCGTCAGGCCGCGCCGGAGGATGAACACGGCCAGGACCGCGCAGAAGAGGACGAGCAATGCCCCCTTGATGAATTGCACATACGAGGTGGAGACCATCCCCGCCGTCACGACGATCAGGACCACCACCGCGCCGACGGTGATCACCCCGGCCTCGTGCGGCAGTCCGAGCAAGGGCCGGACCAGGGTCCCCGCGCCGACCATCTGGGGGATCAGGTAGAAGATGCTCACCACCAGGGTGCTCGCCGCCGCCGCCAGGGTGATCCCCCTCGAATCGAACTGACTGTTCAGGGCATCGGCGAACGTGAACTTGCCGAGCCGCTTCAAGGGCTCGGCCACCACGAACAGGGCGACCACCCAGCCGGCCAGGTAGCCGATCGAGTAGAGGAAGCCGTCGTAGCCGGCGAACGCGATCATCCCGCAGATGCCCAGGAACGACGCGGCCGACAGGTAATCGCCCGCGAAGGCGATCCCGTTGACGAACCAGTGGATCTGCCCGTGCGCCGCGAAGTACCCGCCCGGCTCCCGGGCCTTCCGCCCCAGGTAGAAGCTCAAACCGAGCACCGTGCCGACGAAGGCGGCGAAGACGACCACGGCGATGGTCGAGGGTTCGTAGATCATCGCCCGGCCCCTCGCGCTCGATCACCGTCACGCCCCGGCCTCGTCCCCGAGGCGGCCCAGTACCGATCGGCCACCCGCTTGCAGATGGCCATGTACACCAGCGAGAGGACGATCGCCGCGACGATCAGGCCCAGGCCGGTCGAGACCGCCAGATTCAGGCCCTCGGCGGGCCGCGTCGCCATGATGTCCGGGGCGAACGCATTGACCCCCACGAAGGCCGCGTACAGGGCCAGATACACGCCGAACAACCAGAGTCCGACCCTCGCATAGGCAATCGTCAGGGCCGGCGGCTCGTCGACGTCGTGGGCGGGAGGGCCGCCACGACTGCTGGCGGCCGGTCGTTCGTGAATCGGGGGCACAATCGCACCGAGGGTTCAGTGACCCGGCCACGCCGCGCGGGAATCGCCGGGACCAAAGGGGGGATGACGGATCGGCGTAGCGTAGCCGAACCGGAGCCGATCGCAAGCCCCTGCCGGGGGTTCATCCCAGGCCGAGCGACCAGTCGAGCCACTCATACGCCCGATCCTGCGCGACCCGAGGATAGGCGTGCCCCTCGCCGTGGTTGAACAGGCCAAGCGCCTGCCCCGCCCGGAGCAACTTCCAGACGGGCAAGCACGCTTCGATGTACGGCCAGCTCTGCGCCCCGTCGGCCGAGTCGCCGCCGATCAGCAGGAACGACCGCGGCGCGACCAGGGCGAGCACCTGGGCGTGATCGAGCGAGAAGTCCGGCCGACTCGCCGCCTCGCCGTGGTACCACGGGGCATCCCAGTTCGAGTAGCCGATGCCGATTCCCCCTTCGCTCGACACGGTGGCGCGGACCCTCGGGTCGAAGGCCGCCAGGAACAGGACCTCCTTGGCCCCGAGCGAGTGGCCGATACTGGCGATCCGCCCGGCATCGACATCGGGTTGCGCCTCGAGCAGATCCAGCGCCCGCTGCGCGTCGTAGAGCATCGCGGCCGTGCCGGTCGCCCCCGGGTGCCGATCCCGCTGCCGGGCGACGGCCTTCACATAGCGGTTCGGCTCGTCCGGCCCGTCCCAGAGGAAACACGGGGGGCAGATCGCCACGTACCCCCGGCGGGCCAGGTGCAGGCCGATGAACTTGTCGCTCGGGCCGTCCAGCCCGGCCGGCTGGCGGATGGTGGCGTCGGTCGTCGAGTGCAGGACGACCGCCCCGGGCCTCCCCATCGCGGGGGCCGGCTCGGCCGGACGCAGCAGATAGGCCTCGACCGTCCGGCCCGGCTCGGGATCGTACGCGATGAGCAGGCGATCGACCGCCCGCTGGCCGCTGACCTCGGGCTCGACCCGGTCCTGTTCCAGCACCCGGATCGCCGGCACGTTGCGGGGCCGCGGAATGACCCCGAGGAACGATCGCCAGGCCTCCATCAGTTCGGCCCGGCGTGCGGCCCAGGCTTCGGGGGTCGTGATCGGCCGGTGCTCGGCGTCGAACAGGAGCGGCGCGGGCCGGTCGGCCTCGGGCGGGATCACGTCGGGAGGGGTCTGGACCTGGGGAAGCCACGAGGGGGGTGAGCCTCGATCTTGCATTGGGCACGACTCCGCAATCAACACTCAATCAACCGAGCAGGCCGGAGAACCGAACATTTCTGTCGGGTCCTTGTCCCCGGATGCGATACGATGGAACGACGACGGGCGCCGGGCGAGGCGTGGCGTCGCGTCGCGTGGTGCGACGCGACCGGCCCGCCGGTGACCTATGCTAACGACGTCGCCGGCCGTCGGGCAGCCGGTCGAGCCGATGATCCCCGAGCCGGCCTCGCCCCGACCTCGCCGGCACGCCCGTCGGTCCGGGGCCGTCCGGAGGGTCGGCACCCGCGACCCCGGGGGACGGATCGGGGCCGGGGGGAGGGGCGTCGTCTCGTGCAGGATGGTTCCTTTGAGAACGGAGGATGCAGCGATGAGGACACACCACCACCGATCGAACCGGATGCTCGGACTCGCGGGGGTGATCCTCGCCGCGACCCTGGTCCCGATCGGGTCGACCGAGGTCCACGCGCAACAGCAATTGCGGGCCCCCGTGCCGTCGGCGCCGTATTACGCGCCGCCCCCGACCAACCAATATGCCGCGAACCTGGGCATCACCTACCGGCTCGAGCGGTACGGCAATGCCCAGGGGGCCCGCCTGACGCAGTATCCGGTCGCCGGGTCGCCCGCCGGCCAGATCCAACTGGAACCGGGCGACATGATCATCGCGCTCGACGGCCAGCCGATCTACGGGCCGAACGACCTCTTGAACCACTCGGCGCAGACGTCGGTGCAGTTCGTCAACATCCGCACCGGCCGGCCGCAAACGAACTGGGTGTACATTCCGCCGGTCAATCCCGGTCCCGCACCGGGTCCTGCCCCGGCTCCGGGGCCGTTCCCGCCGCCGGTGCCGCCGCAGCCCCCGTTCCCCGATCCGGGGTTCGGCCCCTTGCCCTATACGCTCGGCGTGGCCACGCAGTTGACGGCGGTGGCGAACACGAACCAGGTCTATGCCGCCCCGGCTCCCGGCGAGTCGTCGCCGCGATTGGCGATGCGGCCGACCTATGGCCTGCGCGTGACCCAGGTGGTCCCCGGCGGCGCCGCGCAGCGGTCGGGCATCGAGCTGGGCGACACGATCATGTCGGCCAACGGCGTCCCCATGAGCGATTCGAACGCCCTGAGACGCGTCATCGCCAGTTCCGGAGGGGCGCTCAACCTGATCGTCCGCGACGTGAGGAGACCCGGCGTCGATGTGCCCGTGTACGTCGTGCTCGATGCCTCGGGCGGCCAGGTCTACGCCAGCCCCGCTCCTGCCCAGGCCCCGACGCCCACTCCAGCTCCAACTCCTATTCCCACTCCGTATCCGTCGTCGATCCCCCTGCCGCTTCCCGTGCCCAATCCGACGCCCTGAGACGGGCACGCCGAAGGGGCTGCCCCCCGCTTAACCCCCGCCCCGCTTGGGTGAGAGGGTGGCCGCCAGGCCGGGTGAGGGGGCGTTTGCCGACTCGCCCCGCTCTGCGATTCGAACCCAGACTCCTCACCCCGCCCTCGGGGAGTCGGAGCCAATTCAACCCTCGCCCCCCTTGGGGGAGAGGGTGGCCGAAGGCCGGGTGAGGGGGAGCCTGACGGACGCGCCGAGCACTGCGAACCGGACGGCGACCCCTCACCCCGGCCCTCTCCCCGCGAGCGGGGAGAGGGAGACGGAGCTGATCAGCCGGCAGGCAGCCGAGAACGGGTCCAGGCGCATCGAATCGCCCGGAGTCCGTCCGGGCGATCTTGCGATTACTCGGCCCCTTCGGCGGGAGCGGCATCCCCCTCGGAGGCGGGGGCAGCGTCGGTCTTGGGGGCCTTGACCTTCGGCTCGGCGGCGCGCTGGGCGCGGGCCTCGGCCTTGGCGGCCTTCTTGGCCTTGCGGGCCTCGCGCTTCTGGGTGCGGACGGCGGCGGCCTCGGCCTCGTTGGCCTTGCCCCGGATGCGTTCCTTGAGGCGGACGGCCTTGCCGATGCGGTCGCGGAGGAAGTACAGCTTGGCGCGACGGACCTTGCCCGATCGCTTCACGACGACGTCGGCGATCCGAGGGGAGTGGACCGGGAAGGCCCGCTCGACCCCCTCGCCGGCGACGATCCGGCGGACGATGAACATCTCGCGGACGCCGGCCCCGGATCGGGAGATGACGACGCCGTTGAAGATCTGGATGCGTTCCTTGTCCCCTTCGAGGATCCGGACGTGCACGTCGACCGTGTCGCCGATCTCGAAGTGAGGGACCTTCTCGCGCAAACCGGTCTTCTCGACCAGTTCCATCAGGGCGTTCTGCATGGGAGGGGTCCTTGTGTGCCTGTCTGTCTTGAAACCGGATGAATCAAAGGAGAACGGTATTCTGAGTGGACGCCCGAGGCGCCCGACCGTGGCCGTTGGGCCTGGGTCAGCCCGTCCCTGCCTCGCGTCGCTGCTGGCGTCGCCAGCGGTCGATGGCGGCGTGGTCGCCGCTCAGCAGGACGTCGGGCACGGTCAGGCCGCGGTACGATCGGGGTCGGGTGTAGTGCGGATATTCGAGGCCGCCGTCGGGCCCGAACGACTCGTCGACCGCGCTCCGTTCGTCGCCGAGGACGCCGGGGACCAGCCGCATGACCGCGTCGATGACCACCATGGCCGGGACTTCCCCCCCGGAGAGGACGTAGTCGCCGATCGAGAGCGCCTCGGGCCGCAGCACGTCGAGAATCCGCTGGTCGAACCCCTCATAACGCCCGCAGAGCAGGGTGATTCGGGGTTCCCGGGCCAATTCGGCGACGAACGGTTGATCGAGGCGTCGGCCGGAGGGGGTCAGGGCGATCAGGCGTCCGGGTCGGTCGCCGAAGCTTGCCTGGACCGCCTCGACCGCCGAGACGACCGGGGGGGCCATCATCAGCATGCCGGGGCCGCCGCCGAAGGGGGTGTCGTCGACGCTCCGGTGCCGGTCGAGGGCCCACCGGCGGATGTCCCAGAGGTTGACCGAGATCAAGCCTCGGCGGATCGCCCGCTTCAGGATGCTCTCGGACAAAAACCCCCCGAACAGGCCGGGGAAGAGCGTCAGGACGTCAAATCGCAGCGGAGGCGGTCGCATCGTCGGGTGGCCCGTTGCTCGTCGGCCGGCCGGTGCCGGAACAGGGCGTGGGTCTGGCGGTCAAGCGCGATCGGAAAGGAGAACGGCGAGGCGCCGTCTGGGTCCTGTCCGGTCGCGGGCTGTCGGCCGATCACGCCCAGGAACGTCCCTTTTGGCTGGCGGCCGGGCCGGTCAGGATTGCGATTCCTCGGCCTTCGGCTCCTCGGCGGCCGGGGCGGCGGCGTCGGCCGGGGCCTCGGCGGCGGGGGCCTCGGCCTCGGCCTCGGGGGCCGGCGGGGCGGCCTTCGGCTTGGGGGCGGGGCCGCCGGTCAGGTGGGTCGTCTTGGCGCCGGGCGCGGGACGCTCCTCGGCCGGGACGTCATCCCAGGCCTCGCCGTTGGCGGGCTTGGTGATGCCGTGCCGCTTGAGCATCGCGGCCACCTTCTCGGTCGGCTGGGCGCCGACGGAGAGCCAGTAGCGGACGCGGGGGGTGTTGAACCACTCGCGGGCCGATTCGTTCCGGACGAGCGGATCGTACCAGCCGAGTTCCTCGATGGCGCGGCCGTCCCGGGGGGTCCGGGCGTCCATCACGCAGATCCGGTAGAACGGGCGGTGCCGTCGGCCGAACGACTTCATGCGAATCTTGACCATCTCGATCGATCACTCCCAGGCAATCGGAAGCGCGGCTCGGACGCATGTTCTTGAGTCCCAAACGTGTCGGGTGCTCCCCTCGTCGCTCCGGCCGAACGAACGGGTCGTTCAGGCAGAGCAATCGGGAAACGGGGCCGGTTCCCGAGCCATCGGCGGCCCCGCGGCCGGCAGATCGACCCCAAAAGGTCGCAAGCCGGCTCATCCCCTCTCATTCGGCGAATCGGTGCGGCGAGACGTTCGTTCCATCCATCCGGTCAGGACAAGCGGCCTGGCCCCGTTCGTCGTCTCGCCCGGACGAAAGGAAGGCTGGGCCGTGGTTCGAGGCAGGGTCACCGCCAACCGGCGAGGGGCGGGATCCTGCCGTGTGCGGCATCAACGGCTCAGGGGTTGGGCCCCCCTTTGCGTTTCTCGCGCTGCTCGCGCTGGAGGCGGCGGGCCTCCTTCTCGCGGAGCTTCTTCTGCTTCTCGCGTTCCTTGGCGCTGAGGCGCTTGCCGGTGCTCTGCTTGGAGGTCTTCAGCATGGCGCCGGGGTTGAAGGCGCCGGCCTTGCCGAGGCCCGAGAGGGTCTTCACCCGGTCGAGCATCGACATCTGCGACATCTGCTTGACCATCGCGGCCATGGCGTCGAACTGCTTGACCAGGCCGGAGACGTCCTGAGGCTCACACCCGGCCCCGGCGGCGATCCGGCGGCGTCGGCTGATGTCGATCCGGTCCGGGTCGCGGCGTTCTTCGGGAGTCATGCTGTCGATGATCCCCTGGATCCGCTTGACCTCGGCGTCGGCGTCGACCCCTTCGAGCATCGAACCCATCTGGTTCATGCCCGGGATCTTGCCCATGAGGTCCTTGACCGACCCCATCTTCTTCATCGTGACGATCTGCTTGCGGAAGTCGTCGAGGTCGAACTTCCCCTTGGCCATCCGCTCCTGCTGGCGCCTGGCCTCTTCCTCGTCGACGGCGTCCTTGGCCGCCTCGACCAGGCCGACGATGTCGCCCATGCCGAGCATCTGGCCGACGATCCGCTGGGGGTCGAACACGTCGAGCCGTTCGAGCTTCTCCCCCATGCCGACGAACTTGATCGGCACGCCCGTGACCTGCCGGACCGACAGGGCGGCGCCGCCGCGGGCGTCGCCGTCGAGCTTCGTCAGGATCACGCCGTCGAGCTCGAGCGCCTCGTTGAACGATCCGGCCGAGGCCACGGCGTCTTGCCCCGTGAGGGCGTCGCAGACGAAGTAGACCTGATGGGGGCGGACCTTCTTCTCGATCCGCTTGAGCTGGCCCATCAGCTCGTCGTCGACGTGCAGGCGGCCGGCGGTGTCGAGGATCACCGTGTCGCGGCCCAGGCGGTCGGCCTCGGCCACCCCCTTGCGGCAGACCTCGACCGGATCGGCCTTCGACGGATCCTCGGTGTAGACCGGAACATCAAGCTGCTGGCCGAGGACCTTGAGCTGCTCGATGGCCGCCGGGCGTTGCAGGTCGGCGGCCACGAGCAAGGGCTTGCGGCCGAGGCCGAGCATCCGGCGGGCGAGCTTGCCGGCGGTCGTCGTCTTGCCCGAGCCTTGCAGGCCGCAGAGCATCAAGACCGTCGGCCCGGACTTCTCGAAGCGGATGTGCGGGTCGCCCTCCCCCATCAGGTCGATCAGCTCGTCGTGGACGATCTTGACGATCTGCTGGTCGGGGCGGACGCTCTTGATCAGCTCCTGGCCGGCGGCCTTCTCGGTCACGCGCTTCATGAAGCGCTGGACGACCTCGTAGTTGACGTCGGCTTCCAGCAAGGCGGTCCGGACGGCCTTCAGGCCCTCCTGCATGTTGGCCTCGGTCAGCTTACCACGGACCTTGAACCGGCCGAGGGCGTCTGACAGGCGGTGCTGGATGTCGTCGAACATGGGAGGCGTACCGTGATCGCCACGTTGAGGGATTGCGAATCGCCAATTGTAACGATCGGGCCGCCCCCGAGCAATGCCGGCGCCCGGAAGCGGGCCGGATGTCCCGATTCGTCGCCGGGCCCTCCCCGCGGCTGGACCGCGTCCCGGCCCTCACGCCCCCTCGATCCCGGGCCCGATCACGCTCGCGGGGGACGCGAGTGCCGACCCGCCAGGCCCGCCCTCGTCGGCCGATCGAGCACCTCGGGGCCGAAGGTCGTGACGAAGTCCGAGCCGGGCCGGCCGGTCCCCGAGCCGTCGAGGAAGGCCCCCGAAGCGGAGGTCAAGCCCTCGGGCGGGGTCCCGATCACGGTCAGCCGGTAGGCCCGATGCAGCGGCAGGCGAAGGCCGGGGACGAGCGTCACCGTCGTCCCCGACGGGTCGGGGACCGCCGAGGCGATCGGGACGGCCCGGTCGTCCGCCGTCCCGAGCCGACCATCGCGGCCGGGGGCGACCAGGCGGTACCCGTCGGGACTGCCTGCCCGGTGCGGGTCCATCGGCTCGCTGAAGGAGAGGAGAAGCCGGGTCGGCCGGGCGTGGAACCCCTGGCGATGCAGGCCGGTGACGACCGGCGGGAGCGCCGGCCAGGAGACCGACGCCGGAGTCGAGACGACGGTCGAGCCCCCGGGCTGGATGGCCGAGGCGATCACCGCGTCGGTCCCCAGCCCGCCCTCGCCCTCGTAGGAGAAGACGAGGCGGCCGTCGAGGTCGGTCAACGCGATCGGCCCGGCGATCCCGGCGTTCGGGCCGGAGACGACCTGGATCGCCGCCGGGACACCGGCCAGGGGCAGGCCGTCGGCGTCCGTCAGGGTCAGCCTGACCGTCACCGGCTGGCCGGGGGAGGGCATGGGGGGGTCCGGGGTCGCGACGATCTCCGCAGACACCTCGGCCTCGAACGCGCCGGAGTCGGGGGCGGAGGCCGAGGGCCGGGGGATGCCCCGCTGGTCGGCCGTCACCCCGAGGACCGGCACCGCCGCGTCGATGGCCGGGCTCCCCGGCAGCAACGCCCGGGTCGGGGTCGGGCCGCCGTTGTCACCCAGGGGACCGAGGCGGGGATCGACCTCGGCGCGATCCGAGGGGGCCAGTTCCAGGCCCGGCGCGTCGGCGAAGACGTTGCCGCCCATCGACACCACCTCCGCGCCGTCGTTCACGATCGAGCCGCCCGGATTGCTCCCGAAGAGGCTCGACACGACCGCCACCCGACGGGGCGTCAGCGGCGGGATCGTGAACGCGACGACGCCGCCCCCCTCGTTGTCGGCGATCGTCGCGTGGGCGAGGATCACGTCGCCGTCGGTCGAGATGCCGCCCCCGGACAACGCCCGGTTCCCGCTGATCGTCGTGTTCACGACCGTCGCCGACCCCGACTGCCCCTGCACCAATGCCCCGCCGCTCCCCGAGGGCCCGAACCCTCCCCGGCCCTCCGCCGCGTTGCCGACCAGGGTCGACGCCGAGAGGGCCAGCGGGCCGTTGCTGGCAATCGCCCCCCCCAGGGCGATGCCGCCCCGAATGCCCTGGGAGTCAACCCGGTTCTCCTCGAACACCGACTCCGTGATCGACAGCGGCTCGGAGCTGGAGACGGCCCCCCCGCGGGCATCGGCCGTGATCCCGTCGGTCGCCCGCACGCGGTTCCGGGCGAAGGAGGACCCGATGATCGTCATCGGCCCGGCATTCCGGACGGCCCCGCCTTCGGCCGATGCGAAGCTCGTCGGCCCCCCCGGCGCCTGCGAGTCGGCCCGATTGTCCTCGAACGCCGACCCGAGAATCGCCGCCGTCCCGACGTTCGCCAGCGCCCCGCCCGAGGCCGCGGCGCCGAGGAAACCGGACGACCGGGCTTCATTCCGGGAGAAGGAGGAATCGACCACCCGGAGCAGCCCGGAGTTCACGATGCCGCCCCCCTGCGCCCAGGCCCCGAGCACGGCCGACCGCAAGCCCCCCGTGGCCGCATTATCGACCACCATCGAGCCGTCGAGCGTCAGGGTGCCGTCGTTGTCGATCCCCCCGCCCGCATCCGCAACATTGCCGTCCAGGGTCGAGGCGGTGACCGTCAGCGAGCCGGAGTTGAGGATGCCGCCGCCCCGGCCGGTCCCCGGGTTGAGCGAGCCGATCGTTTGCATCCCGCCGGCGGCCGCATTGCCGACGATCGTGGTCCGGACGAGTTCCATCGTCCCCGCATTGTGGATCGCCCCCCCGAACCCGTCGCCGCCGCCGCCGACGGCGTTCAATCCCCGGGCCTCGTTCTCCCGGAGGATCGCGTCGACGATCGTCATGACGCCGGTGTTCGAGACGCCCCCGCCCCGCGCGTCGGCCAGTTCGAACCCGGCCCGGTTGTCGCGGATCTCGACCTCGGAGAGGACCAGCGTCCCCGCGTTGGCCACGCCGCCGCCGGCCGTCGCCAGGCCCCCGGCCAGGGTCAGCCCCGCAAGCGAGACCGTCACCCCCTCGCCGACGGTGATGATCCGGAAGGCGGGGGCCTCGTCGTCCTGCGACCGCTCCAGGGTCAGGACTTCGGAACCCGGCCCGACCATCGCCAGGTCGGTCGTCAGGTCGGGCAGCTTCGTTTGCAGCGTGATCGTGCCCGTCAGGCCCGGTTCGAAGCGGATGATGTCGTGGTCGGGATCGGCGTTCGCCTGCTCGATCGCCCCGCGCAACGATCCGGGGCCGTCGTCGTCGAGCACGCAGACGGTGAACGTCGCCAGCAGGCACCGGGGCTCCAGCCCCTCCAAGCGAGGCCGGACGCCGTCGCGGCGGCCCCGGCCGCCTCGCCGATTCGGATCGAGGGACATGGCTCGGCCTCCGGTCGCCTTGAGCTGCGGGCATCCTCCCCGGTCCCGGGGCCCTTTTCTTTGCTCGCGAGGCAAAAAAACGAAAGGGTCCGGACCACCCCGGGTGGATGCGGTTCGCCTTCCAGCCTGACCCGCCGACCGCCCCGAGTCAAATCACCCCGGGGCCGATCAGGGGGCCAGCAGCGGCGAGCCGTCGCGGGCGGCCTCGGTCAGCCGGGCGACCTCGTCGGCCGAGAGCGGCCGGTCGAAAATCATCAGGTCGTCGAGCAACCCCGCGTAGTTCAGGCCGAGGAAGATGACCGCCCGGCCCGGGTCCCACGAGTAGCGCTGATCCCATCCCGAGACGGTCCCGCGCAGCTCGCCGTCGAGGTAGAGCCGGGCCTCGCCATCCGGTCGGCCGGTGTTGAAGCGATCGAAGGTGATGACGACGTGGGTCCAGCGCCCGGAGGCGAAAGGCGGCTCGGCCACGGCGACGACCGGCTTCTCGGCGTCGGGCAGGGCCTCGAAGTCCTTGTCCTCCGGGTTCCAGACGGCCAGGTCGGCCAGCACGCCGAGCCGGAAGGCCCGGGGGCGGTCGTCTCGGGTGAAGTCGTTCCAGATGGCCGCGTCGTTCCAGGCGTTCTGGGTGATCTGGATCGGGTCCACGTACGACGGCGGCAGCTCCGGCTCAGGGTCGAGGCTCAAAAAGTACGAGATCGTGCCCGACCAGCCGTCGCCGCCGGGCCCCTCGAACGGCAGGTTCTCGGCGACCCGGAAGAAGTGGACCCGCTGATTCTCCTTCGAGAAGCGCAGGGCCCCGCCCGACCGCCCCCCCTCGGCCGGCCGATCGACGCCGGGGCCGTCCGGCCCGGCCACCGGATTCGCCCGCGCCGCCGTCTCGGCCGAATAGAAGGTCGGGTCCCCCCCGGCCACCTCGGCGTCGAACCCGTCGTCGAACGTCGCCGCGAAGGAGAGCGACGCGGCCAGCTCGGCCGGCATCGCGGCGTCGGGCTCCTGTGCCCTTGCCCGGAGACCCTGCGAGGCGCTCACGACCACCAGCACGATGGCGAAGGTCGGGGCAGTTCGGCATCGTCCGATCATCGGCTCAATCCTCCCGGTCGATCGTCGAAAGCAACCAGTGTTTCAGGATCGAGCGTAGCGAGGCCGCCCCCGATCGGGAACCGGCAAGCGGCCCGGTCGTCCGAACAGAGGCGAACCCGCCGAATCGGGCGATGCCGTCCAACGCGTTTCGGGATCGGTTCCATCAACCAACCCCGAGGGGCGGTCCGACCCGATCTCAAGGGGTGCCGGCCGCCCCTCGAGGGCCCTTGCCGCCGGGGGTCATGGCATTGAGCTCGGGCCCGGACGACGGCCCGTCTCCGTCGGAAGGGATTTCGACCAGCCCGGCATCGTTCCCCTCGACCGGAGTCGGGGCGGCATCCTCTCCCCCCGAGCACCCGGCCGCCAGCAGGCAGGCCGCCATGCCCAGGGTTCCGAACATCCCGGCAAGGGTCCGACGCGGTTCCATGGCGGATCGAACTCGATCGTTGCAACAAAACACAGGGACTCTCCTCTCGATCATGGAAGGCGAGCCCGCCGCCCGGCGGCGGGGCCTCGCCCGGGAATCAGCGAACCCCGCCCGGGCCGGCCCATCGGGCCGATCCGGGCGGGGCGTGAGCCGCCGGCAACGCGACGGAAGGCGAACGCGAACGCCGCCGTCAGAACTGGTCGGCGCTGATGACCTCGCCCTTGTTCTTGGTCGCGAGCGCTTGGTAGACGCCCGACCGGAAGACGGCCGGGTCACCGACCTCGTAGGTCGTCGCCCAGAAGGCCGAGCCGTTGGTCTGGGTCGTCAGGCCGACGGGCAATTCGGTGGCCGGGTCGATCTGCCAGGTGTCGATCGTCTCCTTGATGAACTTCACCGAGCCGTCGGCCATGGCGAAGTTCGCGCCTCCGGGGTGGAAGCTGCTGGCGGCCATGATGTGGGAGTCGGCCCAGGCGTTCGCCGGGGCGTAGCGCGGCATCTTCTTGTGGGCGTTGATCGGGTACATCGCGGTGATCTGGGTGTCGCCGTAGGCCCCCGAGGTCCACCAGCCCCAGTCGGCCGTCTCCGAAGGGTTGCGGTCGGCCAGGATGCCGTTGGCGTGCTCCATGAACATGATGGTGTTGCTCAGGCCGTCCTTGATCTCGGCGAAGGTCGTCTCGCTGTGCACGGCGAAGACCCCCAGCGAGTTGGCCCGCACCCGGCCGTACTGCGAGTGCACCAGGCCGCCCGGGCGCCCCTCGGTCGGCGGCAGCGAGTAGGTGTTGCTCGGCCACAGGCCGCCGTTGCCGGCGTAGCTGGTGTGGGCCATCCGCGGGTAGGCGGTCGAGCTGTGGGTGCTCAGCTCGGTGGCCGTCGGGTCGCTCGGGCAGGCGAAGGTCGAGACGCTGGTGCCGTGGATGGTGATGTTCTGGTGCATGAACATATTCACGTCGTAGTTGATCGCGTTGGCCAGCGCCGTCTGCTCGATGTACGGCAGGAAGCCCGGGAACGGCCCGTGGAGCGACGTGACCGAGGTGTTCGAGCCGGGGACCCACCCCCAGCGCAGGCCCGACGGCAGCCGCTGCCACGAGTCCACGTAGTTGTGGGCGGCCAGCGCCATCTGCTTCATGTTGTTGGTGCACTGCGCCCGCCGGGCCGCCTCGCGGGCGCTCTGGACGGCCGGCAGCAGCAGGGCGATCAGGACGCCGATGATGGCGATCACGACGAGCAGTTCGATCAGCGTGAAGCCGCGCGCCGGGCCGCGGCGGGATCGGGGAGGACGATTCATCGCGAGACGCTCCGAAGAAATCGAGATGTGAGTGTCGGTCGAGGTGAATAAAAAAAGATCGAAACGCTGTCGGCCCGGTCGCACCCGCTGCGAAGAGTCAAGTGCGGGCCGGCCGACGGGCGGAAAGGCAAGCAACGGGCGTGCGGTCCGAAGCATTTCGCAGGTCGAGCGGGACTGGCCCCCCGACGCGGCGAAGGACAACCACGCGTACGAATCACGAACCAACGCAATCGAACGATGCAGATCGCTCCGCCCGGCAAGCACCGGGCGGGGTCGAGACGAGACGAGACGAGACGAAACCGCGGATCGGAAACGAGGCTTCGGCCGAGAAACCGAGGGAAAGGAAGATTTTCAAGAACGAACGATCGGTCTCCGCCCGGTCCCGGTCCGAACCGATGCCGCTCGGCAAGGCAGGCCACCCCTCCTGTCGAGCACCCCACCCGGGCCCCGCCCCCCCCCAACCGAAGCCGATTGGGCCGGGCGAAGCGGCGGCATGCCAGGATCAGGGGACGGACCATCCTCGCCCGAGCATGACGGAACCTCCCACGCAGGGCGACACGGCCGGCCTCGGCCGCGGCGTTGAGGCGCGAGGGAGCTCGGCTCAACCGGAACGAGATGCGATTCGTCTCACTGCAAGAACGCGACCACGAGCAGTCGAGAGAGGTGGCCGCTCGTGGCCCAAACGTGCTGTCGAGTGAAGCACTGCATGCAGTTACATGAAGAGACTTGATGTCACTCAACGGTCATCAGTCATAGCGATTCTGCCGCTCCCGAATCAAGGGGGCAGTGAACGATTCGAGAAGAAAATCGGAGCAAGGCCACCGATTTCCAAATGCCTCGCCCCCGTCGACGCCCCCTTCCCGATTCCCTCCATCGGGAATCAGGCCCCCGATCGGCCGCCACGGCCCGGCCGGTCGGCGGGCCCGAGCGGGCGGAGTGGGGCCCTCCCTCCGGCCCCGAGGCGGGGGAGAATCACCCCCCGGCGGGGGCATTCTCGCGGGATTCCCGCCGCCCGATGCCGCCCGGCCCCCCCGCAAGACCGCGGGATTCCACCGCCTCGGGTCGGCGTTTCGGCGAGTCCCGGGAAGAACTTCAGCCGAATCGGCGAGAATTCGGAAACTTGAGGTGGACAGTCTCGGGGGCCTCCAGTATTCTCCGCCCCGGTTTCGGAACTCCACCTTCTCGGAGCGTCGCGAACGGATTCGACGACCCATCATCTCGGGCCGGCAGGGAGGCCGGTGAAGATGGCTCGATCTCGACTGCTGTCACATCACACTCGATTGACCCGCCGTGAATTCGCAACCGATGCGGCACGGTCGCCGTCGCTCGCAATGAGAGGCTCTGGTCCGATCGTTCCCCCACCGACCATCGGTCAGGGGGGCGAGGACGTGACCCGGGCCCGGGGGATGTCCCCGGGGCTCCGGTTCGCGGGCCAACGGTTTTGCCCCGATCGCTCCGGCCGAGGCGGCCGCGTTGGCGGTCGTCTGCGGGGCGGATCGGGCCGGGGGTCCCGGAGGTCTGGCCACGATTCCGAGGCCGGGGCAGCCACCGATTTTCGGCGGCGGCCCGGTCCCGATGCCCTGGAAGGGCGTCGATCTTCGATGATTCAGGAGGGAAGGATGCACACGATTCAAGGCTGGGCCGGGCTGCGACTGGCGGGTATGGCCCTTGCTCTCGGCTTCCTGGGTTTGGGCCCCGTCGTCTCGGCCGACGAGATCGACACGGCCGCCGACACCACGGCCGCCGATGACCTGATCAGCACCACCGGCGTCGCCGACGACGCCGCCGCCGAAACCGTCTCGGCCCCGGTCTCGACGACCCCGGCCAGCCCGCTGGTGCGCTTCAGCACCTCCGGGACCTTCGGCGACACGTCGACCATCTCGGCCGGCAACCTGATGAACTACAACGGGATCGTCCAGCAGACCGTCCGGACCCCGTCGAACGTCAGCTTCGGCGAGTTCCAGGTCCTGCCCGACCTGGGCGCCAATGTCTCGACGACCTACGACAACACCCCGTTCACCGTGGCGTTGACGGTCGGTGAGGTCAACGGCTCCGTGCCGAACCTCAACCAGACCCCGATCTTCATCGACGCCTTCCTCAACGGCACGATCACCGGCGAGACCCAGTCGAACGTCACCGCGACCTTCGACCTCGACCCGGAGAACCTGCCGACCTTCCAGGTGGACGACTTCATCTTCACCATCACCAAGATCGACCCGGTCGACATCGCCCCGTTCACCACCAACGGTGGCCGGACGAGCATCCAGGGCCGCATCGAGGCGGTGCAGATTCCTGAGCCGGCCTCGATCGCCGTGTTCCTCGTCGCCCTGGCCGGCGGCCTGGGCCTGCGTCGCCGGGCCCTCGCCCGCAAGGACGCCTGAGCCGATCGCCCGCGATCGCTCCCGCTCCTGATGAAGAACACCCCCGACGCCCCTCGCCGGCCCGTTCCGGCGAGGGGCGTTTCGCGTTGCGCCCCGGCCCGAATCCCGCCGGCCGGGGTTCCATCCCCGGGGAGGGCCCCCCACCGCCCCGCCGCTTGGGCTTGCCGAGCGGCGGCCCAGGCCCGATCATTGTTGTAAGGAGAAGGGCAACGAGCGTCACCCCCTCCTCCGGAGCGGGGAGCAGCCTCCGACCCTCGCCTCGCCCCCCGGGGAAAGGGTGGTCGGAGGCCGGGCGAGCGGGCTCCCTGTCCGAACGCCTCGCCTCGCGATCCGGGCCCAGACCCCTCACCCCGGCCGCGGGGAGCAGGGTGAAACACCCGACCCTCGCCCCCTTCGGGGCAGAGGGTGCCCGAAGGCCGGGTGAGGGCCCCCGCCGCCACGACCGACACGCAAACCCCGCCCGAAGCACTGCCGAGGTTCCCCGACCGAGCCGCCCCGATCACTCCCGACCCGGCCGGGGACCCCGCGCGGAGGCCGTTGCCCATGACTTCCGGACCGACCGAACTGATGGCCGAGGCCCGATCCGGACGGACCGAAGCGCTGGGGGAGCTGTGCAACCTCTACCGGAACTACCTCCGCATGGTGGTCCGATCGGGCATGGGCCCCCGGCTCCGCGAGCGGGTCGAGCTGTCCGACGTGGTCCAGGAGACCCTGGTCGAGGTCGTCCGCCAGTTCCCCTCCTTCACCGGCCAGAACGAGGCGGCCCTGGTCGGCTGGCTGCGTCGGCTGGTCGGGCAGAAGCTGGCCGACCTGGGCCGCTACCACAGCCGGGCCAAGCGGGTCGGCGACGTGAAGGCCCTGCCGCTCGACGCCCCCTGGGACGCCGACGGCGGCGGCCTGCCCGCCGGCGGGGGCGGCGACGGCGGCCGCTTGCTCGACGTGCTCGCCCTCAGCCAGACCAGCCCCAGCGAGCAGGCCAGCCGCCGCGAGCTGATCGTCCTGCTCGCCGACGCCCTGACCGACCTGCCCGAGGCCGAGGCCGAGGTCCTCTGGCGCTATCACGCCGAGAACCAATCCTTCGAGGCCATCGGCGACCAGATGGGCGTCGGCCGCAAGGTCGTCCGCGGCCTCTGGGCCAAGGGGCTCAAGCGCCTGAAGCAGACCCTCGAAGGCCCGCCCGGCGGTTCCTTGCGGTTCGAGGGAGATGAGCGGGCCGACACACCTCCGGAAAACGCTTAAAGATATTGTAAGCCGGTTGCGTCTCCCCCGGCCCGATCGCCTCGCGGCCACCTCCCCGGGATGACCCGCCGCACGCCCCCCTTTTTTGCGTTCGCTTGCCCGATCGACTCACCTTCGAGGGCCCATCCCATCATGGCGCTCCAGCACGCGGGGACCGAAGCCAGTGACCGGGACGAACGCCTCGGCGAGGCGATCGAGGCCTATCTGGAGCTGGCCGAATCGGGCCGAGCCCCCGAGCCCGACGACTTCGCCCGCTCGTACCCCGACCTGGCCGACGAACTGCGCGAGGCGCTCGACGGCCTGGCCCTGGTCCAGGGGCTGGTCGGGTCGGGCACCGGCCCCGGCGGCGTCGGGTCGAGACGCCTGGCGGCCGGCTACCGGGTGGCCGGCTACCGGATCGTCCGCGAGCTGGGCCGCGGCGGCATGGGGGTCGTCTACGAGGCGGTCCACGTCGACCTCGACCGCCCCGTCGCCCTGAAGATCCTGGGAGGGCACGCCGCGCCCGGGTCGTCGGGCCGCCGGCGGTTCCTGAACGAGGCGAAGACGGCCGCGAGCCTGCACCATACCCACATCGTGCCGGTCTTCGACGTCGGGCAGGTCGGCGGCCTCTGCTACTACGCGATGCAGCGGATCGAGGGCAGCGGGCTGGACCGGGTCCTGCGCGTCCTGCGGCGCGACCGGCTGACCGCCTCCGGCTCCCCCACCGGCCGCAGCCCGATGCCGACCGACCGCGACGCCACCACGGCGATCCGGGACGACAGCCTCGGCTCGGCCCTGCTCTCGCTCCCCGGCCAGACCGCCGGCGACGAGACGCCCGGGTCGTGGACGAGGCGGGTCCGCCTGGCGACCGCCCCGGCCCGCGCCGACGACCGGCCCCCCGCCTTCGTCCCGCCGACCGGATCGGAGTACTACCGCTGGGTCGCCCGCGTCGGCAAGCAGGCGGCCGAGGCCCTGGCCTACGCCCACCGACGCGGGATCGTCCACCGCGACGTCAAGCCGTCGAACCTGCTGGTCGACGCCAGGGGGATCGTCTGGGTCGCCGATTTCGGCCTGGCCCGCCGCCTGGAAGACCCCGGCCAGACCCGAGGCGACGGCCCGGTCGGCACCCCTCGTTATATGAGCCCCGAGCAGGCCGACGGCCGGCCGATCGGCCCGGCCACCGACGTCTACAGCCTCGGGGCGACCCTCTACGAGCTCTTGACCCTCCGCCCGCCGTTCGACGGCCAGACCTCCGCCGAGCTGGTCCGCCAGATCGTCGACCGCGACCCGCCGCCGCTGCGACGCTTCGCCCGCCGCCTGCCCCGCGACCTGGAGACGATCGTCCTGAAGGCCATGGGCAAGCGCCCGGGCGACCGCTACGAGACGGCCGCCGAGCTGGCCGACGACCTCGGCCGCTTCCTCGACCTGGAGCCGGTGCAGGCCCGGCGGATCAGCCCGATCGGCCGGACCTGGCGGCTCGCCCAGCGGCACCCGACGGCCTCGATCATCACCACGGTCGCCGCCGCCGCCATCCTGATCACCGCCACCGTCGCCTACGTCCGGGTCGCCAACGAGAGGGACCGGGCGTTGGTCTTCCAGCGCGAGCTGGCCAACGCCCTGGAGAAGCAGCGCGAGGCGACGCGGTCCGAGCAGGTGGCCCGGGCCGGCGAGCTGCTCAGCCAGCTGCCGGTGCTGCGGGCCTCGACCATGCCCCGCCGCCGCGACGAGGGCCGGGCGAAGCTCCGCGAGGCCGCCTCGCTGGCCCCCGAGGAGTCGATGCGGGTGGCCCTGCGGGACGAGGCCCTGGAGCTGCTGGCCGTCCGCGACGTCGAGGACCGGCCGAGCCTGGCGACCGGCCGGGTCCGGGGCCTCGTCAGCCTCGACCAGTCCGGCGACGGGGACGACGGCCGCGACGACGGCGGGCCGAATCGCGTGGCCGTGCTGAGCGAGGACGGCGAGACCCTGACCGTCTGGGACCCCGACGACCGGATCGCCCTGCTGACCGTCCCGCTCCGCCCGCCGACGATCCGGGCTGAGCAGGAGGAGGGCAACGACGCGCCCAGGCAAACGTCCCGGAGGCGGGGGGCCTGGGGGCCGAGCCTGGCGGCGGTCGGCCCTTCGATCGCGGTGCTGAACCCCGAGGCGCCGGGCATCCTGCTGGTCGACCCGGGCAGCGGATCGGTCCGGCCGCTCGACCTCGACGGGGCCGAGGTGCTCGGCCTGCTCGCCTCGGACCAGGGGCATCGGCTCGTGACGATCGAGGCCATCCCCCGGCCCCCGGCCGAGGAGCCCGACGACGGGGAGGAGCCCGACGACGGCCCGGGCCGATCGGGCCGGGGGACGCGGGGGTCGATGGCCGGCCTCCGGGTCCGCCTCTGGGACTTCGACGCCTCCCCCGTGCCGCTGGCCACGCTCGACGAGATCACCTTCGAGTCGGCCTACCGCCCCTCCCCGTGGCCCCTGGTCGAGTTCGAGCCGGAGGGGAAGACCGTGGTCGTCGGCCGGACGGCGCCGGAGTCTCGCCTGGTGATCTTCGACGCCGAGGACGGCAAGCGGCTCTCCGGGTTCGACACCGGGATCGGCCTGACGGCGCTGACGGTCGGGCCGGGGGGCGTGATCGCCGCGGCCGGCGACGGCCGGGTCCAGCTCTGGGAGGTCGACGCCTGGTCCGGGACGCCCGCCGTCCCCCTGCCCGGGCTGAGCGAGGGGTTCGTCCGGATGCTCCGGTTCAGCCCGAGCGGCCGGCTGCTGGCCACGGCGAGCCGGAACACGGGGATCGAGATCTGGGACCCGGCGGCCAACGCGCCGGTCGCCTCGATCCCGACGGCGACCTGGGTGCAGGACGTGGCCTTCGTCGACGGGCGGACCCTGCTCGTGGCGTCGGGCCCGGCCTCGGAAGTCTGGTCGATCGTCGAGCCGATCGGCCGGATCGGCTTCGAGATCCCCGAGGGGGAGCCGGCCCGCCTGCCCACCTTCGGGCCCGAGGGCCTGATGGTCCTCCCCCTGCACCACGACGCCCCGCGCGTCTGGCATCCCGAGCACTGCCCGACCCGGGCCCGACCCTGGGAACGGGCCGAGGGCCAGGCCGCGGCCCTGGCGTTCGACCACGAGGGGCGGGTGCTCGCCTTCGGCCCCGAGGGCCTCGCCCGCTTCGCCTCGCTCGACGCGGACGAGCCGATCGACCTGACCCCCTGGCCCGATCTCGACGACCCCCCGGCGGCCCCGACCGACGGGCTCCGCCTGATGGCCCGGTCGGCCGACGGCCGATCGGCGCTCGTCCTCCGCGAGTTCGCCCCGCGCCCGGAGGAGGCGTCGCGACGCGACGGGGAACGCGAAGGGGAGCGATCCGGTGCGGGTCGGTATCGAGGGCCGCGGAGGTCGTCGCATGAATTCTGGCTCTGGAAGGCCGGCGAAGGGGACGGGGCGGGCAGCTTGAGCCGGCTCGTGTCGTCGGACCAGGACGAGCCGTTCCCGTTCTCGCCCGACGTCCCCCGGGACCCGTCCCAGCCGACGACCGTCCTGACCCCCGACGGCCGGACGCTCTACTTCGTGGACCAGGACCGCCTGCACGCCTGGTCGCTCGGGGATGGCCGGGCGATGCCCGAGCCGATCGACCTGCCCGAATTCAAGCCCTGCCGCAGCCTGGCCCTCAGCCCCGACGGCCGCCTGCTGACCGTCGGGGGGGAGAACGGCGATGCCCGGCTGATCGCGACGAGGACCTGGGAGGTCGTCGCCGAGCTGCCGCCGCCCGACCCGAGCGTGACCCGCTGGACCCTGGCCGTCGCCTTCAGCCCCGACGGCCGCCTGCTGGCCGTCGGCGACTTCGGCGGGTTCCTGAACCTCTGGACGATCGGGGAGGACGGGGCCAGGCCATCGCCCCGCCGCCTGCTGAGGCTCCCGAGGCGTCGCGACCCGATCTTCGGCCTGACCTTCAGCCGGGACGGCCGCCACCTGGCCAGCCTCGACTTCCGGTCGCCCGAGGACCGCGTCGTCGAGGTCTGGGACCTCAAGGCGATCCGGTCGGAACTGGCCGCACTGCATCTCGACTGGTGACGCCCCCCGGCCGGATCGCCCGGGATGCCGGGGGCCATCCCCCGGGCCCCGACCGTCGGAAGCCGGGCCGGTCGGATCGCCGGCCCTTCGCCTCGACATTTGAAGCGTCCGCATCGCATCACGATCGAGGGCCGATGGCCCGTGCTCGGTCCGACGGTTGCCACCTCGGGTTCCGCCCGCCGGTCGCCTCGTGCATGCTCGCGTCAATCGACCGGCGATAGGTTCACATTCGAAGGCTTCTGGTTGTCGAGGTGGGGGACCTCGGTTCGCCGGCGCCTGGCTCTCCCTGGGATCCTATACGACATCGGGGACGGGGAGGAGAACACTCAGACCGATTCGCCTGAATCCGTGTTCTCTCGTAGGGTCCGCGGTGCGGACCGATCCCGTGACGGCGTTCAG